>DASTJZ010000187.1:0-2060 GCA_035716185.1 Candidatus Dormiibacterota bacterium
CGCCTTCGGCGGCGATGGTCGTCCAGAAGACGCCCAAATAGCCGATCGTGGAAAACCACAGCCAGTCGACCAGGAAATCGCCCGTGAGCCCTAGCAGGATCAGGCAGACCGAGAGGACGACGCCAGCGATGATGAGCACTATCACGGCGCCTCGCCACGGCGCTCGCCGCCTGGGTCCGGTGATCCCGATCGTCATTGCTGAAATGATAGCAGAAGCCGGAGCGCCAAGGCCGCTTCTAACCACGAGGGCCACGGGGCATGGACAACGCGCTTTGATGTCCGCTTCTCTAATCGGCCGTCTGGGGTCAAGCGCTTTCAGGCTATCCACCAACTCCAGTGTCGATGTCGCTCACGGGCTCTCGCTTCTCTTCGGACTCGGCACCAAGGGCCCTTCCATCATGGGATTCGAAGACGAGGTGGAACAATCTTTCGGGCGACCTTGCCGTCAATGTGACGGCAGGTTCAAGCGGACATACGAACTCACCTCATCCATCGTCCCGCGAGGGACATCATTCCACCGTGGGGTGGAGCTCGATTTCCTCCTATTGCATTGGATCCTGCACAGATCTCAAGCTGCTGCGACTTGCCTCGTCCACCGGAATTCGGTGCCGTCAACCCACACGCGGTGCATGATCACGGCCAACCGACGCGCCAACGCCACGATCGCCTTCTTCATCCCGCGATGCCTGGCAACCTTCGTCGCCCAGGCCTTGAGCCAGGACCATTTCGTCGAACGCATCAACATGCTCTGGGCCGCTTCGTAGAGCATCATCCGCATCATCTCGTCTCCGCACCGTGATATTGCGCCGGTTCGGTCGTTCTCGCCGGATTGATACTTGGAGGGTGTCAGTCCAAACACTGCTCCGAGTGCCTTGGAGTTCCTGAAACGGGCTGGCACATCGACCGTGACGCGATAGGTCAGCGCGACCACAGGGCCGACACCAGGGATCGTCATCAGGCGCCGGCAGACATCATCGTCCCGGACGATAGCCAGCAAGCGGCGATGCAGGATACCGAGCTGCTCGCGAATTACCCGCCGGACAAGGAGCAGCGGTTCCACCAGCACGGCCAAATCGGGAAAGTTCTCGACAAGCTCCCTAATACGCAACTCGTACTTGACCGGCCCGATCGTGCCGACCTTGAGACCGAAGTTGCGCAAGGTGGCACGCAGGTCGTTCTCGATGGCAATGGCCTTCGATTGAAGCAGCTTGCGATGGGTCAGCAACACCCGAAGCTTCTGACTGCGTAACGTCTTCACATGCACCGGGCGATAAAGTCCCACCCGCATCATCTGCGCTAAGCCGCGCGCATCGTTGCGGTCTGTCTTGTTGATCTGCGCCTTCAACATCGCCCTCATGTGCCGCGTCTCAACGCAGATCACCGGCAAGCCCGCTTCGACGAGAACGCTGTAAAGCCACTGCGATAGCGGTCCGGCTTCCAGCCCAACTCGCTTGAAGCGATAGATGGCGTTCGTCAGCACCTGCAGGAGAGCTTCAGGCTCACTCGCCACTCTCGCTTCCCGCACGATCTTGCCCGCATCATCCACGATGCAGACGCTCGTCTCCTTGACCGACACGTCGAGTCCAGCAAAATAGTCCATGCTGCGCTTCTCCTTCTGATGCTTGAGGCCGCAGATGCGGACCTCGTTTCACCATCAGCCTGAAGCGCAGCACCCTAATTTTCCGCTATCCACAAGCTGACAGGCCGATTACCCCATCTTTCGGGGGCAAACCGGACAACATTTGCTCGCTGTGAGCCTTTCCGCATTTGACCCATAGCTGCCAATCGACAGCGAATTTTGCTGTGACGCACACGACCCCGGCGGAGGTCATCCGTCAGATGTGCGCGGGCATCCATCAGGGGGCGCTACAGCCAGCGCCGTACGCGTGAGCGGTAGCCGCGGTAGACGTCACCGAACTTACGCTCGAGATAGGCTTCCTCGCGGGGCACTACGCCGTAGCGGATGACGAGCGCGAAGGGCACCAGCATCATGAGCAACCAGAGACTGTCGAACGCGATGGCCACGCCGATCAGACCTAGGAACATGCCGAGGTAGATGG
>DASTJZ010000188.1:0-8365 GCA_035716185.1 Candidatus Dormiibacterota bacterium
TCTGCCGAGCCATTTGTCGAGGCTGAAACGGCTGCGGCCACCCGAACGGCGCGAGGCTTGATGGATGGGCTCACCTGGTGGTCCGAGGACCGCGCACATGCGAGTGCCGATCCACGACGGGGGACGCCGGATGCCCGTAGCGTCATCGCCCTCGCCTTCCCGTATCCATTTCCCTCTGCGCTGACGGCCTCAGATTCTCCCTCCCCCTTGTGGGGACGGCGGGGAAGGGGGTCAAATGATGAACCCCGCGGCCGCATCGCTTCCTATGCCCTCGGGCGCGATTACCACGGGGTGTTGCTGGAACGGATGCTGCCGTTGGTCGGGCTGCTGCGCCACCAGGGGTACCGCGCCAAAACCTATGTCGATCATGGCTGGATGCTGGACCGCGCCGCCGCGGCGCGAGCCGGCATCGGATGGCTGGGCAAAAACACCAATCTGCTGGTGCCCGGCACCGGCTCCTACGTGCTGCTCGCCGAGATCGTCACCTCCGCCGAGCTCGAAACGGACGAGCCGATCAAGAAGAGCTGCGGCAGCTGCGATGCCTGCATCCGCGCCTGCCCGACGGGCGCGCTGGTGGAGCCGGGCGTTCTGGACAACCGCCGCTGCATCTCGTTCTGGACGATCGAGCACCGTGGCGTCATCCCGCGCGAGATGCGGCCGCTGATTGGCGACTGGATCTTCGGCTGCGATCTCTGCCAGGAAATCTGTCCCGTCAATGCCGCGGCCCCTCCGCCGACGCCCGACGCCGAGGCCATCCATGCTTTCGGTCCATTGATCGATGCGCGGCCTCGGCTCGAAGACCTCCTAGCCATCGACGACGAAGAGTTTCGCGATCGTTTCCGCCACAGCGCTGTGTGGCGGACTCGCCGGTCCGGACTGCTACGCAACACCTGCATCGCACTCGGAAACGCTGGCAATCGATCCTCGGTCCCGTCGCTGGAAGCCGCGCTCGGCGATCGCGAGCCGTTGATCCGAGGCCACGCTGCTTGGGCCCTGGGCAGGCTCGGCGGGGCATCCGCGCGCCGCGCGCTCGAGGCGGCGCTCAGCCGCGAGGACGACGCCTGGGTGCGGGAGGAGTGCGAGCTGGCGCTCGAGGACTGCGGACCGCTCGCCGTCCCGTCAGCGGTTTGACGGCTGATCCTTCCTCCGCGCGGGCCAGCATGAAAAGCAGATCCGACAGGCGATTGACGTAGCGCAGCACCTCGGGGTTGAGCAGCTGGCCGGATTGCTGCAGTCCAACGATGCGGCGCTCGGCGCGGCGCACGACCGTGCGGGCGACATCGAGCGCGGCGGCCTCCGCGGTCCCTCCGGGGATGACGAACGCGTCCGGTAGCGGGACGGTCCGTTCCAGGGCCGCGATCTCGGTCTCGAGCCGGCGGGTGAAGTCCGGTGTCACCGTCATGAAATGCTCCTGCAGCTTCGTGTACTCAGCCGCGTCGGTGGCGAGCTCGGCTCCGACCGTGAACAACTCGCTCTGGATCCGCAGGATGGTGGCGTGACGCTCCCGCTCGCCGACCTGTGCGCGAGCCACGCCCAATGCAGAGATCGCTTCATCGATCGCGCCGTAGGCTTCCGTGCGCGCGTCGGTTTTCGATACCCGACCGCCGTAGAGCAAGCCCGTCTCGCCTGCATCACCGGTCCGGGTAACGATGCTTTTGCGGGCGATGGCGATGGGGCCCTAGGCGACGCCGCGGGCGAGGACTTCCTCCGACCAGCGCTGCAGGACCTTGCGATGACTCGAGAAGGCCAGCGGCGGCAACCGATCGGGGTCGAACCATCCGACCTGCTGCACTTCGTCGCCGGCAGCGGGATCCCCTTCCAGCAGTCGCGCCCGGTACGGCAGGAGGACGATTCCTTCCTCGTCCTGCGTCATCACGTGCTCCACGGCGAGCAGCTCGATCGGCTCGACCCGGACTTCGATTTCCTCGGCGCACTCGCGCACCATCGCCTGCTCCGGATGCTCGTCCCAATCGACAAACCCTCCGGGGAGTCCCCACAGGCCGCGGCCGGGCTCGATGTCGCGCCGGACCAGCAGCACGCGGCCGTGGTCTTCGATGAGCGCCGTCACCACCACCTTGGGATTGCGGAAGAAAATGCGGTCGCAGGCATCGCAGACGCTCAACCGCTGCCGGGCGATCAGCCGCGTCTGCGTCTTCGATCCGCAGTTCGAGCAGAACGCAATCATCGGGCGCGGCGCAGCCGCCAGCCGGCCGGCACGATGAGCGCGGCCGCGACGAGCTTGATCGCGTCACCGATCAGGAACGGATACAGCCCGAACACCAGGACCTTGTCCGGCGGCACGAGATGCGCCAGCCAGAGCAGGCCAAAGAAGTAGATGGCGACTTCGCCGGCGAGCATCGCCACGATCGTCAACGGAAAGTCGCGCGTCCATCCTCGGTCCGCGAACCAGCCCACCACCAATGCGGCCGCCACAAAGCCGGCGAGGTAGCCATACGTGAACGAGCCGGCTGCGGCCGCGAAAACCGGCAGCCCGAGCAACCCCTCGGTGACGTACGCCAGGGTGGCGGCCGTGCCAAGCCGAGCGCCGAGCAGCGCGCCGCACAAAAGAACCGCGAAGGTCTGCCCGGTGATCGGCACCGGCGTAAACGGCAAGGGGATAGCGATCCGGGCCATCAGCGCGATAAAGAGGCTGAAGGCGATGACGAGGCCGCCATCGACGGCCAGGGATCGCTCGGGAATCCAGGCCCGGATCAGCGGAGCAGGCGGCGCCGTGCGCACGACTGAAATCCTATCGCGTCAGGTGACCGTTGGCCTCGAGCAGGCGCAACGCCTGGTCCACGCTGATTTCGCGATGCGCCAGCGCACGCAACAGGCCGACCCGCGGCGCGGCCGGCGCCGGCTCGAGCCGGTCTGCGGTGCGCCGCAACGCGGTCGCGGCTCGCCTGCGCCACGACGGGCGGAGCGCCGTTCGAGGGGCTGAACCGCTCTCGAGCAGGCGCCAGCGAGCGGCCTCATCAAGACGCGCTTGCTGATAGTCGAATGAATAGCGCTGCATGGCATCGAGGTTGACCATGGTTGCTCCTCCTACGAAAGCCGCTGGTCGGCTTCATCGACGCCGATCTCGCCGCGGGCCAGCTCCTGCAGTGTGGCGAGCCGCGGGTCGGGCGCGGCCTTCTCACCCAGTCCGAGCTTGGCCAGCAGCGCGTCGAAACGGGCGCGCGCCGTCGGATAACTGACACCGAGGTGTCGCTCGAGCTCCTTCATATTTCCCCGGGACGCCAGGAAAACGCGCAGGACGTCCCGGTCGTCGTGCCCCAGCGCACAGAACTCACAGGTTTCGAATCCACCCGAGAGCTCCGTGTGGCAGTCGCTGCAGCTGAGCCGGGTGAGCGCCAGCCGGTGGCCGCAGACGGGGCAATCGCGCGGCGCCGACCGCAGGCCATCGGTCATTGGTCCGCCGTCACCTTCACGGAACCCATGTTGGTATTGATGACCAGGCTGCCGCCGCCGTCGCCAATCGTGACTTCATGCGAGGCATGCGTACCGGTGACCTCGGCGTCGGGCAGGGCGACCTTGCCCATGTGGGCGCGGGCCCTCACGCGCATGCCACTCCCCCGCTCCAGGTGCAGGGTTACGCTGCCGGCATCGCAAGCAATCCGCGACTCACCCTCGCTGCAGCAGCCGGAGGCTTTGACCGAGCCGGCCTGCACGGAGAGGTCGAATGGTTTGGCAAAACCTTCGATCGTCGCCGAACCGGCCTGCACATCGGCGCGGATCGGCCCCTCGACGCCGCTGACCCGGCAGCTGCCGGCCTGCAGCTGCAGGTCGAGCGCCAGCGAGGGATTGAGCCGCACCAGCAACTTCTCGTTTGCCAGGCTGCGCCCGATGCCAAAGAAAAAGCTGCCGGGCTCATCGCCGTTTGAGGGTCCCTCGAAGACCATGACATCGCCTTCGATACGAGCCTCGTGTGGGCCCTCCGCGACCGCCCCGCGGACGTTCGGATCACCAACGATCTCGACCACGCCCAGCTGCCTGACCACCCGCACCTTGCGAATGGCCGTCTCGGCTTCGGTTTCGGTGGCGTTGATCGAATCGAGCTGCGCTGCAGCTTCTTCCGGAGAGATGGTGCCGGCGGCGACCCGACTCAAGATTTCACGCCGATCAGTCTTGACCATGCCAAGACTATAAAGTCCAGGTTATTAGAATGTCAAGTCTAGTTACTAGTTTGTGCCTGTGGGGACCTTCTCGAACTCGGGACGCGGCGTGAGCAGCGATAGATCGGACTCGCTGAGGGGACTCGATTCCAGCGTTCGGCCGGCCTTGGCTGCGGCCACGATCTCGTCCTTGTGCAGTCGGATGCGGCGCATGCCCAGCGGGCATTTGAGGTATTCGGCCATCGGCTCGTCGCAATAGCCCAGCCGCTGGTCGCCACACTTGGGCTGTACCGGCTTGGCCAGCTCGGGGAAACGCGCCTTCAACGCGTTGCGAGCCCGGGCCCACATGTGGCGAATCTCCCATTGCGCCCGCCAGCAAAGGCGCAGGTCGGCGATATGGAGGAACTCCTCGAAGTTGACCGTGAACGTCAGGTTGGTCGTGGCCGCATTGGGCAACAGGAAACGCGCGTCCTCGGCGGGAACCCCCGCCTTGAGGGCCTGATCATAGAGCTCGCCCACCCGGCGCATGAACGCGAGGTACTCCTCCCGCAGCCCGGCCTGCTCCCAGGTTTCCGGTATGACGAAGGGGAAATCGCCCTCCTTGAAGGCGTAATAGCGCTGCGATTGCTGGTCGAAGGTGATCCCGTTGTTATGCCGCACCAGCTGATGGCTGGCCGAGCGCGACAGGCCACTGACCGCGAAGGTGAAGTACACCTGGGTGCGCGGCGACGAGTGGCCGCTCTTGAGCTTGTCGAAGATGAACGTCTTCATCTTCTCCTCGGAGATCTTGCCCGAGTCGATATCGGCCCAGATTTGCTGCGGCGTGAACTTCGAGTAGCAAGTGCGAAAGGCGACGTACATGACCCGGGTTGGATCGGGCGTATGGGTCAGCAGCTGGACATCGATCTGCGTTTCCATCCGGGGGCCATCACATTGTGAAACCCCAACATATTGTTGTCAAGACGGAAGTTTCCCACAATCTGTGGATAGTTTGGGGACAACTCGATCAGGCTTTTCCGGCTCGGTCGAACCGCAGGTATATGGCCCCGCTTTCGGTTGGCTTGCTCTGGCCCAGGACCCACGACGAGGCGGGCATATCGTCGAGCAGGCGGGCGCCCCCGCCGGCTATCTCAGGGCAAAGCGTGATGCTCAGGCGGTCGAGCGCATCGGCCCGCAACAGCGCCTTGATCACGCTTCCGCTGGCGAGAACGATGATGTCACCGCCATCTTGCCGACGAAGCTCGCCGACAACCGCTGCCGGATCAGCGTTCACAATGCGAGAGTTCTGCCAGGGCGCTTGCTTCAGCGTCGAGGAGAACACGACCTTCTCGACAGTGTTGAGCCACCGTGAAAAGGCCCGATCCCGTGGGTCCGCCGATGCATTGTCGGCAACCGGTGGCCAGTAGGCGCCGAACCCTTCGTAATTCTTCCGGCCCAAGAGAACCGTTGTGGCCGCCTGGGTGACGGCAATCATCTGGTCGCGCGCCACATCGGTAATCGCGTGGGGAACGATCCAGCTCATGTCGTAGTCGCCTCCTGGACCGTTCACCCTTCCATCGAGCGATAGCGAAAAATTGGCGACGACCCGACGGGTCTTTCCTGGCGCTGCCATGTGCTTGCCTCCTCCGTCCCTCAGGACGCGTGTCATATTACTTATGCAACATATGTCTTGTCAACGATATATCGAGGCCACTTAACATGAGGTGGATGCCGGTCACCGAAGCGGATTTCAACCTGCAGGGTCGTGTCGAGAATTACCGGGAGCGCTTGTTCGAGCTGCTGGTTGCACTCGATGCCTTCGTCCGCGAGCAGTTCGAGGCGGTGAACCGAGAGAAACTCGGCGGCAGCGGCCGCATTGGGTACGAGCGCCAGCCGCCGCGCTGGACGCTCGCCTGGAAGGTCAAGGGTCGGCAGTACGAGGTCAACCTGATGGCCTTTGCACAGGGAGGCGCCTGGGTAATCCACGGGCGGATGGGTCTCGATCGTCCCTTTCGAAATCTGAAAAGCGTCCGGGAGCGCGACGAGGCCGCCTTGCGCCAGGAGATTCTCGACCAGGTCACGGCTGACCTGGGGTTGCTCTAAGCCTCACTTCCAGAGCACGGCGCGCGACAGTCCGGCATCGCCACCGCTGATGCGCAAGGGCAATGCCACCAACTGCCAGCGGCCGGCCGCCACCCGGAACAGGTCGAGGCCCTCCAGGATGGGGATGCCCGCACCAAGCAGGCGCTTGTGGGTGGGCGCACCGGCGATGCGATAGCCCTCGATGGACAGGTAATCGATGCCCACCAGCTGCACGCCGTGCTCGACCAGCCAGTCGGCGCCGTCGGCAGCCAGGTAAACAAAGTCGGTCCGAAACGGACACACCGGATGCCACAAGCGCGAGTTTCGAGTTCGCAGGAGAACGCGCCGGGCGTCCTTCGGAATGCGGGCGTGCTGGAGGTCCGAGGCCGTGATGGCCTGTCGAACCTGGCGGAGATCCACGACCCAGGCGGGACCGATGAAGCGCGGCAAGGGCATCTGGTCGATCGGCTTCCCGCCCTCGATGAAATGGCTCGGCGCATCGACGTGGGTGCCTGTATGCGACCCAAGGCAGAGCTCGCTGAGGTTCACACCATCGCGCCGCAACGTCATGGCCGGCCGGATCCGGACCGGCGGGTTGCCGCGATAGACGGTCATCGCGTTCTTGATCGGGACGCTGATATCGACGACGGTCATAGCCGGCCTAGGGCATGGCGCAGAACTTCCGCCACGCTCCAGGCCTGGGCGATGCAGCCCACCGGCCGGTAGGGCGGTTCGGGCTCGAAGATCTCGCTGATCGTCCCCAGGCCCGCCTCGCTCAGGTGGTCCACGAATGGCTCGAGCAGTCGGGCGACGGCCTCATCATCGGGAGACAGGCGTCGATGCGCATCGAGGTACGGTCCCAGCAACCAGGGCCAGGCCAGTCCCATGTGGTAGGCAGCGTCGCGAGCACGCTGGTCGCCGTGATAGGCGGGCTGGTACCGCGGATCGTCCGGGTCCAGGGTGCGCAACCCGTATGGCGTCAGCAGTTTGCGGGTGACGACCTCGAGCACCGCTCGCGCCCGTTCACCCTCGATGAGCGGATACGTGAGGGCGAGCGCAATGACCTGGTTGGGCCGAAGGCTGGGGTCGTCGCCCTTCGGTCCGTCGACGACGTCGTAGGCGTAGCCGCCATCGGCATACCAGTAGCGGCGGTTCGCCGATTCGAGAACCCGCGCCGCCATCACCCGGTACCCGCCGGCCGGCTTCCCGGCCCGCTCACACCAGTCGGCCACCAGGCCCAGCGCGTTGTACCAGAGCGCGTTGATCTCGATCGGCTTGCCCTCCCGCGGCGTCACCACCCATTCCTGGACGCGGGCGTCCATCCAGGTCAGCGCGTATCCCTCTTCCCCACCGGACAGCAGGCCGTCGCGTTCGTCCATCCGGATGTTATGCCGGGTGCCTCGCACGTGCCAGTCGATGATCCCGGTGAGGGCGTCGAGCCGGTCGGTGACGAAGCGCCAGTCGCCGCTCGCCTTCGCGTAGGCGGCCAGGGCTTCGAACATCCAGAGGGTAGCGTCCATCGTGTTGTACTCCGGTATCTCACCGCTGTCGGGGAAGCGATTGGGAATGACTCCCTGATCGAGGTACTGCAGGTTCGTGTCCAGCACGGCTCGCGCTTCCCACTGCGAGCCCGGCCGCATGGCGAGTCCCCGCAGACTGATCATGCTGTCGCGACCCCAATCGCTGAACCAGTGATAGCCGGCGATGACGGTCCCCTGGGTCGTGGTCCCGCGGGCGACTCGAAACTGCTCGGCGGCGGCCGTCAGCTGGGCCGCGAGCGGGGTGCTGGTGCCGGGATCCATCAGGGCAGCCTGCCGTTGCTGCGCCATCGCGAGCGATGTCTCGACATCCCAGCCGGGCGGAACCGCCTCGGTGCCAATCACGACCGCGGCATCAGCTCCCGGGTCGAGCGATACCTCGACCACGCCTGGCGTGAACAGGTCCTCTTCGGCGTCCAGCCCCCGTTCGCGCTCTGCCCGGTGCAGCACGCGCCAGTACCAATCGGGCTGGCTCCGCGCCTCGCCGTTGGGTTGCGCCAGGAAGTGACTGCGCACGTTCCCGGCGTCGACGATCCAACCGCCGGTGGTTTCGGCGATGTCGAAGCCGCCCGGTCCGTGCCGGTGCTGGTGGTAATCGCGATGAGCAAACAATGGACGGAGCTGCAGGCTAACCGCGGGCCCCTGGAGCAA
>DASTJZ010000189.1:0-5970 GCA_035716185.1 Candidatus Dormiibacterota bacterium
TCGTAATCTTCGCCGGGCTCGGGATTGAGTGGATCGCCGAAGGTGATGACCGCGGGGTGCCGTCGGGGGATGCGACGGAAGCGGGGGAAGATCTCGTAGAGGCCCTCGACGTAGGCCGGAACGATCGGCACACCGGCGTCGATCGCCAGGATGGCCGCCCCTTTCTTGAACGTCCCGATGTTGCCTGTGCGCGACAGCGTTCCCTCGGGGAAGATCACGACCGACCAATTGTGGGCGAGGTGCTCCTTCAGTCGGTCGAGCGCGGGCCGGGCGCCACCCGCGCGTGGAATCGGGAAGGTGTTGATCAACAGTTCGGTGAGCGTCGCCTCCCATTTGCGCTTGAAGATCGAGTCGGCGGCGGCAACGACAAAGGCGCGGTAGCGGAATCGATTGGGCAGCGCCTGCAGCATGACTACTGCATCGAGGGCGCTGCTGTGGTTCGACACGAAGATGGCGCCGCCTTTGATGCTCTTGACCCGACCCTGGTTGATGACCTTGAGGTCGGAGAAGAAGTCCATCAGCGGAAAGATGATGAAGGTCTGGAGCAGGGCACGAAGCCGGCGGATCGGGCCGGCCTGCGTCCAGGTCGGATACGTCACCGTCGGCGGCGGACTGGCGGCCTCCACTATTTCTCCCCTCCTGGTGCTTGCCCGCTAGAGTAAGGCATGGTGGCGCAACAGCTTCGCGAGACGCCCCGCGTCTCGCCCGAGATCAGTCGGAACCTGGCCCTCGAGCTGGTCCGCGTGACCGAGGCCGGCGCCCTGGCCAGCGCCCGCTGGATGGGCCGCGGCGATAAGAACCAGGCGGACGGCGCGGCGGTCCAGGCCATGCGCCATGCCCTGGGAAAGATCGAAATGGACGGCGTGGTCGTCATCGGTGAGGGCGAGAAGGATGAGGCGCCCATGCTCTACATCGGAGAGCGCATTGGTACGGGCAACCCACCAGAGGTCGACATCGCCGTCGATCCGGTGGAGGGTACGACGTTGCTGTCGAAGGGCCTGCCCAATGCGATCTCGGTCATCGCCATGGCAGGCGGACATGGCGCGCTGTTCGATGCCAAGCATCTCGCCTACATGGACAAGCTGGCGACCGGCGCCGATGCCGCCGGATCCTTCAATATCGAGGATCCCGTCCACGTCAACCTGCACAGGATCGCGCGCGCCAAGCGGATGCGGGTCAGCGCCCTGACGGTCGTCATCCTCGATCGGCCGCGTCACGAGGACCTGATCAAGCAGGTGCGCGACACGGGGGCGCGGATCAAGCTCATCAGCGACGGCGACGTGGCCGGCGCCCTGATGACGGCGATCGAGGGCACCAGTATGGACGTGTTGATGGGTATCGGAGGCGCTACCGAAGCCGTGCTCTCCGCCTGTGCGCTGAAGTCGCTGGGCGGAGAAATTCAGTGCAAGCTGTACGCCCGCACCCCAGAGGAAAAAGAGCAGGCTCAGGGGGCAGGCGCCGACTTCGATCAAGTGCTGGGGATCGACGACCTGGTGCGCAGCGACGACGTCTTCTTCGCGGCCACCGGAATCACCGACGGCGAGGTGCTGCGAGGCGTGAAGTACCACGTGAACTGGGCCGAGACCGAATCGCTCGTGACGCGCAGCCGGTCGGGAACGGTGCGCCGGATTTCTGCCCGGCATCACTGGGGCTATAAATCGCGGGAGTGGCTCGGCGAGTCCGAAGGCTAGCTCTTCACGCTCGTCTGCGCCGGGTTGAAGGGCGAGACGATCGACTCTCCGCAGTTCAGGCAGTAGCGGGCACCTTCCGGCAATAACCGGTGGCAGCGCGGGCACAGATGCGGCCCGCCATCGAGCGAGAAGAGGAAGTCCGGCCAGGCGTCCACGGCCTCGGGCCCGACAAGATGGACCGTGTCGAGCAGTTCATCGATCTCGCGCCCAACCAATTCCTTCTTTTCCATCAAGACCCGCGCCAGCCGGTCGATGGCGTCCTTGTTCTTGAGCATCAGCCGCCAGCAGTCGACGTACGCGCTGCCCATGATCTGGGCGACATCCCGGGCCTTGTCCCGCTCGTGCAGGATCGCGGCCACCGGGTTCGGGTCTCCCTGGGGCGGTTGCAGCCCGGCGCTCTGTGCGATCAGGCGGAAGCCGATCATCTCGGCGCGCAGGCTCTCTTCATCGTTGCGTCGATCGGGACCCATCCCGTAGATGCCGACCATGAAGGCCGCTTCGCGGGTGGCGCTGGCCAGGTCGCCCGATACGCCGCTGGTGTTTTCCCCATAAAAGACGCGCTCGACCGCGATGCTGCCCAGGCCCCACCGAATCTCTCCTGCGATCCGTGAGCGGAACTTGACGAAACTCTCCTCGGCCTCGACCGCCTGATGGTGGCCGAGCGCTCCCCCACGTTTGCGAATGGAAAGGCGCACTGATTTCATCTCTGGAAGGAAAAATCGGTTGGCCACCGCATGGCCCATTTCGTGGCGCGCAACCGCCAGGGTTTCTTTGTCCGTGTACTGGATCGGCTCCGCCAGCCCCGCCTCGATATTCGCCATCGCCTCGCGCAGGTCGTCCCAGATGACGCCTTCCCGTCCGTGCTCGAAGGCATACATCAGCCCGACGGATAGGGCTTGCTGGATCATCGCCGGCGAATAGCCTTTGGTGATGCGCGCAAACTCGTCGCGCGTCTCCGGCTCATCCAGCCGGACGTCGTGGCGCACCCGGCTGAAATAGAGGTCGGCAATGTCCTTCCGATCCTCGAAATCGGGCATCTTGAAGATGATCTGCCGGCCAAACCGACCGGGGCGGGTGATGGCCTCGTCGAGAACGGAGGGCCGGTTCGTGGCCCCCATGAAAAAGATGTTGTACCGCGGGGGCTTGAGCGGCGACAGTCGGAGGGACGTTGTGCGTCCTCCCAACCGGATTCGTTGGGGAATGATGAAAAGGGCATCGAGGATGCCATTGACGAGCTTGCGCACGGCTCGCCGGTAGAAGGTGGGATTGTCGAGTCCATCCATGACGACCAGCAGCATGTTGAGCGCCATCATGCCGCCGCCGAACATTCCGCCCATCATGCCGCCGCCACCCATGCCCGCCCGGCGGCTGCCCAGCACGTCGAACTCATCGATGAAGACGGCACAGCCGCCCCACTTCTTCGCCCGTTTTTTCGCCATGCGCGACATCATCAGCACCTTGAGGACGTCCATTCCCAGGAACATGCCGGCGAAGGAAGCGCCTGAGGTGACGATGATCGGAAGTTGCAGCTCGGAGGCGATCGCCTTGGCCAGCATGGTCTTGCCGGTTCCCGGCGGGCCGACCATCAGGATGCCGCGCTCGCGCAGGCCTCCCGACTGGACGTATTTGTTGCCCTGCTCGATCAGCCGGAGGATCTTCTGCATTTCGCCCACGGCGGCGTTCTGCCCACGAACGTCGGAGAGCTTGACCTGCCAGCTGGCGTCGCCAGGGTCGCTGGGGTTCAATCCCATCCGGGCGTAGAGGAGGAAGGGGCCAAAAAAGAGCGCGACGTTGGCCAGCAAGAGGGCCAGGACGGTGGCCAGCGCTGTCAGCGCGCTGCCGATCAAGTCCGGGAGGGCGAGCACCGCGCTCTTGGTGTCGAGGTTCAGGACGATCGTGTAGTAGCCGAAGTACAGCGCCGTCAGCACCGAGAGCCAGAGAATCCGTCTCCAGCTGGCCGCTCTTCCAATATCGACGATGCGCCGTTCGCGCGTTGGGGTCTCGCGCAGGATCTCGCGGTTGATCATTGCCCGCCGGAAGACCGTGAAGAGCCCTCGGACGTACAGCATGGTGCCGGCGGCCAGGAGAACCGACGCCACGATGGAATGCCCGGTGATCAGCAGGTAGGCCAGCAAACCAACCCCGGTGGCGATCCAGACCAGTGCCAGCAACGGCGTCAGTGCCCTGAACGCCTGGGCGGTGACCGGCGGCGCACTCGGCGGCGGAGGTGGCGGCGCGATATCGGGCGGCGGTGGCGGGGTTGGCGGTTCGGGAGTTGGATCTACCACAGCCGCCTCATTGTCTCACCGCTTCCGGACTCACCTGGATCTTCCGGTTGGCCAGCCTCCAGCGAAACACCACGTAGGGGCCGACGCCCAGGAAGCCGCAGGTAATCGCCGCATGCACCAGGACGGGGGTAAGCAACGACGGGGGCTGCGGCTGCCAGAGGTAGATCAAGCCCAGTCCGAGCCCCGCGACCGTCGCCCCGGCCACCGGTCGCCATCCCCAGCGATCGAGAAAGTGATAGGTACCGAAGACGGCCGTGGTAAGGAGCACGGCGAGCAGTGGTGCCCTCAACCAGGTCGAGAGTCTTCCCTGGAGGAAGCCTCGGAAGAACCATTCCTCAATGGGCGCATTCAGCAACAGGTAGTAGGCGGCCTGGGCAGCCAGGTCCGGACCATTGGGAACAAACCACCGACCGTTGCGCCGGGCGAGGTACTCGGCGAACGCGGCGGCCACGGCGAAGCCCACGAGTCCGAGTGGGATCGCCAGAAGCAGATCACGGAGCGGATGCGCCAGCGTCAAGCCAAAAGCGCTCAACGGCGTCCTGGTCAGCCGAGCGACCAGCAGCGGCACCAGGGTCAGCGGGATGAGGCGAACTACGAGGTCCAGGCGCATCCATCGCCAGCTGTCCGCCGCCGAGGTCCGGTAGAGCACGGCCCCGGCTACTGGACCGTGAGGTCGAGGCTGAGGGGTGGCCCTCCATTCGCTGATGAAAGCGGCGCCGTGGACTGGCCCAGGTAGACCTCGATTGGGATCTGGTAGTGCCCGGTGATTTGGGGCGTCAGTCCAATCAGGAGAATCGTTTGGCCGCCTGGTGGCAGGGTGGTATCGAACTGCACCGTCTGGCCGTCCGGCAGAACCGTCGCGGAGGTCTCGGCCCTGAAGTCGAAGCCCGAAGGGATATCCGTGAACTTGAGCCGGATCCCGTTGATGGCGATGGGGCCCGTGTTGGCAACATGAATCTGCCAGACGGCGAGCTGGCCTTTCACGATATGGGTGTCATAGATCGCCGTCAGCCAGGCGTTGGCGTCGGACTCGATCGGGTCGCGAACTTTCCCATCGATGGCCAGCGTGCTCAGCGACGATCCATTTCTCAGCTGGACATGGGCGGGCGTCGACGAATCGCCCGGGGTCAAGGTGAAGTCGATCTCCGTATCCATCGCCTTGTCGGCGAGGAAGCGAACGGCGAGCGTGGTGCTGCTTCCCGGCTTGACGACATCGGGAAAGAAGATCGATGAGCCGTTGATCTGCGCACTCGTCTGGGGGCTGCTCGCATCGATGATCTCCCACCGGCTATCGAGCTTCGTGAACTTCATCGTGAGGCCTTTGATGGCGCGCTTGTCCACATTGTCGAGACCCAGGCTGAAGGTCACCGGGACGCCGACGATTTTCTGGTCCGACGACCAGGACGCTCCCGTCAGGAACAAGGAATAGGGGGCGATGGTTGCCCCCGCGCTCCGGCCGAGCGACCGAATCGGGTTCCACCACGCAACGAGGGCGATGACGAGAACGAGCGGAATCAGTCCGAGGACGATGAACGGCCAGGCTGGACCGCGAGGCACCTCGCCAAGGCCGCCCACATATCGGATCGGCTGGTCAGGCGCGGGCGGCGATGCTGGGGGCTCGGGTGCCCTGGGCTCCTCCATCAATCTCTTCTACCACGTACGTCGCCGGGTTGCCGTCAGTCCTTGTGCTCGATGACGTACTAGACGGCGACCCAACTCGCCATGATCGGCTAGCGGGAAACCCCAAACCGCTGCGGACGGATGGAGATGCCGGGATGCATCGGCGACTCCTCCTCGGCGGCCTCGGACTGATCCCGGGCCTCGACCGTCGGCGGCTCGACCTTGCCCTGCCGTCGCAACCAGGCCAGGGCTTCATTCCAGACCCGGGTCCCCACGGCAATCAAGATCGCATCACCGGCGAGGTTGGCGAGCCGGCGGGCCGGACCCGGTCGCGTTCCCTCGACATCGGTGAGCAGATTTGGCCGATAGAT
>DASTJZ010000190.1:0-13781 GCA_035716185.1 Candidatus Dormiibacterota bacterium
CTTCATCTTCGACGGCGTTTATTTCGGTCATGTCGGCCACTATCACTGCCCAACCGGCGACTTCGACCGGCCGGTTCCGGATCTCAAGGCGACGTCGGTGCAGATCGAGGGGATGGAGCGGATGCGGCTCGAGGTCAGCGATGGCCGCGAGCGCGCCACCGTCGAGGTTCCGCTTTCGGGCCTGTACAACGCCTACAACGTGGTGCTGGCGCTGGCGGCGGCGAAGGCGCTCGGCATACCACTAAAGAAGGGCGCCGAAGCGCTGGCCAACTTCACGCCGGCCTTCGGGCGCATGGAACGTACCGTGGTCGACGGTCACCCCGCGGTGCTGCTGCTGGCCAAGAATCCGACCGGGTTCAACGAGGTGCTCCGGACCGCGATCCGGTTCGGCAAGGCGACATCCTTCTTAATAGCGCTGAACGATCGGATCGCCGACGGCCAGGACGTCTCCTGGATCTGGGACGTCGATTTCGAGCAGCTCAAGGATGTCGACCAGCACATCGTGGTCAGCGGCGATCGGGCGTTCGACCTCCGCGTTCGGCTGAAGTACGCCGAGATTCCGGCCGACCGGATCGAGGTGGTGACCGACTGGCGAACGGCACTGTGGCAGGCCGCTCAAGCGACGCCGAGTGGTCAGACCTTGTTTATCCTGCCGACGTATACGGCGATGCTCGAGCTGCGGGGGGTGCTAACTCGGGACGGGGCGCTGCGCCCGTACTGGCAGAGACGCCCGGTTGACGCGAAGCCATAGGGCGCCGACGGCTCCGGCCGCGAGCAGGGCGACGATCCCCCCGATGTGTGAGATCACGGCCGCCGCGGTGAGTAGGCTGGCCGGACCGGCGTGGAAGGCGCTGAGGATCAGCACGAAGAAGCCCTCGTAGGTGCCAACCGATCCCGGGGTAATGCTGACGGCCTGGCTGATGACGAAGAGGGTGAGGGCCAGATAGAGGGTCGTCAACGAGAGCGCTCCGCTGACAGAGCGAACGTAGGCAACCAGGCCCAAGGTCGGGACGATCCAGATCACGAGGCTCAGGAGACCTGTCAGGGCGAACCGCCCTGGCGATCGCAACAGTTCGAGGCCTCGCAGGATGGAGGCGCTCAGCTCGACGAATGCCCGCCGGAACCGCATGGGGACGCGCCCACTGAGCCACTCCACGACGGCCATCGTCCGCTGGTGGTTCAGGGCCATGACATAGGCAAAGACCCCAACGGCGAGCGAAATCCCTGATAGCACCGCCAGGCCCTGCCAGATGCCGCCGGCGCTCGAGCGCTTGCCAGAGAGTGCGGCGGCGGCCAGCGCGAGGATGAGTAAGGCGAGCACGTCCAGGATCCGCTCGAGCACCACGGTGGCTCCGGCTTCCCCGAGCCCGATGTCGGTTCGCTGGGCGATGGCGCCGATTCGCAGCAGCTCGCCGAGCTTGAAGGGGGAGACCGAGTTGACGCCGAACCCGACCGCGGTTACCGCGGCGGCATCGTCCAGGCGCGCATGTGGACTGGATGCGGCCAGGATCACCTGCCAGCGCCAGCTACGGATCGCGATGAACACGATCGAGGAAAGCATTCCCAGGAGAATCCACCCCCATGACGCCCCCCGGATGGCAGCGCCGACCTCGGAGGGATGGACCGTCCGGAGCAGTCCATAGAGGATGAGGAGCCCAACGGCGAGCAGGACCACGGCCTGGATCCAGCGCCGTCGGGTCACGAGCGACCTGCGAGCCGGATCACGGTCAGCATGGCGCGGAAGATCTCCTGGCGCGAAATTTTTGACTGGCCATGCGCCCGCTCGGTGAAGGTGATCGGAATTTCAACAATCGTGAGACCGGCTCGCTCGCAGCGGGTCAGCAGCTCGACCAGTGCCGAGTATCCGGATGATCGAAGCGGCTGCGTAACCAGGAACTGCAGCGCCCGCAGGCTGTAGCAACGAAAGCCGCCGGTGCAGTCGTGCGTCCGCAGCCGGAGGGCCTGGCGCGCCACGAAGTTCGCGGTTGCGCTCAAGATTCTCCGGTTGAAAGCCCAACCCTCGATGGCGCCGCCCGGAACGTAGCGCGAACCAACCGAGACCTGCGCGCCGCGTTCTACCGCTTCGAGTAACGCGGGGATGCGGGCCGGCGGATGGGAGAAGTCCGAATCCATCGTCAGCACGCTGGTGTAGGCGTGCTGCAAGCCGAAGGCAAAGCCCGCCATGTACGCCGTCCCCAGGCCCAGCTTGCCCGGGCGTGCCATCACCTCCAGCTGCGCATCCTTGAGCATGCGATCGCGGACCAGGTCGCCAGTGCCGTCGGGTGAGGCATCGTCGACGACCAGGATGTCGACATCGGGCGCCGCCTGGTGGGCCTGTTCGATCAGGGGCAAAATGTTGCTCGCCTCGTTGTAGGTCGGGATGCAGACCAGTTGGCGAGCCACCCGCCGTACCATACCCAATGTGAGCCGCCCGACGCTGCGAATTGCGCACCTCTACGCCGACGAGATGAATATCTATGGCGACCGGGGCAACATCCTGACCCTTCGCAAGCGGGCGGAATGGCGGGATATCGCCGTCGAGATCCGTCCAATTGGTCGAGGCCCGGCGCCGGATCTCTCGGACATCGACCTCATCTTTTGGGGCGGAGGCCAGGACCGCGATCAGGAGCTGGTCTTCAGAGACGCCGCCGCGCACAAGGTCCAGGCGATCAAGGAGGCCATCGAATCCGGCGCGGTGGTACTGGCGGTCTGCGGCGGCTACCAGCTGCTCGGCGAGTACTACGTGACCGCCGATGGGCAGAAGTTGCCGGGTCTGGAGCTGGTCGATCTCCACACCGTGCCGGGCGTCCGGCGCAACATCGGCAATATCGTGATCGAGACCAGCGACCTCGGCCTGCAGCCGGCCAGCCTGGTCGGTTTCGAAAACCACAGTGGCAAGACCTATCTGGGCGCCGGGCTTAGGCCGCTGGGCCGCGTGCTGCGCGGGGCCGGCAATAACGGGGAGGACCGGACCGAGGGAGTGGTGGCCGGCAACGTCTTCGGCACCTATCTGCACGGATCGTTGCTTCCCAAGAATCCGCAATTTGCGGACCTGCTCATCGAGCGCGCGCTTGCCCGGCAGGGCGCCGGCAAGCTGGCCGCGCTGCCGTCCGGTGAAGAGCTGCAAGCACATCAATGGATGTCGGAGCGGGTCCTGGGTCGCCCCGCCAGCACTCGCTCGTAAATCGCGGTCGTTTCCTCGGCCGCTTTCCGCCAGCTGAACTGTCGGGCGCGCTCGATGCCGCGCCGCGCCCGGTCGTCGTCCGGCGTTGGGCTGAGGGCCGTCAGCATGCCGGCGGCGAAGGCGTCAGCACTTTCCGGATCACAAAAGATGGCGACGCCCTCGGCTAATTCGCGAAGCACCGGGATGTTGCTGCAAACAACCGTGACGCCACATGCCATCGCTTCCAGCACCGGCAGGCCGAACCCCTCGGCGCGCGAGGGCATGACCACGGCGACGGCGCCCCGATAGAGGTCGGCAACGGCGTCGTCGGGAAGATGGCCGGGCAGGATCAGTGAGCCGGCAGGCAGCCGGGCGCGGGCCGCGGTCACGTCCGGATAGCGCGGATCCTGTCCGGCGATTACCAGCTGGACCTCCGGACGCTGCGCTACGACCTGGCTGAACGCCTCGATCAGTAGGGGTACGTTCTTGTAGGGCTTCCACTGGCCCAGGTAGAAGAAGTAGGGCGGACGGATGCCAAAGTAGCGCTGCCAGGCGACCTCGGCCGCGGGATTTCGGACCGGACTGAAACGGGCGCCGGCCGCCTCGGCAACCGGCTGAATCCGCGCGCCAGCCGAGGGAAAGCGCTGAGCGACCTCATCGGCGGTGGTGCGCGACGGCGTGATGATGGCGGCGCTGCGACGCGCGGCATTCTTAATCAACAGCTGGTTCGCGAAACGCGGCAGAAGACCCGAATGGATCTCGGGGTATCGAAACGAAAACAGATCGTGGATCGTTACCACGAATGGCCGCGGATAAGCGAGCGGAAGATTGTAATGCGGAAAGTGCATCACGGCGGCTCCGGCCCGTATGACGGTGGTGAGGAAGGTCGACTGCTCCGCCAGGCGATAGGGGGCCGCGTCGGAGACCAGCAACTGCCCCTGGCCGGCGGTGAGGGCCCGGACCAGCGCCAGCTCGGCGGGACGGCTGATCACCACCAGGCGTTCCCGAAGAATTTCTGCCAGGTGGGGGAGCAGCCCGCTGATATAGCGCCCAATGCCCAGCGAACTGATCAGGCGCGCGTCGAAGCCGATCTTCACCTAGCGCCAGGCATGATAGACAACCCGACCGACCTGATACAGGCGCCGCTGGGCGAGGGTTTGCCGGAGCGATCGAGCGAGGGCGCGTGGCGCGCTCAGGCGATACACCTGCCGGACGGTCTTGAAGCCGACGTCCTTCAGCATGGCTTCGACGGCGGCGGGGTTTGGCCCCCACCAGTTGGTCGGATCGCCCGCCGCTTCGGACCCGGGGTAAAAGGCCATCGCCGGCTGCCAGTAGAAATTCAGATCGACGCCCGTCTCCAGGATGAGCATCTCCCGGGTCACGCTGAAGACCCTCTCCAGCGCGAGCAATGGATGCCGCAGGTGATAGAGCACGCCGAGGAAGAGCACGACATCGAACATGCCGACGGACTCTGGCGAGATGTCGAGGACGTCGATCTCCTTGTCCTCCACCGACGAGTTGAGAGCCTGTCGGGCCAGGTCGAAGCCGGCTTTTGTGCCCCAGCCTGGGCCGCCCCAGCAGAACCAATCCGTCGCCAGCACCCGGCTCGCCCCGCGGCGCTCGGCCTCAAAGGAGAAGAAGCCGTCCCAGGCGCCGATGTCGAGGACGGTCTGGCCCCGGAGGTCTGCAGGAAATCCGAGGGTGGCCAGCTTGGCCGGGGTATCGTCATCGCCTGGCGTCGTGATGCCGTGACCGAGATCGATGCGATGAAACCATTTGATGCGGTTGACTGCCGCACGCAGTTGGTCGCTGGCCATGTCCGTAGCGACGATCCATTATGACGATCCTCGCTAAGATACGGACATCTTCGAGGTGACGTAATCAGCTCATTGCGCGCATCGGCGCGTCCCGCCGCCGTCAATCAGCCGATCGTCGGCACCAATCTGTACCGGGCGACTCTTTCCTGCGCCGCCCTGACCTGCGCGCTGCTCCCCTGGTATACCGTCCGCTGGCACTACGGACCGGTGCCGACCACGTTGCTCGAGACGGCCATCGTGCTGACCGTCGCCGTCTTCGCCGTCGAGTCCTGGCGGTATCGGCTGCTGCCCGAATGGCGAACCGCCTATACACTCCCGGCAGCGCTCTTCATCGTCGCCGGAGCGGTCTCGGTTGTCGTCGCACCGGACCGTCGGGCCGCGCTCGGACTGTACCGGGCGTACATCCTCGAACCGATCGCCTTCTATGTCGTAGTCAGCTTTGTGGTGCGGCGCTGGAGCCAGGCGCGCTGGATCCTCGCCGGACTCGCCCTATCAGCGGTGACGGTTTGTCTTCCCAACATTTATGTGGTGCTGCAAGCCTGGCGGCATCACACGCTGAATGTGGCGGTGGCGCCACCCGTCGTGATCTACCAGAGTGCCAACAGCCTGGCTCTGCTGATGGTTCCCTTGATCGCGGTCGGGGCGGCGCTGGCGGTCCATTCGCCCGACCGCCGAGACCAGCTGGCCAGCGGGCTCTTCCTGGTGATTGGCATTCCGGCGACGCTGCTCACGTTCTCTCGCGGCGCCTACCTGGCCCTCCTGGTCATTGCCGTGCTGCTGGCCCTCACCCACCCAGCCCGGCTGTGGTTGGTGGCGGCCATCGTGATCGTGGCGATCGCCGTGTCGCGAGTCCCGCCGGTCGCCAGCCGATTGGCTCACGAGATCAATCCCACCGATCCAAATAATTCGCTGGAGGAACGCATTCGTCTCTGGGGCGCCACCCTGCGGATGATGCACGATCACCCGATCTTCGGTACCGGGCTTTCCGGGTTCAAATCCTTTATCGATCGCTATCGAAGCGGCAGCTATGCCGAAGACCTCATCTATCCCCACAACATCGTGCTGAACTTCTGGACCGAGACCGGAGTGCTCGGCCTGGCGGCGTTTGGCTGGATCATGGCGCAGGCGGTTCGGATTGCCTGGAAGGGATGGAGGAGAGGAGTGACGGCCTGGAAGCCGCTGCAGCTCGGCATTCTCTTGATGCTGGTCGGCATCGTGGTGCACGGGTTGGTCGACGTTCCATACTGGAAGAACGACCTCAGCATGGAGTTCTGGGTGCTTGTGGGGCTGAGCTGGGCGGGCTACCGCTGGGCTGCCATGGAACGCGACTGATGCGAAAGACTCGCTGGTTGCCAGGGGCACGGGCGCTGATCGACGCGGCGGCGATGCTGGCCGGCGTCATCATCGCTTACAACTACCGCTTTCACATCGACCGGATTCCGATTCCGGGGAGCGAACCGCCCGCATTCGGCTACTACCTGGCCGCGGCGCCGATCGTCACCGTGATCTTCATCGTGACGTTCGCCGCCAGTGGGGTCTACCGGATCCGGCGCGGGCGCCCGCTGCTGGACGAACTCTTTTCCATCATTGGCGCGGCCGCACTGGCCGGCGTCGTCACCCTGGCGCTGATGTCGATCTACCGGGGATTCTCCTATTCCCGGCTCGTGCTCCTCTACGCGGTGATCGTTGCCCTGGTCCTCATCACGCTCGGGCGGATCTTGCTCCGGCAGATTCTGACCGTCCAGCAGCGCCGCGGAATCGGCACCGATCGGGTCCTCGTGGTGGGGACCGGAGCCGGCAGCGAGCTGCTGCTGCACCGCATGACGATGTTCCCGGAATTCGGCTACACGGTCGTCGGCGTCCTGGACGACCGGCTCGACCCCGGCGCACCATTCGCGGGCAGCAGGGTGGTCGGCCGGATCGGCGAGCTACCCGTCCAGGTCAGGGCACACAACGTCGACCAGGTTTTTCTGGCGTTGCCGGGCGCCAGCCACGACGAGCTCTTGCACCTGATCAAAACCTGTGACGATCTGCAGGTCGATTTCCGCATGCTGCCCGACGTCTTCGAGATCATCACCACTCGAGTCTCCGCCGACATGGTCGACGGCATCCCCCTGGTTGGCGTGCGGCGCAGCCAGGTCGAGGGACTGGGACTTGTCACCAAACGGGCCTTCGATCTGATCGTGGGTCTCCTGCTGATCCTGGTGCTGAGCCCGATCTGGCTGCTCCTTGGACTTGCCATCCGGCTGAGCGGCCCGGGCCCGGTTTTCTACCGGCAGGAGCGGGTTGGTCAGGGCGGGCGGATCTTCACCCTGATCAAGTTCCGTTCCATGATTCCGGACGCCGAAGCCGACACCGGACCGATCTTCGCGTCGCCGGACGATGAGCGCCGCACGGTGCTGGGCCGGTTCATGCGACGCTTCAGCCTCGACGAATTGCCGCAGCTGATCAACATCATCCGCGGGGATATGAGCCTGGTCGGCCCGCGCCCGGAGCGGCCCTACTTCGTGGAACGGTTTGGCGCCGAGATCCCCCGCTACCTCGAACGCCACCAGGTGCGTCCCGGGGTGACCGGCTGGGCCCAGGTCAACGATCTCCGCGGCAGCACCTCGATCGCCGATCGCACGATCTATGACATCTATTACATCGAGAACTGGTCGCTATCGTTCGATATCAAGATCCTGCTGCTGACCATCGGCAGGGTCTTCCTTCATTCGCACGCCTACTAGTTCAGCCGAGCAGCAAGCCTCGAGCGCGAAGCTCTTCGGTGGCGTGATCGACGGAATCCCGCGCGGCCACCCGGTCTGACCATTCGATCAGCTCCTCGATGCCTCGCTCGAGGGTAACGTGCGATTGCCAGCCAATCGTGGTCTGGAGGCGACTGGGATCCGAAATGCAGTGCCGGATGTCGCCCTTTCGAAACTTGCCGGTGATCTCGGGAGCGATCTCTTTCTCCAGGGAACGCGCCAGCAGCTGGGCCACCTCGAGGATCGTGACCCGCCGGCCCGTCCCAACATTGAACACGCCATAATCCGCCCGCTCATCGTCGAGCACCGCCAGGTTGGCCGCCACAATGTCGTGCACCGAGATGAAATCGCGGCTCTGATTTCCATCCTCGAAAATCAACGGGGCGCGATTGTTCTTCAGCCGGCTCATGAAGATTGCGACGGCCCCGGTGTAGGGATTGCTCAGGCTCTGGCGGGGACCGTAGACGTTGAAGTAGCGAAGGCTAACCGCCGGCAGACCGAAGGCGCGGCAGACCCCGAGAACGAGCAACTCCTGGTCCTGCTTGGTGATGGCGTACACGCTCGTCGACTCGAAGGACTTTGCCTCGTCGGTAGGAACAGGAATCAGCTCCGACCCGCAGCTGGGACAGTGCAGTTCCCAGTCACCGCGGCTGAGCTGGGCTTCGCTCCGGATGGTGGCTGCCACGGGTCCGCACCGGGGGCAGCGATAGCGGCCCTCGCCATAGGCCGACATCGAGCCGGGGACGACCAATTTTCGGATGTGGTGCTTGGAGTTGACCAGGATGTCGAGCAGCGTGGCGGTGCCACGCGTGTTGACGTCCACGTAGCGTTCGACCTGATACATGCTCTGGCCGACGCCGACGACGGCCGCCTGATGGGAGATCACGTCGGCCCGGGCCACGGCTTTGGCCAGCGTGTCCCGATCACGAACGTCGGCCTGAATGAATTCCGCCGCAGGATTGATGGCCGCTCCCGACCCGTCGCCGTGCACCTGAGCATCGAGGTTGTCGTAGATGATCACGTGGTTGCCGCGCCCGACGAGGGCATCGACCAGGAACGAGCCGATAAATCCCGCGCCCCCCGTAACGAGAACGGTCTCGGCCATCGGCTAGCGCATCCGACTCAGGGCGTTCACCACACGATCAGTGGCCGCACCGCGGTCCAGTACCCGGTCAGGATGCGTCCGCCCAACCGGACGAGCGGATGGTTGATCTCTTCAAAGTCGATGGTGCCCACCATCCAGGTCTTCATCAAGCGGTCGGGCAACCGTCGCCGGCGCTGCACCTCCCGCCGTTTGCCGGCCAGGGCCGGCAGGCTTCGAATGAGATCACGGTAGCCGGCCAGCTTGGGCCGGAGCCAACCCTGACGCAGGGCCAGCACACAGATGCCAACCTCGGTGAGCAAGAATGCCGGCGTAATCAGTAGCAGCGTGGGCAGCCGGTAATTCTTGATGAGCGTCATGATGCGATTCCGTTCGAGGAGATAGTACTTTCGGGCATGCCGGGTAAACCGGTACTTGTGGTAGACGATCGACCGGGGGGCCAGCGCCAGCTGGTGACCTTGAAGCCGAAGCCGCCAGCTCAGGTCGATATCCTCATGATAAATGAAGTAGCTCTCGTCGAAACCGCCGTTGGCGACGAACACATCGCGGCGGATGGCGAACGCCGCGCCGCTGACCGTCGGCACCTCGAGCGACAGCGTACTGTCGCGGGGACGGCGGTAGTCGCGGCACCAACCCACACCGAGGAAGTTGACGGTTGTTCCCGAGGTGTTGATTCGCTCCGGCTCGTTGTAGAGCAGGACCAGCGACTGGCAGGCGACCAGGTCGGGATTGGTCTCGAGCGGCCGCACCAGCTCCTCCAGCCACAACCGATCCAGGCGCACGTCGTTGTTGATGAACACGACATAGTCGCCGGTCGCGCAGCGGGCGCCGAGATTGTTGCCGCGCGCAAATCCGACGTTGTCCCGATTGGCGAGCAGCCGGACATCGGGAAACCGACGCTGAACGAACTCGACCGATCCATCGGTTGAGGCGTTGTCCACCACGATGACCTCGTCGGCCGGTCGCGACTGGTCATGAAGGCTGGACAGGCTTTCATCGAGATGGACGAGCTCGTTGTGAGTCAGCATCACGACGCTGACCCGTGCTCGTGGTTCTTCCGCCATCAGGCGGAGGTCGCCGGACCCTCTGACTGCAGGCGGGCAGCGCCCGTCGTTGGTAACTCGGCGAGCGCCTGAGTCCGAACCAGCTCTTCGAGCCTGCGGCGCATCAGCTGGACGGCCACGTACGTGCGATACGTGACCGTGGACATGATCAGGATCGCCACCACGATGGCCAGATCGAGGAGCCGCGCAGCGCCCAGCGCTCGGCTGAGCGGCTGGTGGGGAAGGGGCACGATCGAAACCAGCACCAGGGCGAGCCAGACGATTTCCCAGAAGACCAGCCCGCCGATGCCGAATTGATGGCGGCGGAAGCCGACGTAGGTCAGGTACGCCATCGCCACCCCAAAGAGCAGGGTCAGGACCTGCAGTAACGGAGGCATCAGGGGGTCAGTCGCCAGGTGACGAGCTTTCGCAGAATGCGAATGCCATCGGAAATCCCGGTGCCCTTGTAGCGATCGTGATAGACGGTCTGGATGGGGACCAGCGTCCAGCGAATTCCTCCCCGATGTGACCGCACCAGCATCTCGCTGGCGAAGGCATAGTCGGATGATTGCCAGCGAAGGTCCGGCCAGGCCCTGGCCCAGAACGCGCGGTAGGCGCACTGGGTGTCGGGGTTATCCAAGGCGAAGAGGCCTCGGGTCACCAGCGCGAGGAATCGGTTGCCAAAGATGAAGAGCCATGGCATCGGACGCGCGAACTGCCGAATCGCACTGGTCGCGACATCGCCGTCCAGCAGGGGCTGGACGAGGCGGGGGAGATCCGCGGGCGGATGCTGACCGTCCGCGTCCATGTGGACGATGATATCGGCGCCAAGTCTGATGGCCGCCTCGGTCCCGGTGTGGAGCGCTGCGCCCACGCCGAGGTTCACGCGATGACGAAGCACCACGGCGCCACCATGCTTTGCAGCCGCCCCGGTGCCGTCGGTGGAACCGTCATCGATGACGATCCGAACAATGCGGCCGATACCGGCCATCTCTTGCGGGATGTCGGCGAGGACGCTGCGGATACGGCCTGCCTCGTTGTGGGCGGGGATCACGATGGCGAGTGATGGGGTCATCCGCGCGTCGCTAATCCTCGCTCCGGTCTCGCAACCACGATGAACTGATACGCCAGCAGCGAGGGCCGGAGGAGCGCAACCCGGTGCGCCAGCCCGCTGATGGCGACTGGCGGACTGAGGGGAACCGGGGCGCTCACATCGAGGTGCTCGACGGTGAAACCGGCATCCCGAATGGCGGCCTTCAACGCCTTGAGGGTGAAGAAACGGAGGTGTGTGCGGTCGAGAATGCCTCGCTCGGTGTAGTTCCACCGACCGGCGAGTAACCCGAGCCGCATCGCCCAATTGGCGACGTTGGGAACCGAGATGACGGCGTGCCCGTTTGGGCCGAGCAAGCTCCCGAGACGGTGCAGGACGGACACGGGCTCACGAAGATGTTCGAGTACATCGGCCAGGAGCAGGACATCATACTGATCCCCGGCCGCGGACAGGTCCATCTGCTCGATGTCGCCGACCAGGACGCGTTCGCAATACTGCTCGGCGACCCGCGCCGCCCCAGCGTCGATCTCGATCCCGGTTACGCGGCAGCCCTGCGCCTGCAGCGCCTCCGACACCATACCGGTCGAACAGCCAACTTCCAGAACGCGCTTGTCGCGGCCGCAATATCGAAGCGTGAGCTGATGGGCCTTGAAGGGATCCCGGCGGAGCGCCACATAGGGGATGGCCGGTCGGCTCTCGATCGGGCTCGGGGTGGCGGCCATCAGGATTTGTCACCGATTATAGGTAGGCAGTTCGAGTCGAAAGGAGCCAGTCCAGCGTGTCCGTTCCGTTACAGCTACCGTGAGTCAGCCGGCCACCTATCCTGCCGTCGCTGAAAGCCAGGCCGCGTTGTTTGCCAGCGCGGAGCGAATCGCCGTGGTGGGCCGCTGGGTCGTGCTGGCCGCGGCCGTCATCCTCAACCATTTCGGTAACCAGAATTCGCCGGCGTCCGTCGTCATCGTGGACACGATCCTGTTTGGCTGGGGACTCGTCAACCTGGTGGTCTCGGTGGTTCTGGTCCGAGGCTTCAAACCTGGACGGTGGTTCGGCTTCCTCACCACCGGGATCGATTTGATGGTGGCGACCAGCATCCTGTATTTCTCGGGCGGTTATGGGGCTCGAACCGACTTCTCGCTCCTGTTCTACCTGCTGATCATCGCGTCGGCCGTCCGGCTGGGCCTGCCCGGCTCGCTGGCCACGGCCATCGTCGTGTCCCTGCTCTACGTCGTCATCGGTGGGTTGACCGGCTTTGCCCAGATCTCGCCGCCCCCCGGATTTGTGATCGGCCGGGTCTTTCTGTTTATCTTCGTCGCGCTGGTCGCCGGACTGCTCGTCGGCGATATCCGTTCCCGGCTCGACCGCGCGCTGCGCACGGCGATCGAGCGCGCCACCCAACTCGATGAGATCCAACGTCGCGAGGCGCTGGAAAAAGAGCGAGCTCAGCGACTGGAGGAAATCGACAAGGTCCGCTCGGACTTTGTCTCCATCGTGGCGCACGAGCTGCAGACGCCGCTCGCGAGTATCAAGACCCAGGCCGACACGCTGCTGACCCAGCAACATCGGCTGGACCAGGAAACGCGGACCGCACTGGTCGATGGGATCTACCGAAGCGCGGCAAGCCTGACCAACCTGGTGCAGGATTTTGCGGCGGTGAACCGGATCGAGAGCGATCAGTTCAGCTACCACTTCGAGCGCCTTGACCTCGGGGAGTTCGTCAAGGAAGTCATCGAACGCTTTCCGGTCAGCTCTCGGCACCCGATCCGGGTGCGGATCGAGCCGGGCATGATGATTCGTGGGGATCGACGCCGGCTGGAGCAGGCCATGCTCAATCTGCTGAACAACGCCGTCAAGTACTCGCCACGCGGTGGGAATATCGCCGTGATCGCCTTCCCGGACAACCAGGGCAATGCCAAGGTCTCGGTGCACGACGAGGGCATCGGGATGCGGGAGGAGGACCTCCCCAAGCTCTTCAGCAAGTTCACCAGGCTCTTCGACAAGCGGGCCATGAACATCGGCGGCTCAGGGCTGGGGCTGTTCATCACCCGTTCGATCATCGAGGCGCACGGCGGCCAAATGACCGTCGAGAGCGAATGGGGCAAGGGCTCGACCTTCGGCTTCGTTCTACCACTGTGGGTGACCCCATCCGAGTCCTCATCGTCGACGACCACGCCGTCTTCAGCGACGCCCTCGCTACCATCCTGAAGACCGAACCGGGTTTCGAGGTGGTGGGCAAGGGCGGCACGGTCCAGGAGGCCATTGCCTCGGCGAAAACGCTCCAGCCGGATGTCATCCTGCTGGACGTCCATATGCCAGATGGCTCGGGGGTCGACGCCGCGGCGGCGATCAAGAAAGACCGTCCCCAGACCCAGGTCGTCATCCTGACGAGTGACGAGGAGGAGTCTGTGCTAAGAGCCGCGGTTCAGGCGGGCGTCACGGGCTACCTGAGCAAACATGAGTCGGCGGCACAGGTGATCCAGGCCGTGCGCAGCGCCGCCGGGGGAGAGGCGCTGATCGCTCCCTACATGCTCGCCCGCCTGCTGCGCGGCATGCGCCAGAGCGAGGTGCCGGCCCCCACGACGCCGCTGACGCCACGAGAGCTGGCCGTGCTCCAGGAGTTGGCGCTCGGCCACGACAATCACGCCGTCGCCACGACCTTGCGGATGTCGCCCAACACGGTTCGCACCCACGTCCAGAATATCCTCTCCAAGCTCGAGGTGCATTCCAAGCTCGAGGCGGTCTCGCGGGGAGTTCGCGAAGGCTGGATACGGATTCCGCAGCAGCCCGCCGCCTGACGATTCCGTAGCCAAACGGGCCGTTGCGCGGATCGACTGGGCCTCGAGGGCGCATAGCATGGACTG
>DASTJZ010000191.1:0-4065 GCA_035716185.1 Candidatus Dormiibacterota bacterium
TTGCCAAACCGGCGGGGCGCCTCGATCAGGATGTTCTGGCCGCCACGCAGTTCGCGCTGCAGCACCAGCAGGTCGGCTTCCCGGTCGGTGAACGCCTCGCCGGAGACGATCCGGCCGAAGCGGAAGGGGTTGTCGGCCGGAGGTCGGGTTACGCGGGATGGCATTACGCGAATCAGTATAACGTGATTGCGCGGATCTGCGTAACGGTGGTCAGCTCGCGGCTACCTCAGGCGGCGCGCTTCAGCGGCCGCCGGGTCGGGTCGTAGCCCGGCAGGACGGCGCTCCAGTCAGTGTGCGAATGGCGCGAACGGAAATGGGCCAGGGCGAAGCGGTCGCAAGCGGTCTCGGCTGCGGCCTTGCCGCCGCGCACCTCGCGCAGAAACCAGTGATAGAACTCGTGGCAATAGAGGAAGCGCAGTACGTCGCGCCGGGTCCGAAAGCGGATGGTCTGACTGAACCACTGGAAGCGCAGCGGTTTGCCGGGGCGCCGCCGGGCACGGTGGTAGACCTTCTCGTCCCAGGGGCGAAACGGCTCCGGGACCTGCAGCTCGATCAGGCGATCCTCGTACCAGCAGAAAGCGGCCAGGTGCGGCGCCTGCCGGTAGCGCAGCGGACGGGCGCGCACGCCGTATCCCGGTGGCGGTGGCAGATCGATTAGCGAGCGTCGGAGCGTCTCCGGGTCGACGCCGTAAACCCGGGACTGGAGAGGAACCGAGGACCAGGCGCGGCGAAGAGGGGAGAGGGGCATGTCGACAGAATAGGACTCCGTTTCGGCCGGTGGTCCGCCCAATTCAGCGTTACACCATTCGTAAGGTTTCTCGGCGGGTTTGCCACAACTTGTGGCGAGGTCTTGGACGGCATCGCAGCACTCCGGCGACAGACTGTGACCTGGTGGACGCCCAGCCTCTGAGCGAGATCGAGTTTGCACGCCTGAAAGCGAGCCGCCCCCGTTCGCCCTCCGCCTGGCAGCACGTCGCCGCCGAATGGCAGCGGCCATCGGATAGCTGGCAGCAGACCCTTCGCTGGACGGCGCTCGCCCTCGGCGACGAGTGGCGACGCTGGCAGGTCGTGCTGCCCGGCCTGGTGCGTGGCGACTTCATCTTCACCCTTGCGCTCTGGGTGGCGGTCTTCAGCGTGGCGGCCGCCGTGGTTGCCCAGCCGAGTATCCCGCTGGCGGTCCGGTATAGCACCGGCCTGGCGGCGGTGGCCTACCTATATCTCTATACCGAGCTGGCGCGCATTCGCCGCCCCGTCCCAGGACACCGCTTCCTGCTCGGGGCGGCGGACGTCGCCGTGGTCGTCGCCCTCGGCGCCCTCTCGGCCCCCTACGTTGGCTATGCCCACGTGCTGCTGTTCTTCGCCGCCCTTCGCCTGGCCGCGCGGTTTCCCGACGCCCGGGTTGTGCTGATCGGGCTCCTCATGCTGCTCCCGTTTGAATTCGCCGGTCAGGCGGCGCTGCTGACCGTCCTGCTCGACACCTTCGCGGTCGTGATGACCATGCTGCTCGTCGTCCAGCTGACGACGATGACCGCAACCGCTGAGGGCGCCATCCAGCGGCAGAGCGCGATTGCCCAGCTGACCTCCAGCCTGGCGCGGGTCCGCGATGAGGAGGCGCTGTTCGCCCAATTGGCCAGCCAGGCGCCGGCGCTGGGGACCAACTGCGCCTGGGCGTTCTGGACCCGGGAGGGCAGCGGCGATCAGTTTCGTCCGGTCCGTTGGGCCGGGTTGCCGGAAGGCGAGCTGCCAGTCTTCGCCTTTACGCCGGCCCTGGGCGCCGATGCGGCCGACGCCGTGCTGATCAACGGTCCGCTGCCCGGCACCAGCGTTGGCGACTGCACGCTCTTACAACCGACCGGCGGCGATGGCCTCGTCAACGGCCTGATCACGCTGGCCGGGCGTCGCCAGCAGTTCGATGCGGCCACCCGGCTGCTGGCCCGGCAGGTCGCCGAAGAAATGGGCGCCACCCTGCTCCGGTTGCAAACGCTGGACGAGCAACGGCAACGTACCGATGCGATGGAGCAGGCCAATCGGCTGGCCGGACTCGCCGCCCGCTACGCCGCAGACCAGGCGGCGGCGCTGGGCGCCGTCTTGCCGGCGGTCGCGGAAACGCTTCGCTCCGAAAGTCTTCACCTGGAATGGGTCCACGGCGATCGCCTCGAACTGGTGGTCGGCATGGACGATCCGCTGCAAGGCCACACCCCGGGATGGTTGTCGCTGGCGGGGACCCGCGCGGCCGATGCGGTCCAGCAAGGCCAGCCCGTACGCGAGCCCGTGACCGGACGCCGGCCCGAGGATCTCTGCCTGGTGCCGGCCGGGCTGCGCCAGATCGCGGTCGTCCCGCTGCAGTGCGCCGGGATCCAGGGCACCCTGCAGCTGAGCCGCCGGTTGCCGCGCCCGTACTCGGCTGGCGAGCTGCTCGTGCTCCAGCTGCTGGCCGATCGCCTGGGGCTGCTCTTCGCCGCCGGTGTCGACGAGAGCGTCGCAAATTCTGGGTCGATGGGGGTTCAGCGATGAGTCCGACGGTTCGCGCCGCCAGCCACACCGACAGCCTGGTCAGCGAGATGCGGCAGATGGTCCAGACCAGCGCCCGCCCGGTGCTCGAGATCGAAGACCGCGACCAGCTCGAGCGCAGCGTCAGCGCCCGGATCGGTACCTTGTTAATGGTGTTGCTGATCACGATCATCCTGACGACCTCGGCGATGCCCGACATGGGCCCGAGCCTGGCGAAGGTCATCCAGGCGCACCTCTAACGCGGTCGACCTCCCTCCGACTCTCTCGTATTGGCTGCGTCGCATAAACGCTGATTACCGACCTTGAGGCGATCGGGAAGACCAGCCGCTTGGCTCCCTTCCCCGGTCAAGACGGGACTAACGGCCTTCGGGTCGCCAGGTATCGCCCAGCAGCCGGACGGGACCGGTGAAATTTTCGGCGAGGACCGCCTGGATGGAATCGGCAATGGGTGGACGGAAATCCATCCGGGGGAGACGGTTCACCGCCACCCATTGCCAGCCAGCGAGCACGGGATCGTTGGCATCCAGCCGAGGCGCGACGCCCTCCCCTATCTCAGCGTGAAAAATCAGGTTGACGATGTGGCGGTCCGGCGCCAGGGTCTCGCAGACGATCACCAGCTCGCCGACCTGGATGTGGAGGCCGAGCTCTTCGCGCAGCTCGCGACGCAGCGCGGCTTCCATCGTTTCGTTCCCCTCGAGCCGACCGCCCGGCAGCACCCAGTAGCGCTGTCCCCGTTTTTGATGTTCGACCAGCAGGACGCGGTCGTGCTCGGCAATGATGGCGGCCAGCCGCAGCTGGGGCGTCACCAGACTAAAGGCATCGACCAGCGAGGCCAAGCTGACGAGCGATGTGCTCATGGTAGTGCCGCCATCCGTCTGGCTTATTCGCGCGGAATCCGCAGCGTCTGACCGGGCATGAGCAGCGGAGACGGCAGATGATTGAGGGCGAGGATCGCCTCGACGTGGGGCCGCGGATCGCCCTGGTAATGGCTGGCGGCGATGCTCCAGACGCTGTCGCCCGGCGCGACCACCACGGCCTCCATCGGCTGCGGTCCGCTCCCGTAAGCCAGCCGGCTGCCGGCCAGGATGAGCAGGCCGGCCAGGAGAACGATCCGACCCCAGCCACGCCGCCGACGGGGTCGCGGGAATACGTTTCGGGCGCCGTCCTGCACGAACATCCGTTCGTCGCGAAGGCTAGCACGAACGCTTGTTCGCGTCAATCCCTTGCACGAACAAGTGTTTGCCTTGGACGAACGGATGTGCTACGATGCCCCCACTTTGCATCGGACGCCTCCCCTCCGGACCGCGATTAGCGATTGGTTGGGGGCCGGTGTCCATCGTGAAATCACTGTGCTACGATGCCCTAATCGCGCGCTGAGAACCCCTCCTCTCCCCTCCCCAATTGCGCCTCAAAATGCGGCGCCGGGTGCGAGATGATCGGCTCTTGGCCGACGACGACATCGGCGCAAAAGGGAGGGGACCACATGCCTGAGCCGTTGACCAGCCGGCAGCGGGAGATCCTGGAGTACCTGCGGTTTCGCCAGAAAATCCGGAG
>DASTJZ010000192.1:0-6615 GCA_035716185.1 Candidatus Dormiibacterota bacterium
TCGGGCCCAGGGTGCCCAGCCCAACGAACTGAAGGACGAGGCCGATCGCGGCCGGAAGCGCGCCTCCACCGAGTGTGCCGGCCGCCAGCGCGTAGCCGATAGCGTGACCGGTCATGGCCGTACCAACGCGAGCCGGCGTCAGTGACAGGAGCAGGGGGAAGACGACACTGACGGCGACGCCGAGGAGGGGCAGCGCAATGAGCGCTGATATCAGTGGCGGACTCAGCCAGAACGCGAGGCTGGCCGCCATGGCAATGGCGATGCCGGCGTCGAGCAATCGATCGGGCGAGAGGCGGTTTCCGAGGAAGCCGAGTCCCACACGCCCGGCAGCCAGCCCGGTCCAGAACAGCGTCGCGCTCCAGCCGGCAACGGCAATCGGAATCGAACGGCCGAGCGTGAGCTGGCTGTACGACCAGTCACCGGCTGTGGCTTCCAGGCCCGCGCCAAGTAACAACAGCGCCGCCAGGAGCAGCATGGCGCGACCGGAACCGCCCGTTGGCGGAGGATGCCTCGCGGACGACGGTGTCAAATCGCCGGCCGAGTGCACCCACTCGCGACGCTGCAACCCGATGCCGGTGCCAAACACCACGAACCCGACACCGGTGACCGCGAAGGCAGCTCGCCACGAACCAGTCAGTGCGAGGGACACGATCACGATCTGCGGGCCGAGGGCGGCCCCGATTGCCCATGAGGCGTGTAGCCAGCCCATGTATCGGACGCCCCGGCTCAGCGAGACATGCGCATTGACCGCAGCATCGATGAGGCCGAACCCGGCACCCATGACCAGGCCGAAGATCGGAAGCATGAACCATTCGGTAGCCAGCGAAACAGCGAGGAGACCAGTGGCGGCGAGGCCGCAGCCCGAGGTCAGCAAGACTGCCCGGCCGAAGCGTGCGCCGAGCGGCCCGCTGCTCGCGCTTCCCGAGAAATAGGCAATCGTTACCGTCGCGAGAATCAGACCGAGACCGCCGAGCGGTGCCCCAAACGATGCGCGTATTGGTGGCCAGGCAACGCCGATCGAGCCGGCCGTGATGCCGAGGACCACGAACAGTCCCAGAGGTGTCCCTGCTCGGGCCAAGCCCTGGACGCCGGCCTCGCGTGGAAGGGGATGGATCACCGGCGAATTATCGCCCGGCGCACAAACTGCCGCTTCGTATACTCAACCCACCATTCCGCAGCAAAAGGGGTGAACTGTGCAGGTTCAGGCCATCATCCCGGCAGCCGGGGCCGGGCTTCACCAGGGAGAGTCCAGCGGCAGGGTGTTGATGCCGGTCGGGGGGCAATCCCTGATCCGGCGGACACTCGAAGCGTTCGACCGCTGCTCGGAGATCACGGGAATCACCGTGCTCGTCTCGCAGCGCAACCTGCTGGATGTGACCCGCGAGCTGGAGCGGGATGGCTGGCGCAAGCCCATCGACATCCGGCTCGGCGGAGCCCGTCGCCAGGACTCGGTCCGCATGGGCCTCGAAGGCCTGCGTCACGAGCCGCCGGAGTTCGTGCTCGTTCACGACGGCGCCCGGCCGCTGGTGACCGACGAGCTCATCCACGATGGGCTCGAGGCGGCGCGCCAGTTCGGCGCGGCCACGGCCGCGGTCCCTGTCCACCACACGTACAAGCACGTCGACCGGTCTGGATTCGTGCACGGCACCGTGGAGCGGTCCGACCTGATGCAGGTCCAGACGCCCCAGGTCTTCAGATATGACTGGTTGGTGGAGGCGCACGAGAAAGCCGTGCGCGAAGGCATCGTCGTCGAAGACGATGCGGAGCTGATCGAAAAACTCGGCAGGCCCGTAAAGGTCTTCTCGGGCTCCTATCGCAACCTCAAGGTCGCAACCAGAGAGGATGCGCTGATGGTAGAAGCCCTGCTTGCCGCCGACCCTTTGTGCGTGTAGGCACCGGCTTCGATATCCATCGGCTCGCGGTGGGACGCCCCCTGGTGCTGGGCGGGGTCGAGCTGCCCTGGGACATGGGACTGCAGGGACACAGCGATGCCGACGTCATCTGCCACGCGCTGATCGATGCCCTCTGCGGTGCGGCGGGCATCGGCGACATCGGTACGCTTTTTCCGGACAGCGACCCGAAATATAAGGATGCCCAGAGCCTCGAGCTGCTCCGAGAGGTGGCCGATCACTGCCGGCGCGCCCGCTGGGCGGTCGAGAACGTCGACGTCACCCTGCTGGCGCAGGTCCCGCGGCTGGCCCCGTATCGCGAAGAGATCCGAAACAAATTGGCCGGCGCGCTGGGCATCGACGCGGCTGCGGTCGGCCTGAAGGCCACCACCACCGACCATCTTGGCCCGATTGGCCAGGGGGAGGCGCTGGCGGCGCAGGCCGTCGCTCTCCTGCGGGAGCTCGCGTGACGCCGCTGCGCCTCCATAACACCATGAGCGGCCAGGTGCAGGAATTCGTCTCCATCGACGCGGGCCATGTTCGGATGTACACCTGCGGTCCGACGGTCCACGACTTCGCGCATATCGGGAATTTCCGGACCTTCCTGTTCGAGGATCTCCTGCGCCGGGTCCTGGCAGAGAACGGCTATCGTGTCACCCAGGTGATGAATCTGACGGATGTCGAGGATCGCATCATCAAGAAGGCCGCCGACAAAGGGATCCCCATTGACGAGTTCACCGAGCCCTTCATCGAGGCGTTCTTCGAGGATCTCCGGACGCTGCGCATCGAGAAGGCAGAGGTGTATCCCCGCGCCACCCGGCATCTCTTCGAGATGGTCTCGCTGATCGAGATCCTGAACGAAAAAGGCCACACCTATGTCAGCGATGGCTCGACCTACTTCCGGATCGCCACCTTTCCGCGCTATGGCGCGCTCTCGCATCTCGATCCGGCCGCGCTGATGCCTGGCGTTCGGGTTGACGTCGACGACTACGGCAAGGACGATCCTCGGGACTTCGCGCTCTGGAAGGCGCGCAAGCCCGGCGAGCAGTCGTGGGAGACACCGCTCGGCGCTGGCCGCCCGGGTTGGCACATCGAGTGCTCGGCGATGAGCATGAAATATCTGGGGGAGAGCTTCGACATCCACACCGGCGGCGTCGACAACATCTTTCCCCATCACGAGAACGAGATCGCCCAGAGCGAGGCCGCGACTGGCAAGCAGTTCGTCCGCTTCTGGCTCCATGCCCAGCACCTCCAGGACGCGATGGGCGAGAAGATGTCGAAGCGGCTCAAGAACTTCTCGACGCTGCGTGACCTGCTCCAGGAGGGCTTTCAGCCCCGAGTCATCCGATATGCATTGCTGACGGGAGCGCACTATCGAAGCCCGCTGGCGTTCTCTCCGGATCTTCTTAAGGCAGCCGAGGGTGCCATTCGGCGACTCGATGAGTTTGCCGTGCGTCTCGGACCGGAAACGCCCTCCATGCCAGAAGCCCCCTCCCCCTTGCGGATAGGGCAGGGTGGGGGTGCTGAAGCCGCTCGCGAACGATGGGACGATGCCCTGCGAGACGACCTGAATCTGCCAGCTGCGGTCGGTTTTCTCTTCGACTTCATCAAAGAGTTCAACCCGAAGCTCGATGCCGGCCAGCCGACGCCGGAAGAGCGCGCCGCGGCAATGGCCCTGCTGCGGCACGCGAACCGGATCCTGGACGTCGTCGAGTTTCCGCAAGCGGTCGACGCCGAAGTCGAACGGCTGATCGCCGAGCGGCAAGTCGCTCGGGAGCGCAGAGACTTCGCGCGCTCCGATGCTATTCGCCAGGAACTTCTCGGAATGGGGATCCAGCTCGACGACACCAAGGAAGGCACCCGCTGGAAGCGGGTTCGATAGCCGGCGCATGCCGAATCCGCCCGACATCATCTATGGGCGCAATCCGGTGCTGGAGGCGTTTCGGGCGGGCCGCCCGGTCAAGCGGCTGCTGTTTGCCGAGGGGCTGCGCGAAGAACCCCGCCTGAAGGAGCTTCGTCAGCTCGCGGCGACCCGGAAGGTCGCCATCGAGCCGACCGATCGGCGCAAGCTCGACGACATCGCCCATTCCGAGGCTCATCAGGGAGTGGTCGCCTACGTCGGCCCGCGCAAGTACTGGGAGCTCGAGCCCATGGCGCGGGCCGCGCTGGCCGATCGACCCGACGCCGTCCTGTTGATGCTCGACAGCCTGCAGGACCCGCAAAACCTTGGCACCATCAGCCGCACGGCCGAGGCGACCGGTGTCGGCGGCATCATCACCTCGCACAACCGCTCACCGGAAGTCACGCCGTCGGTGGTGAAAGCATCGGCTGGCGCGGCGGAGCATTTGCGTTATGCGCGTGTCGCGAACCTTGCCCAGGCGACCGACACCCTCAAGGATTTGGGATTCTGGTTCGTGGGGCTGACCGGCGACGCGTCCACCCTCTACACGGACTTCGATTACCGCCGTCCGCTCGTGCTGATCATCGGGGCGGAGGGCGAAGGCATCCACGAGCTGCTGCGCAAGAAAACGGACGCGCTGGTCCGGCTGCCGATGCTCGGTAAGGTCAGCTCGCTCAACGCCGCCGTGGCCGGGTCGATTCTCCTGTACGAGGTGCTTCGCCAGCGAGCGTAGGCTGAGGCCAGTGGATCGGCTGATCGTCGACGGCTACAACATCATCTTCGCTTGGCCGGAACTGGCCGCGTTGAAGGACGTCAAGCTCGAGGACGCTCGAGACCTGCTGGTGGCGATACTGGCGGACTACGCTGCGATGACCCAGCAGCGGGTCACCGTCGTCTTCGATTCGCACCGCCGGGCTGACGCGGAAGCCTCGGACCAGATGATCAGCGGTGTCCAGGTCCTCTACTCGGGCCGCAAGACGTCGGCCGATCACGTCATCGAGAAGCTCCTCTTCGAGACGCGTGCCGGCGATGAGGTCACCGTCGCGACATCGGATTCCCTGCAGCGGGATCTGGCCCTGGGCCGAGAAGTCAAAACGGTCTCCGCGCGGACCCTGAAGGCTCAGGTCGACGCCGTCCTCAATCGCCGCGACCAGCGGATGGGTGACAGTCGCGCCCAATCGGACATCGCCCGGCGGCTGGAGGATCGCCTCGATCCGAAAACGCGGGAGAAGCTCGACCGGATGCGGCGCGGCGACGGCCAGAAATAGAAAAGAGAGCCGTGCGAGACGGCCCTCTCATCTGCAGGATTTAGCAGTGCGGGATGCCGGGGCTGAATTGATTGAACGCGGGCGTCGTCGTGTAGTAATCGGTGATGTAGGAGCCGTTGCTCAGCCGATCCCAGATCGCGGTTCCCCTGATGACGCTTGACGACCGGACCTGGCAGACGATCGTGATCCCCTGTCCAGGAGCCAGCACGCCGAGCGATCGATAGCGCGTTCCAGGACCAGAGCGCTCTCGAACGAAATCCGTCGTGCGATAAGGATGGCCGCTCGGCTGCGATGGAGTCGGCGGCGTGTACGAAATCGGCTGAACCGTCGCCCCCGCCACGAAGTGGATGTAGCGATGCGCTCGCGTCGTCCGCTGTCCGTAGCGCAGGTAGTTCGACCAGTTGTACTCTTCGACGGTCGCATTCCCCGACCGATCGACGGCCATCACATACGCCACGTGTCCGCCGGACCAGGCACCATCCTCCCCGCTGTGCCAGACCGCCACGGAACCGACGCTTGGGTTGCCGTCGACGGCGTAACCGATCGACGCTGCCGCCGCATCCCAGCTCCCCCCGTTGCCGAAGAAGGCCGTTCTCCCGTTCGGGCCAGTCAGCGACGCCCCATGGAAAACGATCCCTTCCTGGCTGAGTCGGAACGCGACGAACGATGTGCAGTATCCGGTGTAGAACCCCCATGGATCCAGCCGGTTCGCTGTCCCCCGATACGGATAGTCGTCGATCCCAGCCGCGCTCACCGTAATCGCTGGGATTCCGACCAACAAGACGGTCGCCCCCATCAACGCCGAAAACGCTTTTCGCCAGCCGAACTTTACGCCAACCATTGGGCAGACGCCCCCTCACCATCGCGCGCATCGCGCGGAATTTGCCTCCCGTCCCGCTGCGGGTACAACGGCATTGGGGCGAGGATGGCATCGCCCGCTGCGCGGTCGTTGTCAAGTGGTGGCAGCGCCGTTGGCGGCCGTCACGACCTCACCAACAAATCGTGTCAGGCCTACGGAGCCTGCAGTAGTTTGGGCCTGGCCCAGTGGAAGACCAGCAGAGCCCAGCTCCATCCGAGGGCCAGTCCGGCAATCACGTCGGAGGGATAGTGCAGGCCGAGATAGACGCGTGACCAGGCGACGGCGAGCGCGATCAGCACCGCCACCACGCCGGCCAGCTCCCGCCAGCCGCGGCCCAGGTCCTGGGATAAGAGGATGGCGATCGTCAAATAGACCGCCGCCGCCTGGGTGGTGTGTTCCGAAGGAAAGCTCAGGGATGCCAGGTGCTGAAGGTGCTCGATCGTCGGGCGGGGCCGGGCCACGATCAGCTTCACGACCGTTGGCAGAAGCGCGCTCCCGGCGGCGATCACGATCAAGGCGAGGTCATCGGCGGGCCGCTTCCACCGTCGCAAGAGGAGTAAGGCCGCCGCGAGCGGCGCCAGCAGCGCAAAGGAACCGGCGTTGGAGACGATGCTCGCCACCCTCGTGAGCGGTTGGCTGCGATGCGCGGCGATCGCCTGAAGCGTTCCAGTGTCGAAGCCCGGCGCCCAGGTCTTGACG
>DASTJZ010000193.1:0-2483 GCA_035716185.1 Candidatus Dormiibacterota bacterium
CCAACAGAAGTTCGAAGCCGCTCTTTTCAATCTCCGTCCGCCCCCCGTCGGCGAGCAACCGTTCCACACTAACACCGGGGCGCAACGCGATCCCTACCTGTTCCAGGTCGGCGAGCATTACTTCGACGGTCTTCTTGCCGAGGCCAAATATCATGCCGGCTCTTTCGTGCGCTCAGCGGTAAATGTCGGTGTAAAGCTCGGACACATCGGGCTCGGGGTCGTGCTGGGCGAAATCCGCTGCCGCGTTGACGACTTCGCGCACTTCGGCGTCGATCTGCTTCAATTCCTGCTCACCGATTTTGGCCGCGAGCAGACGATTGCGCACCTGCTCGATCGGGTCCTGATCGTGGCGAACCTTCTCGACCTCCTCGCGCGTGCGATACTTCGCGGGATCGGACATCGAGTGGCCGCGATAGCGATAGGTCACGCATTCCAGCAGGCTCGGCTCGTGCCGCTCGCGGGCTTGCTCGACGAGCTGATCCGTGATGCGGCGGACGGCCAGCACGTCCATGCCGTCCACCCGCTCGCCGGTCATGTCATAGGCGCAGGCCTTCTTCCAGATCTCCGTGACCGCGGAGGCCCGGTTGACCGCCGTGCCCATGCCGTACAGGTTGTTGACGCAGACGAACACGATGGGCAGGTGCCACAGCTTGGCCACGTTCAGAGACTCGTGGAATCCGCCGATGTTGGTCGCCCCGTCGCCGAAGATGCTCATCACGACTTCGTCGGTTCCCTTGTAGTTGATGGCGTATCCGCTGCCGCAGGCGATCGGCAGGGCTTCGCCGACGATCGCATAGCCACCGTAGAAGCGATGCTCCTGGCTAAAGAGGTGCATCGACCCACCACGCCCATGCGAGGTGCCGGTCTCCTTTCCAAAGAGCTCCGCCATGACGGCCTTGGGATCGATTCCCTTGGCGATCGCGTGCCCGTGCTCGCGGTAGGTGCTGTAGACGTAGTCATCCCTCCGCAGCGCCGAGATGGTGCCGACGATGGTCGCCTCCTCGCCGATGTTGAGGTGGCAGAAGCCGCCGATCTTTGCCAGCTGATACATCTCGGCGGTCTTCTCTTCGAATCGCCGGATGAGGAGCATTTCGCGGTAGAGCCCGAGAAGAGTGGCTTTGTCCGTCAGCGCCTCTTTCTGCTTGCTGCTCGTGGGGCGCTGCTCAACCTTCATGATGGCTCCTGGATTTCAACTGGGCTGAAACGGTTGCAAAAATCAGGTCTATTGTATCCATCGAAGATTTTTATGGATCGCACCGGTCGGCATCAAAGCAGCAGACGTGTTCCGCGAGGCGGGATCTGTCTGGCGGCCGCCATCGTGGCCGCGCTGCGTCAGTCGCCGCGGCTGATGCCGTTGGGCGAATAGCCCTTCTGGGCGTGTCGCGCGGTCACGACCGTTTTGATATTGCCCCGAACGTTGAAGTCGCCGACTACCTCGATATAGCGCGGGTCGAGCAAGCCGACCAGGTCGTCGAGGATGCGGTTCACGGCCGTCTCGTGGAACATCTCCTGATCCCGGAACTTGTTGATGTACAGCTTCAGTGATTTGAGCTCGACCAGCTTGCGGTCGGGAACGAACTTGATATGAATGGTCGCGAAGTCGGGGAAGTTCGACCGCGGACAAAGGCAGGTGAACTCGGGAATGGTGAAGTCGATCTCATAGTCCCGTTGCGGGTTGTCGTTTTCGACCGCCTCGAGGATCGACTCCGCAATCATCTGGGCGCCGTATTTCATGGCGCTAATCCTAATGGGAGGTCCAGCTCGTGCCATCCCACGTCCAGGTGTCGTTCAGTGGACCGGACTGCCCCTGGTTGAGTCCCTGGCCGCCGAACAGGACCATGACGTGGTGGTCGCTGTCATAGACCATCGGCGCGTCGTGGCGGGCTGGCGGGCCCTGTGCCGGCGTCTGCTTTGTCCAGGCGTTCCCGTCAAACACCCACGTGTCCGCGGGCGGCGGTGAAGCGCCGGTGCCGAGGTTGCCGCCGAACAGCACCAGCACGTGGCGCTGCGGATCGCCGGCAAAGCTCGGGATGCAGAGCGCCGGCGGCCAGGTACCTGACGGCTGATGCCCTACCCACGTGTGTCCATCAAAGCTGTAGAGGTTGTTGTCGTTACTCTCGATGCAATCGCCGAAGCGCTCGACCAGGTTCGCTCCAGTGAGGAATGCGAGGCGCGGCCGCACTCCGCCAGCCGGGCTCTGGGCCGGCTGCAGTTGCATCCAATCGCCGCCGCTCCACTGCCAGGTGTCGTTGATCGCGCTCGGTCGTCCGGAGCTTTGATCCATCCCGCCGTAAAGGACGATGGCATTCAGCGCGGGATCGTAGGTCATCGAGGCGCTGTCCCGTTTCGGCGGACTGTGCGCCGGATGCAGCAGTTGCCAGGCGGTGCCGTCCCAGCTCCAGGTGTCGTCGAGCGCTCCGCCGGCCCCGAGTCCACCGAACAGGATGACGTGTCGGTTAGCCTCGTCGTAGGCGATCGCAGCG
>DASTJZ010000194.1:0-7254 GCA_035716185.1 Candidatus Dormiibacterota bacterium
AAAAACCAAAATGCGCGATGGAGCGCGGGTAGACTGAGCCACGATGTTGCTGGCGATCGACCTCGGAAACACGAACCTCACGTTCGGGCTGTTCGAGGGCGATCAGCTCCGTCACGATTGGCGGCTGGCGACGCGCCGCGACAGCATGCCCGATGAGCTCGGTCTGCTCATGGTGCAGCTGATGCGCCAGGAAGGGATCGATCCGAAGCTGGTGGACGCCGTTGTCGTGGCCAGCGTCGTCCCGCCGTTGAACAGCAGCCTCATCCAGGCCATCGAGCGGTACTTCGGCCACGAGCCGATGATGGTGGGCCCCGGCGTCAAGACGGGGCTGAAGATCCATTACCGCGATCCCAAGGAGGTGGGCGCCGACCGGATCGTCGCCGCCATGGCGGCCTTCAAGAAATATGGCGGACCGCTGATCATCATCGACTTCGGCACCGGCACCACCTACGACGTCGTCTCGAAGGAGGGCGATTACCTGGGGGGCGCCATCGCTCCCGGTATGGGGATCTCCGTCGACGCGCTCTACGAGCGGGCCGCTCGGCTGCAGCGGGTCGAGCTCAAGGCTCCGGCCACGGTGATCGGCCGCACCACCGCCGAGAGCATGCAGGCCGGCATCATCTTCGGCTTCACCGCCCAGGTCGAGGGCATGGTCGCCCGGATCCGGAAAGAGCTCGGGGAGAATGCCCGCGTCATCGCGACCGGCGGCTTTGCCGGGCTGATCGCCGCCGAGACGCCGGTGATCGAGCTGGTCGATCAGCGCCTGATGCTGGAGGGACTTCGCCTGATCCATGAGCTCAATGCCTGAGGAAACGACGCCCTCGAAGGCCGACGACACACCGCCGCCGCGGCCGAGCCGTTCGCCGGTCTCCGACCCGGCTGCCGTATTCATCGCCGCCGCCACGTTGTTTGCCATCATCATCAACTCGCAGAACGTCGGCGTGATCCTGATGCTGGGCGTGATCGCGCTGCTGCTCGAAACTCGAATCCGCCCCAAAGGTTGATAGGCTGGTAGCCCCATGAACCTTGGCCCGCATACGCTGATCTCACCGGTGTACGTGGCGCCCATGGCCGGCGTCACCGACGCGCCGTTCCGCAAGATCGCGCGCGAGTTCGGCGCCGGCCTGGCCTGCACCGAAATGATCAGCAGCGAGGCGCTGGTGCGGCAGCACCGCGAATCATTCCGATTGATGGACCTGAGCTGGGACGAGCGGCCGGTCTCGGTCCAGCTGATGGGAGGCGACCCGGCGGTGATGGCGAAAGCGGCGCGGATGGCCGCCGATGCCGGCGCCGACATCGTGGACATCAACATGGGTTGCCCGGTGCCCAAGGTCGTCAAGACGTCGGGCGGCTCGTCACTGCTCCGCGAACCGGACCGCGCCTGCCGGGTGGCGGAGGCGGTGGTCAGTGCGGTACCCGTTCCGGTGACGGTCAAGATCCGCCTCGGTTGGGACTTCGCGACGCGCAATTATCAGGAACTGGCTCCGCGCCTGGCGGCGACCGGCATCCAGGGACTGGCTGTCCACGGCCGCACCCGGTCGCAGCGCTACGAGCCCTGGGCCGATTGGGACGCCATCGCGACCGTCAAGGCATCGGTGAAGATCCCGGTTGCGGGCAGCGGTGACCTGCGCACGGCTGAGGACGCTCGCCGGCGCAAGGCCGAGAGCGGCGTCGACGCAGTGATGCTGGGGCGTGGCATCCTGGGCAACCTCTGGCTGGTGCGCCAGACCGTCGCCCTGCTGACGACGGGTGAGTCTGTCCCCGATCTGTTGTGGGCGGAACAGATTACGCTCGTTCGCCGCCACTGCGACCTGGTGCTCGAGTACTACGGGCCGGACCGCGGCTGCCGGATGTTGCGGAAATTCATCGCCTGGGGCCTGCATGGATTCCGCGGCGCGGCGCGACTGCGCACGCTGGTGCAGTCGGTATCGAGCCCGGCCGATGTCGACCGAGTACTCGATGAAGCGGAGGCGTTCGATCTCGGTGCTCGAACGCTCGAGGGCGACGTCGGTGACGCAGCGTTAGCCTGCGAAGCTGCCTGAACCGTGAGCGAGCTCGAGGTCCTCGGCGTCGACAATGTCATGCTGGCGGTCGGCGACCTGGAGCAGGCTCGTGCGTTCTATGAGACGACCCTCGGGCTGCCGGTCAAGTTCGCCGTTCCGCAGGCCGGCGTGGTGGGCTACCGTCTGGGTCAAGAGGAACCGGGTCTGATGATCCGCGTCCAGGCGCTGCCGCCGTCACCGCCCCGGGACACGCCGCGCATCTGGCTCGAAGTAAAGGATGCGCGAGGCGCGGCCGCGGCATTGCGAGAGAAGGGTGCCCGGATCCTGGGTGAGCCGATGGAGATTCTGACCGGCTGGGCGGTCGAGCTCGCCGACCCCTGGGGCAACGTGCTTGGCCTCACCGACTACGTCAAGGACCCGGCCAAAGGCCGGAGGCCGGGCTAGGAACTTTTCCCGCACTCGCCCGTCGTACCAGCGTGAAGCGATTCACGCTGCTCCTGCTCGCGCTGGCCCTCTCCGGGTGCGGCGCGCAAGGCTCCGGCTCGACACCGCCGACGACCGTATCGGGAACGAACGGCCCCTTCCACGCCGTGGCGTCCCCGGCGCGGCTCTCGGCGGGCGGGACGGTGAACCTGAGCCTCACCGTCTCGGGGCCGATCGAATACGAGATTGGATGCGTTCAGACCCTCCACATCTGGGCGGAGGATGCCAATGCGCACACCGTCTGGGAGGAACCGGTTCCCGGGATTCAGTGCATGGCCTACGGCAGCAAGCGCCTGGCCTTCGGCGGGACCGCGACCTTCACGGCCGCCTGGCCGACCTCCGGCCAGCTGGCTGCCGGCTCGTACACCATTCATGGCCTGTTCTTGACCGTTCTCCCGCGGGGCGCCGGCATGCGGGTGCGCGAGAATTTGCCCCCGCTGACCATAGAGATTTTGAGGTAGCCAAACCCCCAGCCGGACCCGTATAATACGTCGGCTTTTCGAGCCGGAAGGGGCTCGGGGCGAAGGGAGAACCATGGAAAGTGACAAGGTCGTATATCTGACCCAGGAGGGGCTGAACCGTCTCCAGGCAGAGCTGGAGGTGCTGCGCAACAAGCGCCGGCCCGAGGTTGCCGAGCGAATCCGGCAGGCCAAGGAGTTCGGCGATATCAACGAGAACGCCGAGTACGACGACGCCAAGAACGAGCAGGGCTTCGTCGAGGGCCGGATCCTGCTGCTGGAGAAACTGATCCGCAACGCCTCGATCATCGAGGGGAAGCATGTCAAGGGGGTGGTCGAGGTCGGTTCCACCGTCAAAGTTCACGACGAGTACGGCGATGAGGCCTTCACCATCGTCGGATCGGCCGAGGCCGAACCGGGCAAGGGGCGAATCTCCTTCGAGTCGCCCGTCGGCAAGGCGCTTTTGGGAAAGCGCGTCGGCGACAACGTGGCCGTGACCACGCCGGGCGGCTCGAGCAGCATGCTGATCGTCGAGGTCCGTTAGCGGCCGAGACCGCCGACCTCGTTATCGTCGGTGGAGGCATTATCGGCTGCGCCACCGCGTTTTTCGCGCAGCGGGCCGGGCTTCGGACGGTTGTTCTCGAAAAGCGTCCGGCGCTGGCGACGCTCACCACCCCGGTTGCCACCGGTGCTTTCCGCCTCCAATTCGACAACGTCGAGGAAGTCGAGCTGGTGCGGGAAAGCGTGGCATTCTTCGACGAGCTGCAGCAGCGGGTTGACATCGGACTTCGGCACCAGGGCTACCTCTTCGTCGCGCGAACCGACGACGGTGCGGTGGCGCAACGCAACCAGGTCGCAATGCAGCGCGGCTGGGGGCTCGACGACGTCGAGTTGCTCGATTCGCACGAGGCCCGACGGCGTTTTCCCTATCTCGCGGGCGACATCGTCAACGCCCGCTTCCGCCGGGCCGACGGCTGGCTCGAGCCGCGGCGCCTGGCTCTCGAGCTCGCGCGAGCGAGCGGGGCGCGCTTCGAGATGGATCGACCGGTCACCGGGTTCTTGCGACAGGGCGAGGCGATTCGCGGCGTGACGACGGCCGCCGGCACCGTTGCCGCCCAGACGGTCGTCATTGCCGCCGGTCCGCTGTCCGGCCCGCTTGCAGGGTTGGCGGACCTCGACCTACCACTCACCACCGTTCGCCGTCACAAGCTAATCGTTCCCGACCTGCCGCAGGTGCCCGCCACTGCGCCAATGACGATCGAGTACGAGACCGGCGCCCACTGGCGGCCCGCCGGATCGGGCGCGCACGCACTCTGGACGGCTCCCGCGCCGGCAGAGCCGCCGCTGGACGATGTCCCAACATCATCCGACTTCGCGTTTGGGCTCCTCGACCCGGCGAGCCATCACGCCCTGGCTCGGGTCGCTCCGTTCTGGAAAGAGGTATGGGGGTCATCGCGCTTGCAGTGGTGGCTGCAGGCCGGCCAGTACACCTACACGCCGGATCGGCGGCCGCTACTCGGACCGACCGAGATACCAGGGTTGGCGCTGAACACCGGCTACAGTGGCCACGGCATCATGGGCAGCATCGGTGGCAGTCGCCGGGCTGTCGATGCGATTACCGGCAGTGTGAAGCCACAGGACAATCCGTTCAAGCCGGATCGCCCCATGAAGGCGCGCACCTTCGACGTTCTCTAGTGCGTGCGCGTCACCATTTAGACTTTCGCGGAATGGAAGCGGCGCACACGGACCAGGAGCTTCAACGCCGACAAAAGTTGCAGGCCCTACGCGCCCGCGGCATCGAGCCATACCAGAGCCGGTTCAACCGGACGCACAGCTCGGCCGATGCGATCGCACTCTTCGAACAGACTGAGAAAACCGCGGGAGCCGACGCGCGTACCGAGCCGGTCGCGCTCGCCGGCCGCGTCGTGGCCATCCGAGTGATGGGCAAGGCAACCTTCGCGCATATCCAGGACTTCGCCGGCCGGATCCAGCTCCTGGCGAAGGTCGACAAGCTCGGCGACGACGCCTATCAGCGTTTCACCGATCTGGACCTGGGTGACATCATCGGCGTGCACGGCGTCCTCTTTCGGACGAAGCGGGGCGAGATCACCTGCGAGATCGACGATTTCGTCCTGCTGGCGAAAGCGCTGCGGCCGTTGCCCGAGAAGTACCACGGCCTGCGCGACAAAGAGCTTCGCTACCGGCAGCGCTATCTCGACCTGATCGCCAACCCTGACGTGATGGATGTCTTCCTGACACGCAGCCGGATCGTCGAGGAGACTCGCAGCTTTTTGAAAGGCCGTGGCTTCGTCGAGGTCGAGACGCCCGTGCTGCAGGCCATGGCGGGGGGAGCCGCGGCGCGACCGTTTCGCACGCATCACAACGCGCTCGACATGGAGCTATACCTGCGGATTGCGCTGGAGCTGTATCTCAAGCGGCTGATCGTCGGAGGTTTTGACCGCGTCTTCGAGATCGGTCGGATCTTCCGCAATGAGGGCATGGACCAGTGGCACAGTCCCGAGTACACCATGCTCGAGCTCTATCAGGCCTACACCGACGTCGAAGGCATGATGGAGCTGACGGAGTCGCTGGTGATCCATCTGGTCGAGCGGGTCAAGGGCACGCCGACCATCCAGTACCAGGGGCAGGAGATCCAGTTCACGAGGCCCTTCAAACGGATCGAGATGGTGGAAGCGGTAAGCCAGGTCGTCGATGAGGATCTCTATCACGCGGACGTCCCGGCGCTCGAACGGCTGGTCAAGAAGTACAACATCGAGCCAAAGCCCGGTCTCGGCTGGGGCGGGCTGATCGCCGAGCTCTTCGAGGAGCTGGTGCAGGACACGCTGGTCCAGCCCACATTTGTCCTGGGTCACCCGGTCGAGGTTTCACCCCTGGCGCGACGTCGGACGACCGATCCGCGCCTGACCGATCGCTTCGAGCTGATGATCGCCGGCGAGGAGATCGCCAACGCCTTCTCCGAGCTGAACGATCCCGACGACCAGCGAGCACGGTTCGAAGACCAGGCGCGCGCTCGCGCCGCCGGCGATGAGGAGACGCATCCGATGGATGAGGACTTCCTGACAGCGCTCGAATACGGGTTTCCGCCAACCGGCGGAATGGGAATGGGCGTCGATCGCCTCGCGGCCATCCTGACGGACCAACCGTCCATCCGCGACGTGATCCTGTTCCCACATCTGCGGGCTCGCCATGCTGAGCCTTAGCTTCATCCGCGAACATCCGGACCTGGTCAAAGAGGGGGCTCGCAAGAAAGGCGAGCCCGCGCCTGTCGACGAGATCCTGCGACTCGATCAAGAACGCCGCGAACTGCTGACGAAGATCGAGCAGCTGAAAGCCGAGCAAAAGCGCCGCTCCGCGGCGATGGCGAAGAGCCGCGACGAGGCGGCGGTTGAGAGCCTCCGTCTGATGCGCGACGAGATCAAGTTGCTGGAGCAAGAGGCGGCACCAATCGAAAGTCGCCTCAACGCGCTTCTGCTCGAGGTGCCGAATCCACCTGACCCGTCGGTGCCGGAAGGTCGAGATTCAAGTGGTAACGTCACCGTTCGCGACTGGGGCGTCGCGGAGCGGAAGCCCGCGACCTTCAAGATGCGGCCGCATTACGAAATTGCGGAGCGTCTTGGGATCCTCGACGTCGAGCGGGCGGTCAAGGTCACGGGCTCGCGATTCGTCTTCCTCAAGGGCGCCGGCGCGCGGCTCGAGCGTGCCTTGCTCAACTTCATGATGGATCTGCACATTCGGGAGCATGGCTACGACGAAATCCTTCCGCCACAACTGGTCAACCGAGCGTCGATGACCGGTACGGGTCAACTGCCAAAATTCGAGGATGACGCATTCCGCATCGAGAAGCGCGACCTCTTCCTGATCCCGACGGCGGAAGTCCCGGTCACCAATCTCTATCGTGACGAGATCCTTGACGGCAAGGATCTTCCCATCAAGCATGTGGCCTGGTCGACGAACTTTCGCAGCGAGGCCGGGGCGGCCGGCAAGGATACGCGCGGCTACATCCGGTTGCATCAGTTCAACAAGGTAGAGCTGGTCAAATTTGTCGAGCCGGACACCTCAATGGCCGAGCACGAATCGCTCGTGAACGACGCCGAGTCCGTACTGCAACTGCTCGAGTTGCCATATCGCGTGCTGCTGATGTGCACCGGCGACATGGGCTTCGCCCAGTGGAAGAAATATGACCTCGAGGCTTATTGTCCCGGCGACGATAGGTTTCTCGAAGTTTCATCCTGCTCCAACTTTGGTGACTTTCAGGCTCGTCGCGCCAACATCCGTTATCGCGACAAAGG
>DASTJZ010000195.1:0-4070 GCA_035716185.1 Candidatus Dormiibacterota bacterium
GCGCGTTCCGAGGTCCGTCACTCCGTGATGGCGGCGACGCCCGTCGGGGTCGGCTACAGCCGTGGTGGAACTGCCCGTTCGGTCCGCGGCTTCGACACGCAGGGCGATCCGAACGACCTGGTACGCCAGATGCGGACGGCCGCTACGCGTGGCGGACTGCCCTGGGGGCTGCAACGGGGCACGCTCATTCTGCTCGCCACCCTGGTGATCATCAATCCGCTCGGCCTGGCATTGACCTGGAGCGCCCGGACGATGAATCGCCCGACCAAGCTGCTGCTGACGGCGGTCTCGGTGCTCTGGTATTTAGGTGTGGCTGGCCTGGTGTTGGTGCTGCTGCACCGGTAAATCGGCCGCGCTGCCTCGCATCCAGATCGCCTGATCGCGCGCCGCGCCTACCGAGACGATATCGATCGCCGCCCCGCAGAGCTCGCTGAGCCGATCGATGTAGCGACGAGCGGCCTTCGGCAGATCCTCGGGACGGCGAATGCCGGCGATGGATGACCGCCATCCCGGAAGGGTTTCATACACCGGTTCGCAGTGCTTGAGGTGGCTGATGTTGGACATCGGATATTCGTGCAGCTCGCCTTTGCTGATGTAGCCGGTACAGATCCGGATCGGGTCGAACTCATCGAGCACGTCGAGCTTGGTCAGGGCGATCGAGCCGATGCCGTTCAAGGCCACGCTGTAGCGACCGACGACGGCGTCGAACCATCCGACCCGCCGGGCGCGCCCGGTCGTCGTCCCGTATTCCTTGCCTATTTCGCGGATCTGCTTTCCGAGGTCATCAGCTAGTTCCGTCGGCATCGGGCCGTAACCGACGCGCGTCGTATACGCCTTGAAGACGCCCATGGTGAGGTCGACTGCCGTCGGCGGAATCCCTGATCCGGTCAGCGCTCCGCCCGCCGTCGGCGACGATGACGTGACGTAGGGATAGGTGCCGAAATCCAGATCGAGCATGCTGCCCTGCGCGCCCTCCAGAAGGATGCGATCACCGCGCGAAACGGACTGGTGGATGATGGGAAAGATGTCTTTGATGAAAGGACCCAGGCGATCGCCATACACGGTGTACTCCCGCAGGATCTGCTGGAGGTCGAGCGGAGGCACGTGATAGAGCTCCGTAAGGAGGGGGTTCTTGATCTTCGCGAGGACAAAGGCGAGCTTCTTCTCCAGGAAGCGAGGCTTGGTCAGGTCGCCGACTCGAAACCCAATCCGACGGACCTTGTCGGCGTACGCGGGCCCGATTCCTCGCCAGGTAGTACCCAATCGATCGTCGCCCCGCTGCTCCTCCTCGAGCTTGTCCAGGATCGGGTGCCAGGGCATGATCAGGTGCGCGCGGTCGGAGATGATCAGTCGGTCGATGCTGATGCCGCGGGATTGCACCTGCTCCATCTCTTCGATGAGGACGCGTGGATCCAGCACCACGCCGTTGCCGATGACGCAGGTCGTGCTGGGATACAGAATCCCTGAGGGGATCAGGTGGAAACGAAATTCCTGTCCGGCGTTGACGACCGTGTGGCCGGCATTGTTCCCGCCCTGCGAGCGAATGACCATGTTCGCCTTTTCGGAGAGGAGATCGATGATCTTCCCCTTGCCCTCGTCTCCCCACTGCCCACCGACGAGGATGGTGACCATGGCTAGGCCCCGCGACGGCGATCGAGATTCGCGAACTTTGTCTGCTCGTCGATGAACATCAGCTCGACCTTTCCCGTAGGACCGTTGCGGTGCTTGGCGATGATGATCTCGGCGATGTTGCGCTTGTCCTCCGATACGTTGTCGTTATAGAAGCGCTCGCGATAAATAAACAAAACCAAATCCGAGTCCTGCTCCAAAGTACCGGACTCGCGAAGATCTGCGAGCTGTGGGCGATGATCGGTTCTCTTCTCCGGCTCTCGGCTCAACTGGGAGCAGGCAATAATCGGGATTTGAAGCTCGCGGGCGAGGCTCTTCAATCCACGAGAGATTTCCGATACCTCCTGCACCCGATTCTCTTGATTGCGACCGTGCATTAATTGGAGGTAATCGACGATGATCAGACCAAGGTTGTTGGCCGACTTCAAGCGGCGCGACTTGGTTCGCATCTCCATGACGGAAACGTTCGGCGAATCATCGATGTAGATCTGTGCTTCCGAAAGGGCTCCCATCGCTTGAGCGATTCGCGGCCATTCCGCATCCTTCAAAAGGCCAGTCCGCAATCGATATGAGTCGACTGATGCCTCACTGCAGAGCAGTCTCGTTACGAGCTGCTGCTCCGACATCTCCAGTGAGAAGACGGCGACCGGGATTTTGTACTGGATGGAAGCGTGCTGGGCTACATTCAAGACCATGGAAGTTTTGCCGACCCCAGGCCTTGCAGCAACGATGATCAGGTCGGACTTCTGAAAACCACCGGTCTTCGCATCCAGATCGGTGAAACCACTTGGAACGCCCGAAATAACTGACTGATCTTTGTGAATCTGCTCAATTTGATCCCAGGTGTCCTTCAGGATGTCCTTCAAGGGGACAAAGTCCTGGGTGATGCGACCTTCGGCGATATTGAAGATCACGCTTTCCGCCGTATCGAGTGCATCGCCGGCGGGCGTGCCGTCGTCGAAACCTAAGGCGGTTATCCGTCCACCAGCGCTGATCAATTTGCGTTTCGTCGCGCCCTCTTCGATGAGGTGCCCGTAATACTCGACATTCGCGGCCGTCGGCACACTGCTTTGCAGCTCGGCTAGGAAGGCCTGTCCACCAATTCGCTCGAGCACCCGCATCCTTTCAAGTTCGGCCGCGAGCGTCAGGAGATCGAGCGGATCCGACCGATCGTAGAGATTGAGCGCGGCGCGATAGACCTGGGCGTGATGGTCGAGGTAAAAATCCTCCGGCCGCAAGAAGTCGGCCACCCGGACGATGGCGTTGCGATCGAGCATCAGCGAGCCAAGCACCGAAGCCTCGGCCTCGAGATTGTGCGGTGGCACGCGGCCACCAGCAGCCGGCGGTGCCGGCGAGCGTCTCAGGTCAATCGTCAAGCGGAGGTAACCATCAGCGGGATGCGGGCCGTGACCTCGCGGTGGAGTTTCACGTGAGCCGTGGCAGGACCCATCGCCTTGACCGGCTCCTCGAACTCGATCTTGCGGCGATCGAGCGTGATCCCGTGCTGCTGCTTGAGCGCCGACGCCACGTCGACGTTGGTGACGGCGCCGAACAGCTTGCCGTCCTTCCCGCTACGCAACTTCAACACGACCTGCGCTGCCTCGAGCCGGACGGCCGTGGCCTTTGCCTCGGCTAGCTCCCGCTGCTCGCGCTGCACGCTCGTCGTCTTCTGCCGATCTGCCTGGTCTTGCGCGCCCTTGGTGGCGGGTTGCGCCAGCCTGCGCGGCAGCAGGTAATGGCGGGCGTAGCCGTCGGCAACCTCTTTGGTCTCGCCGGCCTTGCCGGTCCCCTTCACATCCTGGATCAGGAGCACCTTCATGCCAGCCGTCCCCGACGATTGCGGAGCAAGAGCCTGCCGCGCTCTTGCAGCTCGTTCAGCCGCGCGCGCATTCCCTCGCGGCCCTCACGGATGTCCTGATCGAAGACACTCGTGCCCAGCGCGATCCGTTCCTGGTGCTCGGCGACCACATCCTTCGGCGCCCTCTCCACGAACATCCGCACCGCCAGGACGGTCAGCGCCACGGCGTCCATCTCGCCGAAGACGGGAAGGCGCAGCGGGATGTCGACCACCGGATTGAGAATCAGCGCGATGGCCGCGGCCAGCGCCACCTTGTTGCGGTACGGCACACGCGGATCTCGATAGAGGCAATAGGTGAGCTTTCCATAACGAGGGAGCTCTCGAGCGATCCGCCGGAGCAGCCGAAGACTGAGCAGCATGCTTCCCCTATATCCCCGCGATTCCAGCGCATCGAGTTGGTCCGATGCGCTTAAGGCGTCGCAGATTTTATCAGAGGCTAAGCCTATGCAACCGTCGCGACAGCTGTCTGTCGCGACTCGTGCACGACTTCCACCAGGAGCCTGTGGATCGTCGCTGGAAAACCGTCCGTCAGCGGCTCAGCGCAGGACGGTGATGATGAAAATCAGGTAACCGCCGATCAACA
>DASTJZ010000196.1:0-12485 GCA_035716185.1 Candidatus Dormiibacterota bacterium
CCTCGGCGATGGCGGCCGACACGGTCCTGATCCGCGCTGAGCGACGCATATCTTCGTGCAGGATCAGCCACACAGCGCGACGTGCTGGTGCCTCTTGCGGCCAAACCCGCATGACATCAGGAACGCCATCTCCGAGGAAGCACGCGAGCTCAGCAATACCCACATCGTTGGCGGCAGCTGTGCGCTGGATGAAAGGATTGTCGCATCTGAGCGCTGTGTGCGTACCCTCTAAGGACTCGCCCAGAAACCAGGGGCCGATCGCCGCCGGCGCGCCGGTAAAGGTGATCAGGTCGTGGCCGGCCAGGCCCTCTCCGCGCTGCGGAACACCGGCGCGAGTGAGGTAATTCTTCGAGGCGTAGAGCGTGAAGCCGACCTCGCCGAGTTTGCGACAGACGAGGTCGGACACCGCCGGTCGCGCGAACCTGACCGCGAGATCGGCGTCGCGCCGCGCGATGTCGAGCGAGCGGACACCGACGACGAGATCGACCTGCAGCCCGGGATGGGCCTGCCGCAGCGTCGCTACGGCGGGCGCGACCACCTGGTGGGCGAGCGCCTCGGTCGTGGTCACCCGGACCGAACCCGCCACCAGTGAATCGCGCCCTGCGGCGACCCGCTCCAAGTCCAATGCGGCAGTTTCCATCGCCATGCTCTGACGCAGGATGGCGTCTCCGGCCGCGGTGACGGTAAAGCCGTCCGAGGTGCGGTTGAACAATGTGACGCCGAGACGCTTTTCGAGGAGCGCAATGCGGCGCCCGACCGTCACATGCCCGACGCCGAGGCCGCGGGCGGCTCCCGACAGGCTGCCCGCGCGCGCTACGGCGAGAAAGAAGCGCACGTCATCCCACAGCCAGGCTCCGACAGACCTGTTCATTAATGAACAGTCTATGTGAACATACAGCCACTGCAAACGGCTTTGAGGGCCCCTACATTCTGGCCGGTTTCACACGGAGAACCGCCGATGACCGCCGCCGCTATTCCCGTCGATATCGTCGCGGCGCGTCCCGCCTGGCGCAGCCTATTATGGATCATCCCGGTCACGACGCTGTGGATCGCGTTGAGCTGGTGGCAGCCGATCCTCTCTGCCGGCGGCGCTGCGACCACGGCCGTCCGGCTGATGACTTATGCGCTCATCGCGGTCGGCTTGTGGCTCGGCCTCGAACGCACCGAGCTGACGCCGGGCCAGCGCCAGGGGACCTGGCTCATCATCATGGTCCCGCTGACGCTCTGGGCAGCCATCGCCTGGAGCGCGGCGATCAGCGGCGTCTTCCGCACGGGCGGGAGCGTACCGACGCTGCCGCTGGCGATCTTCCTGCCGGTCATCATCGGCACGCCGCTGTTGCTGTGGTCGAAGCGGATGGGACAGGTGCTCGACGCGATGCCGGCGAGCTGGCTCGTCGGGCTTCAGCTTTACCGCGTCTTCGGCAGCTGGGCTCTTGTTGCCGCATTGAGCGGGACGCTGCCCGGCCTGTTCGGCGTCCCGGCGGGGATCGGCGATACGCTGACCGGCCTCTTCGCCGTGCCGGCGGCGATCGCCGCCGCGACGGGCACCGCGCAGGGACGGAGGGCTGCGGTCGCCTGGAATATTATCGGCCTTGCCGATTTCGTCGTCGCGGTCACCCTTGGCGCGATCACCTCGCCCGGCCCGCTCCAGCTGATCGTTCCCGATGTGCCGAGCATCGGCGCCGGCGCCTATCCAGGCGTGCTGACCCCAGCTTTCGTGGTGCCGTGCTCGATCCTCTTACACGTGCTGTCGCTGCGCCAACTGATCCGGCGGCGCGCCGGCTGATTCTCACCCTTCGACTTGCGCGACAGCAGGTGGATAGAGGACTTGTCCGATGCGCGCAGACGATCGCAACCGGGCGTGGATCGTGGCAGCGTTGCTCACCCTCCTGATGGTGATCAATTTCGCCGACAAGGCAGTGATCGGGATTGCCGCTGTGCCGATCATGCGGGAGTTGAACCTGAGCGCGCGCCAGTTCGGGCTGATCGGCTCCAGCTTCTATCTCCTTTTTGCGGTCTCGACGGTCGCAACCGGCTTTCTCGTCAACCGCGTGCAGACGCGCTGGATACTGCTCGCGATCGGCGTCGTCTGGGCGGTGACGCAGTTGCCGATGACCGGCCCGGTCGGGCTCGCAACGCTCTTGGCCTGCCGTATCGCGCTCGGCGCCGGTGAAGGCCCCACGGCACCGGTGGCGCTCCATGCCGCCTACAAATGGTTCCCCAACGAGCGGCGTACCCTGCCGACCGCCATCATCGTGCAAGGCGGGGCGATCGGCGTCATGGTGGCATTGCCGCTGCTCAACTGGGTCATCGTGCGTTGGAGCTGGCATTGGGCCTTTGGTGGGCTCGCCCTGATCGGCCTCGGTTGGTGCGCTTTGTGGCTCATCTTCGGCCGCGAAGGATCGTTGGACATTGAGAGCGCAGCGGCAAGAGATCGGGCGCAATCTTCGCTGCGGGTCGGCTATGCGCAGTTTCTGCTGAGCCCCACGATCCTGGCGTGCTGGGCCGCATCGTTCGGGGCCAATTGGGCGCTGTCGCTGGCGCTCTCGTGGCAAGGCGCTTATTTGACCCAGGGCTTGGGCTTTGCGCAAAGCTCGATCGGGATCCTCGGCACGCTCGGCGCCGGCGGCACAGCGATCGCGATGCTGGTGGCCGGCTGGTATTCGCAACGCCTCCTGTCGCGCGGCGTATCGAGCAGAGTGGCGCGCGGCATCCTCGGCGGATTTTGTGTCGCCGTTGGCGGCGCTGCGCTGACGATGTTGCCCTATGTTCCGGGTACCACCGTCAAGATTGCCCTGACGACGCTCGGGGTGGCGCTGCCCTCAGTGATCTATGTCATCAGTAATGCCGTCGTCGGTGAAATCGCCCCGGCAGCGCAACGCGGTGCGCTGCTCGCGATCGGAACCGCGATCGCGGGCTCAGCCGGCCTCGTTGCACCCTATGTCATGGGCAGGGTTATCGAGAGCGGCGCTACACCGCTCGACGGGTTCAACACCGGCTTCTTCATGTGCGGGCTCATGATGCTGGTGGGCGGCACTGTCGCCATCGCGCTCGTAAACCCGGAGCGCGAGGCACGAATGCGGTCGAGGCGGTTGCGGCCGCTCGTCGCGTCTGCTTGAAGGGCGCCCATGGATCAGGCTGAAAGACAACGTTCGCGATCGCTCTCGAGACGTCACCGGATGGGTGCGGCAAACATCCGTTTTGAGCCCCTGCCTCGATCGCCGAGCCTACCAGCTCAAGGTCCGAAACGGGGCATGAGTACGCGTTCCAGCAGCGGTAGCTCGACGTCTCAATAGCGCCGCAAGCAGACCTCTGCCCGCCATCTGCTACAAGAGGTCGCGGCCGCGCGCGCGGTGTTGCTGCGGCCATGTGCGGAGTACGGTTCAAGAGGATTGCCGTCGGGTCCGTAACGGCTGGGGACGGTGGAGGCATTGAGCCGTTTCATAACTCAAGGCGTTTCGCGGGTATGGAAGAAATCAGCGTTTCATCCAACCGCGGACGGCCGCGCATTGTGATCATCGGCGCCGGCTTCGGCGGCCTATCGGCAGCTATTGGCCTGAAGCGCACGGAGGCCGACGTGACCTTAATTGACCGTCGCAATCATCATTTATTCCAACCACTGCTCTACCAGGTGGCCACCGCAGCCTTGTCGCCGGCCGACATTGCCCAGCCGATAAGGCACATTCTCGCCGATCAGCGGAACGCGAGCGTGATACTCGGCACAGTCACTGGCCTCGATGTGCCAGGACACGCCGTCCTGATCGGCGAGCGGCGCATTCGCTACGAGCAGCTTGTTATCGCCACCGGTGCCCGCGAGTCCTATTTCGGTCATGACGAGTGGATGACGGTTACCTCGGGTCTGAAGACCATCGAGGACGCGACAACGATGCGGCGACGCATCCTTCTCGCCTTCGAGCGCGCCGAGGACACCGAGGACGAGAACGAGCGCCGCAGGCTAACGACATTCGTGATTATTGGCGGCGGCCCGACGGGGGTCGAGCTGGCCGGCGCGCTCGCGGAGCTGGCAAAGGCTGCACTCGCCCGCGATTTCCGCCGCATCGACCCGACCACTGCCCGGATCGTATTGGTCGAGGCCGGGCCACGGCTCTTGCCGAGCTTCCCTGCACGACTGTCCGGTGTCGCGGCTCAGGCCTTAAGTCACCTCGGCGTCGAAGTGCGGCTCGGCCACAAAGTCGACATCTGCGACCCTGGCGGCGCGGTGCTCAGTGGCGAACGCATTGAGAGTCGAACCCTGATCTGGGCTGCCGGTGTCGCGGCCTCCCCCGCTGCCGACTGGCTTGGCATTGCACCCGGGCGCGGCGGCAGAGTACCGGTGGAACCCGATCTGACCGTATCCGGGCATCCCCCAATTTTTGTCATCGGCGATACCGCGCTTGTTGAAGGCCGACACGGCGCTTTGCCCGGTGTTGCGCCCGTCGCCAAGCAGGAAGGCAACTATGTCGCCGGTGTCATCGGCGCGCGCCTGAGCGGGAAGCCGGCGCCGCCGCCGTTCCGCTACCGTGATTACGGCAATCTTGCGACAATCGGCCGTCGGGAAGCGGTTGTAGACTTCGGTTGGCTTAGGCTGACCGGCCGCATCGCCTGGCTCGTTTGGGGCGCGGCGCACATTTACTTCCTGATCGGTTTTCGCAATCGCATAGTCGTAGCACTCGACTGGCTTTGGTCTTACCTGACCTATCAGCGTGGCGCTCGGCTGATCACAGGCGACGTTCAGTCGCCATCTTCATCGAGAGTATAGAAAATTTGGACAAACAAACGATTTTTGGCGCTTGCGAAGCTGGAGCGTGCTCCTCGTGAGCTCTGATTGGCGCCGCAAGCGGTCATTCTGGCCATATAGCTGAGCGGCGGGGATCAGCTTTCGACCGCAACTCGTGGCCGTCTGGACGAAAGCAGTGAGCGAACCCATTCGGACACAACTTCTAGCGCAGTCTGTCGGCTGACGGATGAGTCGAAAAAGCCGCGTCGGCGCTAGCAGGTTGGTTATTCGCCGACCCAGTGTCAAAGATGCGCCAAACGTCACAATGTCCTATGCTGATGCCCTCCCCGTGAGGGAATACGCGTGTCCGAACACGTGCGACTCCAGGCTCTGGCCTTAATCAAGCTTTACGATGAGCTGACCGCGGAGAATGGTGCCCCGACCCTCGGCACACAAAACCAAGCGGTCGATTTCATCCTCGCCAACCCGGAACGGCGGCGCCGTGGCGGAGTGGGCCTCATCGATAAATAATATTCGAGAAGGCATCGACGGCACCCCAGCGGAGGCTTCCGTATAACCAGCTTTATCAGCAGGTTCACGCCTATCTCGAAACAATCATGGAGACAACGGCCGGCTTAACCGGAACGCCTCAACGATCATAGCCGAGATGAACGCGAACGCGCAGGCAAGCCGACGGCCGCGCTCGTCAGACTGAAAAGATGACAGCGCAAGCGGCCGTCCGCAAGCCCCTCGGCAGAGGCATGGCGAGACAACCTCACACTGCTGCGCGGCTGTTGCGGCGATATTGAATTTTCATGGAACCTCGTTGGCTGAGATGTGTTGCGCACCGGAGAAGGCAACTTTGCCGCTGTGTCCCAGCGAGGGATCCAAGACGAGTTTCGAGAGGATCCAATACCAGGCCCGCGACCTGCTATCAAGAGGCCGCGCGTGCCGCCCAAGTGACGAGGCCGCCGAGTTCTCGTCAGCACCAGATCCTCGACGCGATTGTGGCCGACCGTCATCTAGCCGGTGCGCGGCACGGGTTCGTTGGTATCCTTTGCGCCCAGCTGGCCTCAATGTCAGCTGGGCCCCAGCCTTCCAGAGCCTCCTCGAACTTGCCGAGGCCTGCAACGTGTCTGTGCGATGGTCATGCAGGACGGGTTTGTCTCACTTGCGAAGACTCGTCCCATCAGCGGCGCGGTCGGTTAACGGCCAGAGCCTGTCGAGCCAACGACCTCCGGCAATGCGCTGCTCTGCTGCTCCGAAACGAATGGCTCCGGCGGTCACAGGCAGGCGCCTGATCCGTATGCGCCAACGGAAGGATAGGGCTTGATGAAAAGTGTTCTCTGTTCGCTGCTTGTCGCCACCCTGCCGTTCGGCAGCGTCCTCGCGGATGCGCCGAGGTCGAAGAACGCCAAAGTGACCCTTGTCTACCAGCACGAGCTGCCGAACGTCCCCGGCAAGAGTATCAAGGGCGTGCTCGTCGAATACGGCCCGGGCGGTTACTCGCCTGGCCACACGCATCCCAAATCCGCCTTCATTTACGCGACCGTGCTTGAAGGGGCGATCCGCAGTCAGGTCAACAACGGACCGGTGACGATCTACAAGGCCGGACAAAGCTTCTCCGAGCTGCCCGGGGACCGCCACGCCGTTAGCGCCAATGCCAGCCCGACAAAACCGGCCAAACTCCTCGCGGTATTCGTCGTGGATACGAGTGAGACGGAATTGACGATCCCATTCGGAAACTGAGGTTCTGAGCCGAGGATCTGCCATTTAGATGTCGAACGGGCTTTCCATCACTGCAATATTGGCCGGCCGATCAGCTACTCGCGCCACGGCATCTGTACGCAGCCTTACGTCAAGACGCAGCCAACCAAAGTTAACTGAATCTACCACGCGATCCATCGCGCCCGGGTCCATCGGCCTGCGGGCCTCGTCGCGATTGTTTGTGGCGCAATGGCCGGAACAGCGGCCCGTCGATTCAGCGTCGTGACGAAGATAACTCGATTGCTTCGGCATGGGTGCCATGATCGCGATAGGTCGCGTTGGGCACATTACCGCCCGTATAGCCGACCCGTGTCGAAATGACGCTGTCGTAGCGGCGCATTAGATCCTGGACGCCCTAGAAGCGGCCACCCGCAAGAACGGCCTCGGTCATCATACGTCCTCCACCTGGTCCAAGTAAGCGCCGTAGCCCTCGGCCTCCATGTCGTCGCGGTGGATAAACCGCAGCGAGGCCGAGTTGATGCAGTAGCGCAGGCCGCCCTGGTCCGCCGGGCCGTCGGGAAAGACGTGCCCGAGGTGGCTGTCGCCATGCGCCGATCGCACCTCCGTGCGGATCATGCCGTGCGTGGTGTCTCGCAACTCGTTGACGTTGGCGGGCTCGATCGGCTTTGTGAAGCTTGGCCAACCGCATCCTGATTCATATTTGTCGGACGACGCGAACAGCGGCTCGCCCGATACGATGTCGACGTAGATGCCGGGTTCCTTGTTATCCAGATATTCGCCGGTTCCGGGGGGCTCGGTGCCGCTTTGCTGGGTCACCCGATACTGTTCCGGCGACAGTCCCGAAATGGCTTCGGGGGTCTTGCGATAATTGGCCATCTTTCACCCTTTCGCCAGTGTGTTAGTTGGTTAGTTGACACTCATTTGTCGAGGAAGTCGCCAATCGTCTTTGCGATCTCGGCGACGTGGGTTTCGAGCGCGAAGTGGCCGGTGTCCACGGGTCTTTCGACTCGAAGCGACGGCGTCATTAGCAAGATGCCGTTGCCGCGGCACGAGACCTGACGAGCTCTCGTGCATTCCCGCCAGCGATCGTTACGGAGCCAAGACCTCGGTGCCGTGTCGCTTTCGGACGCTGCACTACCGAGCGCGATCTCTAAGGAGCGCGGTGACAGGTGTCGCGTGTTGCGACACCTGTCCTGTCCCGAGTTTTTCGGAGCCTGTAGTTTCGCGGATCTACAGCGTCAGACTCGACCAGCCATCACACCGCCGTCGACATCGTGGATCGCGCCGGTCGTCCAGCTGGCCTTATCCGACAAAAGGAACACGATGTGGTTGGCGAGGTCCTCCGGGCGGCCGACGCGACCGATTGGATGGAATGCGTTGAAACCCTCGGTCAGGGTCTGCTCGACCTTGTCCGGATCGATGAACGCATTGAAGAGCGGTGTCACGGTCACAGCAGGCGCCACGGCGTTTACCCGGATTCCGCGCCCACCAAGCTCCATCGCGAGGTTCTTGGTCAGGGCATGCAGACCCGCCTTTTGCATCGAATAGGCCGAGGAAGGCGTCGCCTTGATCGCCTGGTGCGCCCACATCGAGCCGATGTTGACGATCGACCCGCCACCGTTCTTCACCATGTTCCGGGCCACGGCCTGCGTGACAAAAAAGAAGGCGCGATTGAGGTCCATATAGCCGTCGTAATCGCGCTCGGTGTACTCAAAGAAGTCTCTAGGAATAAAATAGCCAGCCGCGTTGACAAGGTGATTGATGTGCCGGGTCTCCCCATCGATCTTGGCAATGAGCGATTTCACTGCTTCGGCATCGTAGAAATCCGCAGCAATAGTTTCGACTTTGCCTTTGCCGCCAGCTTCAAGCTCACCCTTGCGTGCAGCCAATTTGTCCTGCTCGCGTGCGACAAGGACGACGGTGCCGCCATCGGCAACCAACAGGCGGGCGGTCGCGAGCCCCATGCCGCTCGACCCGCCAACGATGTAGCTCAGGGACTTGCCAGATGATCCTTCCATTTCAAAAACTCCTCTTGGGTTGATCGCGACGGATACGTATCGTCGGAATGAGTTCCGAGACCGTCGGATGGATCGGCACGGCCTGCTGCAGCACAGTGCAAGGCGCACCGGCATCGTGATGTCGGGATCGGAGCGGCCGCCGCCACACCAAACGCACTATCAATTCCGGAGCATTCGCTCGGCAGCATCGGCGATGTCGCGCCACGCCTTGGAGGCAAGCTTGTTCGCTAGCTCGTTGGCTAATTTCAGCGCGCTCGCGAAGGATCGAAACCGCTTCGACGCCCTGTTCTTCAATGATCTTGCGAGCGGCCGTATCGACGAGTTTCTCGTCGTCGCCCATGCCGGGCCAACGGGCGGCGAATCTAGAAGTTCCGGATGGGGCCAGTGGCCCGCAAAAACCCGATCATCGCATCGCGGGCTGGGCGCAAGACACAATCCGTAGAGGAACCGCCGATGATTTTTCCCGTCGAGGACACGAGACTGCGGCTCCAGGCGCTGGTTTATGTAATCAAGCTGTACGATGAGCTGACCGCGGAGAATGGCGCCTCGACCCTGGGCACACAAAACCAAGCGGTTGATTTCATCCTCGCCAATCCGGAACGGCGGCGCGCCGGAGCGGAGTGGGCCACATCGATTAATATCGATGAGAGGGGCAACCGCCGCAACCCGCTCTACCGGAACACCTCAACGATCATCGCCGAGATTGCGCGAACGCGGCAAGCCAGCCGACGGTCGCGATCACTAAGATGACTGGACAGGCGGCCCTCTGTAGAGGCGTGGCGCGACAGCTCAACTGCTGTGCTGATGTTGCGGCGATGTTGAATTTTTCATGGAACCGCGTTGGCTGACGCGCGTTGCGCGCCTTAGAAGGCAAATTTGCTGCTGTGTCGCAGTACGACGTTCGAGGGATTCAACACGAGGCCGGCTAGCTGCTATCAAGAGGCTGCGCGTGCCGCCCAACTGACGAGGCCGCCGAGCTCTCGTCAGCACCATATCCTCGACGCGACGGTAGGCCGACCGCCACCTACCCGGTGCGCGCGAGGCTCTAAGTCTGGTCAAATCCAAGGGAAGGCGCAGCGGGACCCGACGCGGGCTGTGAACATTCCACCTGGCGCCAGTCGCTGACGGAGGAAGCTCATGTCTCAACCGGACCAGTTTGAAATCTTGATCCTTGGCAGCGGAAAGGCCGGCAAGCGGCTGGCCTGGCACATGGCGCAAACGGGGAGACGGACGGCCGTCGTCGAGCGCCGGTGGATCGGTGGCTCCTGCCCCAACGTCGCCTGCCTGCCTAGCAAGAACGAGATCTGGGGTGCGAGGGTCGCGCATCTGGCGCGCCACGGCGCGCAATTCGGCATCGTCACGGGTCCGGTCACAACCGATATGGGCGCGGTGCGCCAGCGAAAGCGCGACATGGTCCACCGCGAGGTCGCTCGCCATCTGCAAAACTATCACGCGACCGGTGTTGAATTGGTCATGGGGGAAGGGCAGTTCGTAGCGCCGAAGACGCTTGAAGTACGTCTCAACGAAGGCGGGGCACGCGTGCTGACCGGCGATCGGGTTTTCGTCAACGTCGGAACGCATCCTGCAATCCCAGACGTCGCCGGACTTAAGGCGGTTCAGCCATTGACTCACGTCGAGGCTCTCGAACTCGACTACGTTCCGGAACATCTGATCCTGCTCGGCGGTGGCTATGTCTGCCTTGAAATGGCCCAAGCTTACCGTCGTTTCGGCAGTCGCGTGACGGTCATCGAGGCGGGGCCTCAGCTACTGGGCCAGGAGGACTCGGACCTTGCAGATGAGATGCAGCGGTTTCTAGCCGAGGAAGACATTAAATTTTTGATCAAAACCGAGCCCCTCAGGTTCCGCGGACGATCTGGAAAGGAAGTCGGTGTCACGGTTCGCTCGCCCTTTGGCGAGCAAAGGATTGAAGGGAGTGACCTCCTGGTCGCGGCGGGGCGCGTCCCCAACACCGACCTGATCGGGCTCAAAGACGCCGGCCTCGCGCTGGATAGCCGTGGCTACATCCGTGTCAATGAGCGACTGGAGACGACCGCGTCCGATGTCTGGGCGATGGGTGAATGCTGCGGCAGCCCGCCGTTCACCCACGTTGCCGCCGATGACTTTCGGATCATCAGGGACAACCTGGCGGGAGGACACCGCACTACGCGCGATCGGCTGGTTCCCTATTGCGTGTTTACCGATCCTCCACTCGCTCGCGTCGGATTGAGCGAACGCGACGCGCAGCTACGCGGCATTTCTGCGCGCGTCGCGCGGTTGCCGATGAGGGCCGTGTCGCGGACAGAGACGACCGACGAAACACAAGGGTTCATGAAAGCTCTCGTCGGAAGCGACGACCGCATCCTCGGGTTTTCGATGATCGGTGCCGAAGCAGGCGAAGTCATGGCTGTAGTGCAAACCGCAATGTTGGCGGGCCTGCCGTACCCCATACTCCGCGAGGCCATTCTCACACATCCGACTATGGCAGAAGGGCTCGGCCCACTGTTCGAGAACATCCCACCTCAGTCCGAAACCCGGCCACACGTGGTTGGGTCCTGAACGTCAACGTCGCCTGCCGCACATTGCATTTCCTTCCCGTTAAGGAGGTCGTCATGACCGAGATCATGCAATCATCGTTCATCTCATCCCCGCGCGGCGTGCGTTCTTGACGCGGTCGGGCAGCGCCGTGCTGTCAGCGACCGCCATGGCTCTTTTGGTCGGCCATCGAGGGAATGCTGCCGAGCAGCAAAAGGCGGGCGAATCGAGTAACAACGATGTGAACATCCTCAACAGCGCGCTCGCCGGCGAGTACGAAGCGGCGGCGGCGTATGAGGTAGCCGCCAGTAGTGGGCTTTTGCAGAAGCCGTGACTCAAGCTTGCTCAACAGTTCGAAGGTCAACACTCGGCACATGCCAGCCTCCTCCTGACAACGGTGCAAAACTCGGCGGCAAGCTCCAAAGAGACAAATGACCGAGGAGAAAATCATCATGAAGGCGATCGTGGTAACGGACCAGGCTGCGGGAACGGCCGGGATGAAGCTGGTGGAGCGGCCCGAGCCGCAGGCAGCGATAAACGACGTCGTCGTTCAGGTTCATGCGTCGGGATTCACCTGGGATGAGCTGACGTGGCCCTCGACCTGGACCGATCGCCTCGGCCGTGACCGGACGCCGGTTATTCCCGGGCAGGAGCTGGCCGGAGTGGTTACCGCTCTCGGCTACGGCACGACGGGGCTGTCGGTGGGACAGCGAGTGTTCGGCCTCTCGGACTCGTATCGCGGCGGCACCCTGGCGGAGTATGTGGCCGTCGAGGCACGCAACCTCGCGCCGTTGCCGGGCGACGTCGACTTCACGGTGGGCGCGAGCGTGGCGATGCCGGGCCTGACTGCGTGGCAGGGACTGTTCCAGCACGGCCGCCTTCAGGTGGGGCAGAGCGTCCTCGTGCACGGCGCAGCCGGCGCAGTCGGGTCGATGGTCACGCAGCTCGCACGTGAGTTCGGCGCCTACGTCATCGGCGCCGGACGCGCTGCCGACCGTCAGAAGGCGCTCGACTTCGGCGCGCAGGAGTTCGTCGACCTCGACGACGACGTCCTCGAAGACGTCGCCGAAGTCGATCTGGTGTTCGATGTCATCGGCGGCGACATCCAGAAGCGGTCCACTCGCCTGATTCGAGCCGGAGGAACGCTGGTGACCATCGCCGGCCCGACCGAGGCGCGGCCCGCCGACGGCCTGGCGATCGACTTTGTTCTCGTGTCCGGTCGCGTCCAACTGGGTGAGATCGTCCAGCGGGTGCGTGACGGACGACTGCGGACGAACATCGGCAACATCGCGACTCTCGAGGACGCCGTCGCCGCCTTCAACCGGACCGAGCGACGCCAGGGGAAGACGATCATCCGCGTTCGTCCGTGAGCGACACGCGCCCATCGATGCACGCGGCCGGCCGGCGCTGTCCAGATCGGCCGGCTACGTCCTACAGCCCCTGGCATGAGATGTCGCACGAGCTTTCCAACGCTGCAACATTTCCACCAA
>DASTJZ010000197.1:0-20077 GCA_035716185.1 Candidatus Dormiibacterota bacterium
TGATGCCGATCAGGACGGCCGGGGCGGCGTTGCGGAAGATCCATGACAGCAGCCGCAGATCGAGCAGGTTCGCCAGCAAGCCGACCAGGGCCAGCAGGAGGACGCCAAACATCAGCTGGACCGCCTGGGTACCCCGAACGAGCAGGAACAATCGGTAGAGGAAGAACGCCACCAGGCTGATGTCAATGACATCGAGGACATGGCGCCAGATGTTCCCGCTCTGGAGGAACACCATGATGTCGCGAAGAATGACGTCCACTGGCGGTGACTAGTATCGTCTAACCTTGGCCGAGGAGCCGATCGACTTCCGTCCCCTGAGGGTCGTGCATTCCGTCCCTTGGATGGAACAGGTTCGCCGGGAGCGTGATCTCGTTTACAAGTCCTTGCCAGCGGGGACGCTGCTGATGGACATCTACCGGCCCGCGCCCGCCGCCGGAGGCGCGCTCCCGGCTGTCATCCTCGTCCACGGAGACGGCCCACCGGAGTGGTTGAAGGACATCAAAGACTGGGGCCAGTACGTGTCCTGGGGAGAATTGCTCGCCGCATCCGGCCTCAACGCCATCACGTTCAATCACCGTTCAACCGAGGGATGGACACGCATCGCCGAGGCCGCATCGGACGTCGAGGATCTCGTCGCGCTTGTGCGCGCTCGGGCCAATGCATGGAATGTCGATCCCGATCGGCTCGCGATCTGGGTCGCCTCAGCGGGTGGCTTCCTGGGCGCGCACGCGGCCCTCGCAAACCGACCATCGGTGCGATGCCTGGTGATCTACTACGGCATGATGGCGCCAGCGCCCTTACCCGGCGTAAACGTGGAGCCATTCTCGCCTGGCCACCGGCTCGACAAAGATGGGCCGCCGATCTTCGTTGCCCGGGCCGGACTCGACCGGCCCGGTCTCAACGAGACGCTGGATCGCTTTACGGATGCCGCCATGAAGGCCGGGCTCGACGTCGAACTTCACAACCACGCCGAGGGACGGCATGCATTCGATGTCCTCGACTCCGGCCCACGGTCGCGCGAGATCATCGCCCGCAGCCTCGAGTTCCTGAAATCGCGGCTGGTGCCGTAGGCCAGGCCCAGGCCAACCGTCTAGACTCGAGGAATGGACATGAGCATGGCGTTCGCCCTCATCGTGCCCCTGATCACGACAGCTATCACGACGAACAAGATCATCGCCGGCGTGGTGGTTCTGATCGTGATCATTGCCGCGGTGGCCTGGTACATGTCGCGGCGACGCGGCCCGGGCTGAGTCAAAGCTCCCACCCGACCCCTCCCCACGGGGCGAAATTTGCCGCTAGCGCTTGGTGTACTGAGGGGCCTTGCGGGCGCGCTTGAGGCCGGGTTTCTTCCGTTCCTTCATGCGCGGGTCTCGGGTCAACATGCCGTGCTTCTTGAGCACCGGCCGCATCGCCAGGTCGGCGACGACGAGCGCCCGGGCGATGCCGTGCTGCACGGCGCCGGCCTGGCCGGACATACCCCCGCCATCGACCATGGCGCTGACGTTGAAGCGCTTCTGGCTCTCGGTCAGCTTGAGCGGCTCCACCACGACCATCTCCAGCATCCGGCGGCCGAAGTACTGCAGCGGGGGCTTGTTGTTGACCGTGATGGTGCCCTCGCCGGGATAGAGGCGGACGCGGGCGACCGCGTTCTTGCGCCGTCCCGTGCCGTAGTAGTACGTGGCGTTATCGGCCAATGACTTCGATGTCTCCTTTACTTCCAAAGCGGATGGGCACCGGCTGCTGCGCCTTGTGCGGGTGCGCCTCGCCAACATAGACCTTCAGGCGGCGAAGTTGTTCCTTCCCGAGCGTCCCGTGCTGTAGCATGCCGGACACCGCGTGCCGGAACGGATACGTCGGATGCTTGTCGACCATATCGCCGTAGGCGCGCTTGCGAAGACCGCCCGGGTAGCCGGTGTAGCGCGTGTAGACCTTGTCGGTCGCCTTCTTGCCCGTCACCCGGATGCCCTTGACGTTGATGACGATCACGTGGTCACCGGTGTTGAGATGCGGCGTGTACATCGGCTTGTGCTTGCCGCGCAGCACCTTGGCGACGTTGGCGGCAAGCCGGCCGAGTGTCTGCCCACTGGCATCGACGATGTACCAGCCGGCTGTGATCTCCGACGGTTTGGCGCTGTAGGTCTTCCCTGGTTGCGGCATCCGTCTAGTACTCCACCGCGACCTGCACCAGCCCCTGCGGCGGCGCGAGGCGCAATCCTTTTGTCGAGCCACCGAGCAGCGCGTCGATCCATTCCACCGGCTGCCGCCGCCGGCCCACCTCGACCAGCGCGCCGGCGATACGGCGCACCATGCCGTAGAGGAAGGCGTCCGCCGCAACCGCGATCGTGACCCAGTCACCAGCGCCGATGACCTTGACCTCATGGACATTTCGGACCGTGTGCCCACCAGGTCGCGGGCTGCGACCAAACGCCCGGAAGTCGTGCTTCCCGGTGAGCCGGTCGGCGGCCGCCTGCATGGCGGCGACGTCGAGCGTGTCGTGAAGGCCCCAGGCGTACTGACGCTGATAGGCGCCCCGCGAGAGCGCCTGGCGAATCCGGTAGGCGTAGAGGCGGGCCCGCGCCGAATAGCGCGCGTTGAAGCTCTCGTCGACAGCTTCAGCGTGCCGCACCGCGATGTCGGGCGCCAGGCGGGCGTTCAGTGCGCCGGGCAATTGCTCGACGGGGAACGCACGCTCGAGCTGGAAGTTGACCACCTGGCCGAGCGCGTGCACGCCGGCATCAGTGCGGCCGGCCGCGACCAGCACCGGCGACTCACCGGTCAGGTCGTGGATGGCGTTGCGCAGCGCGGCTTCGACCGTCGGGGCGCCGGCTTGCGCCTGCCAGCCGTGGTAGCGCGTGCCTTCGTACTCGAGGACCAGTTTTACGTTCATCGGTCGACGAGCTCCACCAGGACCATCTCCGCGCCGTCACCCAGGCGTGGGCCGATCTTCAGCACCCGCGTATAGCCTCCCGGGCGCTCTTTCATGCGCGGCATCAGCTTGGTGAAGAGCCGCTCGGTGACCTCGCGGTCTTCGACCAGTGAGTCCACCGCCCGGCGTGCGGCGACGCTGTCGTTCTTTGCCGTGGTGATGACCTTCTCCACCCAGCGGCGCAGCTCTTTGCCCTTGGCCTCGGTGGTTTCGATGCGGCCGTGGTCGAGCAGGGACGTGACCAGGTTGCGGCTCATCGCCTTGCGATGAGCCGTGCTCCGGCTGAACTTTCGTCCCGCCTTCTGGTGACGCACCCGACCGCCGGCTCCTAGACCAGGACCTTGGTCAGCTCTTCCGGCGTCAGGAAGCCGCGCTGCACCAATTTCTCTTTGATCTCGTCGAGCGACTTGCGGCCGAAGTTGCGCAAACTGAGCAGGTCTTCCTCGCGCAGCGCCACGAGCTGACCCACCTTGGTGATCTCGTTGGCCTTCAGGCAGTTCAGCGCCCGAACGGAGAGATCGAGGTCCTCGATGGGCACGTCCGCCAGCCGCGAGGAGAGGTCATTCCCCTTCTGCTGCGGCACGTCGGCGTCCTTGATCCGCTCGGTGAAGCGGGTGAAAAGCCCCAGGTGCGACGTGAACTGCTTGGCCGCCTCGCTGATGGCCTGGTCGGGGACGATCGTCCCGTCCGTCCAGACTTCGAGGATGAGCTTGTCCCAGTCCGTCTCCTGGCCGACGCGGGTCTTCTCGATCAGAAAGTTCGCCTTCACGACCGGGCTGAAGATGGCGTCGATTGGAATCACGCCGATCGGCTGGCCTTCCTTCTTGTTCCGCTCGGCAGGCACGTAGCCCTTGCCACGCTCGACCGTTAGCTCCATGCGGAGACGGCCCTTGTTGCTGTCGAGCGTGCAGATGTAGAGATCGGGGTTGACGATCTCGACGTCACTCGGGGCCTGGATGTCAGACGCCTTCACCTCGCGCGGGCCGGTCACGTCCAGCGTGAGGCGGACGGGATCGTCACTGTAGGAGATCAGGTTCAGCCCCTTGAGGTTGAGGATGATCTCGGTGACGTCTTCCTTGACGTACGGGATCGAGGAAAACTCGTGCGCCACGCCCTCGATAGAGACCGAGGTCACGGCGGCGCCCTTCAGCGTGCTCAGCAGGACGCGACGAAGCGCGTTGCCCAGCGTGGTGCCGAAGCCGGGCTCGAGCGGCTCGATCTCGAACTTTCCATAGGTGGCAGAGTTCTCGATGCTTTTGACTTGGGGTTGGGCGATATCGATCATGGTTCTCCTTGTATGAATTAATTCACTAGCGCGAATAAAACTCGACGATCAGCTGCTCCTGGATGGTCTGGTCCATGTCGTCGCGTCCGGGTTGCGCGGTGACTTTCGCGGTCATGTTGCCTTTGTCCAGGCTCAGCCAGGGAACGACCGGCCGCTGCTCGCCCGCGTCGAGGGCATTCTTGATGCGGTCGACCTCCTTGCTCTTTTCCTTGATCGCGATCACGTCGCCGACCCGCACGGCATATGAGGGGACGTTGACGAGACGGCCGTTGACGGTGACGTGCGCGTGCGAGACGAGCTGCCGGGCGTCACGCCGCGAGGCGGCGAAGCCGACGCGGTAGACGACGTTGTCCAGCCGCGTCTCCAGAAGGCGGAGCAGGTTGAGGCCGGTGACGCCGGCCATCTTGGCGGCGCGATCGAAGTAGAGGCGGAACTGGCCCTCGAGCAGGAAGTAGATGCGGCGCGCCCGCTGCTTGGCCCGCAGCTGGATCCCATAGTCGGACACCTTGCGGCGGCGGACCTGGGTGTGCATGCCGGGCGGCATCGCGCGCCGATCGAGGGTGCACTTGGTAAAGCACTTCTCCCCCTTGAGGAAGAGCTTGACGCCCTCGCGCCGGCAATGGCGGCAGACGGGACCTTCGTAGCGGGCCATTAGCGAGCCATCGCTATACGCGCCTCCGCTTCGGTGGGCGGCAGCCGTTGTGCGGGATCGGCGTCACGTCCGTGATCGCGGTGACTTCGAGACCCGCCGCCTGCAGGGAGCGGATGGCGGCCTCGCGGCCGGCTCCCGGGCCCTTGACGAAGATCTCGATCTGCTTGAGGCCGTGCTCCATCGCGCGGCGCGCCGTCGCCTCGGCCGTGATCTGGGCGGCGAAGGGCGTGCTCTTGCGCGATCCCTTGAACCCCTGGCTGCCGGCGCTGCCCCAGGCGAGCACATTGCCCTGGGCGTCGGTCAGTGACACGACGGTGTTGTTGAAGGTGGATTGGATATGCGCCTGGCCCACGGTGACGTGCTTCTTCTCCCGGCGGCGGGTGCGGACGACTTTCTTCTTCGGCATTACTTCTTCTCCGCCGCCTTCTTGCGAACGCCGACCGTCTTGCGCGGACCGCGGCGAGTGCGGGCGTTGGTACGGGTGCGCTGTCCACGGACGGGCAGCCCGCGCCGATGGCGCAGGCCGCGATAGGTCCCGATCTCCATCAGCCGCTTGATGTTGAGGGCAATCTCTCGGCGAAGCTCGCCTTCGACCTTGGCTTCCTTGTCGAGCACGTCGCGGAGACGGCCGACCTGCTCGTCGTTGAGATTTTTTACACGCATGTTGGGATCGACGTTCGCGATCGTCAGGACGCGCCGCGCGGTGTGCGGGCCGACTCCGAAGATGTACGTGAGCGCGACTTCGACGCGCTTCTCGCGGGGAATATCAACGCCGGCAATTCGAGCCATCTACCCTCTTATCCCTGCCTCTGGTTGTGTTTCGGCGTCACGCAGATGACCCGGACCTGGCCGCCGCGCTTGATGACCTTGCACTTCGGACATATTTTCTTGACCGACGACCGAACTTTCATTTCTCACTCTGCCTTTCTGACGATTCGTCCACGGCCCGGATCGAGCGGTGACACCTCGACGCGGACGCGGTCACCCGGGATGACCCGGAGAAACCGAAGCCGCGCGGCCGGCGCCACGTGAGCCACGATCCTGTGGCCGGTCTCGAGCTCGACACGGTAGAGCGCGTTGGGCATCGGCTCCACCACTCGTCCGACGACAATCCCCGTCATCGGCAAATACCCACGACGAGATCGCCGGATTTCCGGCGCACGAACCAATAGCTTACCACAAGATCGGCCAGGCTAACCATCCGCCTCATGGGCGAACCGGGAGGGCCTTCGTGGAGAACGTCAGGATCTCCGGCCCGTTCGCAGTGATCGCCACGGAGTGTTCAAAGTAGGCGGACAGGCTGTGGTCGACCGTGACCACCGTCCAGCCGTCGCCCAGGAGCGCCACGTCGGGCCCGCCGGCGTTCACCATCGGCTCGATCGCCAGCACCATCCCCGGCTTCAGCAGCGGCCCCTGGCCGGCGATGCCGAAGTTGGGGACCTGGGGATCTTCGTGCATGTCCCGGCCGATGCCGTGCCCGACGAACTGCCTGACCACGGAAAAGCCGGCCTGCTCGACGTGCCGCTGGACTGCGGCGCTGATATCACCGATCCGGTTCCCAACCCGGGCCTGTTCGATGCCAATGCTGAGGGACTCTCGGGTGACGTCCATCAGGCGCTGCGCCTGGGGGGAGATCTTGCCCACGCCCACCGTGAGTCCGGCATCCGCCCAGAAGCCGCGGTGGATCAGGCCGGCGTCGAGGCTCAGCAGGTCGCCCTCGCGGAGCTTTCGGTTTGTGGGGATGCCATGAACGACCTGGTCGTTCACCGAGGTGCAGATCGCGTGCCGGTATCCCTGGTAGCCAATGAACCCGGGGACGCAGTCATGCTCGCGAATGAATCGATCCGCCTCGCGATCGAGCTCGAGCAGGGTGATACCCGGCTTGGACATCGCCTCCAGCCGCGCCAGCGTCTCGCCCAGGATTCCGCCGGCCTCGCGCATCAGGTCGATCTCGGCTTGCGACTTGTAAATAATCATCGTGAGCCCGCCCCCTTCTTCAGTGCGGCGAGTCGCCGCGCGACGTCGGCACGGACCTCGTCGATCGGCATCTGGCCGTCGATGTTCTCCAGCTTCTGCTGCGCCTTGTAGTAATCGATCAACGGCGCGGTGTGCTGCAAGAAGACGTCGATGCGGCGGGCCACGATGTCCGGCTTGTCGTCGGTCCGCTGATAGAGCTCGCCCCCGTCCACCGTGCAACGTGGGAGATTGCTCGCCTGCTGCGGGGTGAAGTTGTAGACCGCGTCGCAGGTGCGGCAGCTGTAGCGATGGCTCAGCCGGTCGATCAGGACCTGGCGACTGACCCGAAGGTAGATCACGGCATCGATCCGGCGGCCGAGCTGGTCGAGCATGGCGTCGAGCGCCTGTGCCTGGGCGACGGTGCGCGGAAAGCCGTCCAGGATGAAGCCCTGCCGCGCGTCCGGCTCTTGCAACCGCGTCTTGATGATCTCGATCATCAGCTGGTCGGGGACCAGGTCGCCCTTGTCCATGTAGCTCTTCACCTGGTCGCCGAGCTTGGTCCCGGCCCGGCGCTGTGCCCGCAGGATATCGCCGGTCGCGATCGCCGGGATATGGTAGGTCTCGATCAGGTACCCGCTCTGGGTGCCCTTGCCTGCGCCGGGGGCGCCAAATACGATCAGATTCATGGCATGACGAAGCGACCCAGGGTCGCTACTTTATGAACCCCTTGTACTGACGCATGATGAGCTGCGTCTCGATCTGTTTCATGGTGTCCAGGGCGACGCCGACGACGATCAGGATCGCCGTGCCTCCCAGGTACATGTTCTGTGTCGGGATGCGGGTCAGCGCCGTCGCCAGCAACGGGATCAGGACGGTGACCGCGCCCAGGAAGAGCGCGCCCGCGAACGTGATCCGGGTCATCGTGCGGTCGAGGTACTGCGCCGTGGCCACCCCGGGCCGAATGCCGGGGATGAACGCCGCGTGCTTCTTCAGGTAGTCGGCCGTATCCACCGGGTCGAAGGTAACGGCCGTATAGAAGTAGGTGAACCCGAAGATCAGGATGAAGTAGACGAAGTTATAGAGGACGTCGGTCGGGATGTTGGGACCGGCCGGCACCCAGTAGCTGCGCAGCCAGGTCGAGATCGCCCCCCAGGGGTTGGGGGCGGTGGCCAGGAAGTTGCCGATGATCACCGGGAAGAACATGATCGAGATGGCGAAGATGATCGGAATGACGCCCGCCTGGTTCACGCGCAGCGGCAGGTGCGAGCTCCGCCCCTGGTAGACCTTGCGGCCCACGACCCGCTGAGCGGACTGGATGGGGATCTTTCGCTGGGCCTGCTGCACCTCGATGATGAACGCGGTCACCACGACGGCCAGCGCGGCGAACAGGAGCAGGGGCGCCAGGTTCTGGGATGCGCCGCCGCCCGTCAGCAGGTTGTAGATCGTCGTCGGGATCCGTCCCACGATGCCGGCGAAGATGACCAGCGAGATGCCGTTGCCGATGCCGTACTCGGTGATCAGCTCGCCGAACCACATCAGCATCACGGTCCCGGCGGTGAGGGTGACCATGATCTCGAGGATGCCGAACCACTGGACGTTGGTGATCACGCCCTGCCGGCTGAACACCAGGGTCAGGCCCCAGGCCTGGAGCAGGCCGAGCGCGACCGTCAGCCAGCGAGTCCAGCGGGTGATCTTGCGCCGCCCGAACTCGCCTTCTTTACTCAATTCTTTGATGCGGGTGGACACCACCGTCATCAGCTGCATGATGATCGAGGCGTTGATGTAGGGGTTGACGCCCATGGCGATGATGGAGAAGGTCGACAGCCCGCCTCCGGAGAACAGGTCGAGCAGGCCCAGGAAGGCGTTCTGATTGAAGAGCCGGTCCAGGGCGGCCTTGTCCGCGCCGGGGACCGCGATGTGCGCGAAGACCCGGAAAATGACGAAGAGGCCGAGCGTAAACAGGATCTTGCGGCGCAGCTCGGGAATTCGTAGCGCGTTCCCGATCGCCTCGAGCATGCCCATCGCTTAGTTCTTCTTACCCGATTTCTGCTTTTTTGCCTCCGGCTCACCGCTCTGAGCCGTCGGCGCCTTGGGAGCCTTTTCTTTCTTCGACTTCGGTTGCTTCGCCTCAGACTCAGGCTTTTCGGGTTCGACCGGACGCTCGGGCTTCGGCTGGTTCTTCGCCCGCTTGGTCTTCGGCCGGATCGGCGGCGGAACCTCGATCACGGCGACCGTGCCACCGGCGGCTTCGATCTTGCGGCGCGCCTCGGCCGAAAAGCGGTGCGCGTGGATGGTCAGCTTTCGAGTCAGGTCACCGGTGCCCAGCACCTTGATCCCCGACCCCACGTCTTTGACCAGGCCCGCCTCGAGCAGCAATTCCGGCCGAACCTCGGTTCCAGCCTCGAAACGATTCAGCCGGGTCAGATTCAGTACGGCGAACTCCTTCCTCCACTTGTTGTTGAATCCGCGCAGCTTCGGGGTGCGCATCGTCAGGCGGGTCTGGCCGCCCTCGAACGTCTTGGGCAGATTCACCGAAGTGCGAGCGCCCTGCCCCTTCTGTCCGCGGGTCGCCGTCTTGCCATGGCCGGAGCCGGGGCCGCGTCCAACCCGCTTGCGCGGGTGATGCGAGCCGGGTGCCGGCTGAAGCTCGTGCAACTTCATGACCCGTTCTCCTGGACTTTCACGAGATGGCGCACCTTGTGCACCATGCCCCGAATCTGCGGGCTGTCCTCGCGCTCGATCGTCTGGTTCAGGTGACGGAATCCCAGCGCCCGGACCGTGCGCTCCTGGTCGGGCTTCTGCCCGATGACGGAGCGAACGTAGGTAATCTTCAGCGTCGCCATGTCAGCCGGCCGGCTCTCCCACGGGCTCAGCGGGCTCAGCAGCGTCAGCAGCCGGTGTCTCGGCCACCGCGGGCTTCGGCCCTCGACGGCTCAGCCGCTCGAGCTCGTCGGCCGGCTTACCGCGCGCCTCGGCGACGGCGTCCGCGGTCTTCAATGCCTGCAACGCGGCGATCGTCGCCCGCACCGTGTTGACCGGGTTGTTGGTCCCGAGCGACTTGGTGATCATGTCCTTGACACCCGACAGTTCGACGACCGCGCGCATCGCGCCGCCGGAGCGAATCCCGGTGCCCGGCGCAGCCGGCTTCAGCAGGACCTTGGCGGCGCCCACCTTCAGCCGCACCTCGTGCGGGATCGTCGAGCCCACCATCGGGACGGTCACGAGATGCTTCTTGGCCGACTCGACGGCTTTCCTGATCGCCTCGGGGACTTCGCCGGCCTTACCCAGGCCGGCACCGACGCGGCCGTTCTGGTCGCCGACGACGACCAGCGCGCTGAATGAGAAGCGCCGCCCGCCCTTGACGACCTTGGCGACCCGATTCAAATGAACGACTTTCTCGGTGAATTCCGATCCTCGGTCTCTTCCGTACTGATAACTCATGCTTTTCTCTCTCTTAGAACTTCAACCCGGCTTCCCGGGCGGCCTCGGCGAGGGCCTTGATTCGGCCGTGATAGGGAAACCCGCCGCGATCGAAGACGACCGTCTCGATGCCGGCCTTTTTGGCGCGCTCCGCGATCGACTTACCGACCGCCGCGGCGCCCTGCGCGCTGGACGGGGACTTGAGCGACTTCCGAAGGTCACCGTCCGCGGTGGAGGCCGCCGCCAGCGTCCGGCCGGACGCGTCGTCGATCACCTGCGCATAGACGTGATGCAGGCTTCGAAAAATCGCGAGCCGTGGGCGCGTCGCTCCGCCCGTCAGATGCGTCCGCAGCCGGATGTGGCGACGGATCCGGGTGCCGCGGCGATCAGGGATTTTATTCATTACTTTGCTGCTCCAGCTCCGGTCTTGCCGGTCTTGCCGGCCTTCCGGCGGATGCGCTCGCCGCGATACATGATGCCCTTGCCCTTGTACGGCTCGGGCGGGCGGACCTTGCGGACCTCGGCCGCGACCTGGCCGACCTGTTCCTTGTTCGCGCCCTTGATGTTGATCCGGGTCGGCTCGGGGACGTCGATCGTGATGCCGGCCGGCACCGGATAGCGAACGGGGTGCGAGTAGCCGACGTTCAGCACCAGGGCATCCCCCTGGCGAGTCGCGCGATAGCCGACGCCAACCAGCTCGAGCTGCTTCTCGTAACCCTTGCTGACGCCCTCGATCATGTTCCAGACCAGGGTGCGGGTGAGCCCGTGCAGCGAGCGATGCAGCTTGGACTCGCTGGGCCGCTCCACCAGGACGGTGCCGTCGTTGACGGTGACCTTCATGTCGGGGTTCAGGTCGCGGGTGAGCTCGGACTTGCCGCTCTTCACCGACAGCGCGTGGCCATCGACGCTGACCGTCACGCCGCTGGGGATCCTGACCGGAAGCTTGCCAATCCTACTCATGGGTCACCAAACGTAGCACACGACCTCACCGCCGAGGCCGGCCTTGGTGGCTTGCTGTCCGGACATGACACCGTGCGAGGTGGACAGGATGACGATCCCCAGTCCACCCAGGACACGAGGGATCTCGGTCTTGCGGGCATAGACGCGCAGGCCGGGCTTACTGATCCGGCGAAGACCGGCCAGTGACTTGCCGCGGGTGGTCTTAGGCTTGAAGACGATGTCGAGCTTCTGGCCCTGCTCGGCCTCGGCGACTTCATAGCCGGCGATGTAGCCTTCCTGCTTCAGAACGCGGGCGATCTCCGTGCCGACGCGTGACGCCGGCATCGTGACCCGCGGGTGACCCGCGCTGTTCGCATTCCGGATCCGGGTCAACATGTCCGCGATGGAATCAGTACTCATCCAGCCCTCCTACCACGACGCCTTCTGGACGCCCGGGATCTGGCCGTTGGCGGCCAGGGTGCGGAAACAGATGCGGCAGACCCCGAACTTGCGCAGGTAGGCGCGCGGCCGGCCGCAGAGATTGCAGCGGCTGTGTAGCTGCACCGCATGCTTGTGCTTGCGCAATCCACGATTGATGACAGACTTTTTAGCCAAACTCTTGCCTCACTTCCTGAAGGGGAACCCGAGCTCCGTCAGCAGCGCCCGCGCCTCGTCGTCGGTGCGCGCGCTGGTGACGAAGGTCACCTCGAGGCCCCGCAATTTGTCGATCTTGTCGTACTCGATCTCGGGAAAAACCAACTGCTCACGCAGGCCGAGCGTGTAGTTGCCCTTGCCGTCGAAGCCGCTGGGCGAAATGCCGCGGAAGTCACGAATCCGGGGCAATCCGACCGAGAGCAGCTTGTCGACGAACTGGTACATGCGCGCCGCTCGGAGCGTGACCTTGACGCCCACCGGCTGTCCGGCACGCAGCTTGAAGTTCGCGATCGCTTTGCGCGAGCGCTGCACCACCGGCTTCTGGCCGGCGATCTTCTGCAGGTCCGCGGTGGCGGCGTCGAGCGCCTTGGAGTTGGCCTGCATGTCTTTGCCGATGCCGATGTTGACGACGACCTTGACGAGCCTGGGCACCTGGTGCGCGTTGGCGTACGCGAACCGCTGGATCAGCCGCGGGGCGATCTGGTCCTGGTAGCGCTGCTTCAGGCGCAGCTCGACGGGGGTCTTAGCCGCGACGCTCATACCTTGTTTCTGACCCGCTCGTAGATCTCGCCGCACTTCACGCAAACGATCGCCTTCTGCCCGTTGGGCAGCACGGTCTTGCGGATGCGCGTCGGCTTGTCGCACTTGTTGCAGACCAGCAGCACGTTCGAATATTCGAGCGGCGATTCGAAGTCGACCACGCCGCCCTGGATCACCTTGGTCCCACCCTTCTGGGTATTGGCTTTCTGGTGCCGCTTCAGCAGGTTGACGCCCTTGACGACGATCTTGCCCTGGTTGGGCACCGTGCGAACCACGACGCCGCGCTTGCCACGATCTTTTCCGCTCATGACCTGTACGGTGTCGTCCTTGTGAATGTCGAGATGAAGCGAAGACATGGGTTAGAGCACCTCCGGGGCGAGGGAAACGATCTTCATGAAATTCTTGTCGCGCAACTCGCGGGCCACCGGCCCGAAGATCCGCGTACCGCGTGGATTGTTCTGCGGGCCCAGGATGACGGCGGCGTTCTCGTCAAACCGGATCGTCGAGCCGTCGATCCGCCGGAACTCACGCGAGGTCCGAACCACGACCGCCTTGACGACTTCCGACTTCTTCACCTGCCCGCCTGGCGTGGCGATGGTGACGGCCGCGGTGATGACGTCGCCGATCGAGGCGTATTTGCGGTAATGACCGCCCATCACCCGGATCAACAGGATTTCGCGCGCTCCCGTGTTGTCCGCCACCTTCAGTCGAGTCTCCTGCTGCACCATGGCGAGCGCTATTTGGCCTTCTCCACGATGGCGACCACGCGCCACCGCTTGTCATGCGAGATCGGACGGGTCTCCATGATGCGGACCCGGTCGCCAACCTTGCACTGGTTCTGCTCGTCGTGCGCCTTGAATCGGGTGGATTGCTGGATGTGCTTCTTGTAGCGCGGGTGTTCCTTCAGGGTCTGCACCCGCACCACGACGGTCTTGTCCATCTTGTCGCTGATCACGGTGCCGGTGCGAACTTTTCGCATCGGCCGCGAGATCGCCGTCTCGTCCGTCATGATTTCACCTCAGTAGCCGCCCGCCGGCCGCGACCCCTCGGCTTGGGCTCTTCCGGCTCGACCGGCGCCTGCACCGGCTCGCCGGTCGCTTCCTTCATAAAGAGCTCGGTCAGGATCTGCGCCAGGTTGCGGCGTACGTGACGGATCTGCCGATGGTTCTGGAGCTGGCCGGTCGCCATCTGGAAGCGCAGGTTGAAGAGCTCCTGGCGCGAGTCCTTGAGCTTCTTTTGCAGATCGGGCACCGATAGCCCGCGGAGATCTTTCATCTTCATTTCTTGCCACCCTTGGCCGGGGCCTTCGCCGACGGCGCGGCACCAGGAGCGGCCTTGGGCGCAGCTCCGGGCGCGGCTTTGATGGAGGGCGCCGCACCGGGCGCGGCCTTCGGTCCCCTGGCGGCGGGCCCGGCCGCTGCTGCCGCTGCGGCAGCCGGGGCGGCTCCGGTCGCGATGGCGCCCTCGGCACCAGGCACCGGCAGGCCTTCCGCCGGACCCTTGATCTTCACGTCGGCGGCGGCTTTGACCCCCGACTTGATGCCGAGCGTGCGAGTCTTCAGCGGCAGCTTGTACGCCGCCAGCTGAAACGCCCGCTTGGCGATCTCCGGTGTGACGCCGCCCATCTCGAAGAGCACCCGTCCGGGCTTGATCACCGCGACCCAACCCTCGGGCGCCCCCTTGCCACTCCCCATCCGGGTCTCGGCCGGCTTCTTGGTGATGGACTTGTCCGGGAAGATGCGGATGAACACCTGGCCGCCCCGTCGGGTGAAGCGCGTCATGACACGCCGGGCTGCCTCGATCTGCCGGTTCGTCATCCAGGCGGGCTCGGAGGCCTGCAGGCCGAACTCGCCGAACGCCAGGTCATTGCCCTGGGTGGCAACCCCGGCGCGGCGGCCCCGATGGAGCTTTCGGTACTTGACGCGGGCTGGGAGCAACATGCGCTATCTATTCCTTCTTCTTTGCGGTCCGGGCCCGCGGTGTTTTTGTGGTGGTCGCCTTCTCTCCGGTCGTCGTGCGCGCGCGCGTGGCACGCTTCGGCTTCTCACCAGCCTCGGCCGTTGTTGCCGGCGTAGCCGGCGTGGCCGACGTGGTCCTGCGGGTGGTGGTTCGCTTCGGCTTTGGAGCTTCGGCCGCCGGCGCCTCGGCGACCGGGGCCGGTTCCGCGGTCACCGGAGCGGCGACCCGGGCCAGCTCAGCCAGCGGCGCGGGGCTGATCGGCGTCGCAACCGGAGCCTGAACCTCTTCGGGCTCCTCGACGGCCGGCGCCGGCTTGGGCGGCGCTTCGGTCGGGAAGTTGCCGGTGTAGACCCAGGCCGATACGCCGATGCGGCCGAAGGTCGTCCTGGCCTCGGTCTGGCCGAAGTCGATATCGGCCTTCAGCGTGTGCAGCGGGACACGGCCTTCACGGTTCCACTCGATGCGCGCCATCTCCGACCCGCCCAGGCGACCCTTGACGCGGATCTTCACGCCCTGGGCACCGGCACGCATGGTCTTCATCAGCGACTGCTTGATGGCGCGACGGAAGGCGATGCGCTTCTCCAGCTGAGCCGCGACGTTCTCCGCCACCAGCTGGGCACTGAGCTCGGGCTTCTTGATCTCCTGGATCGTCACCCGGACGCGCTTCCCGGTGAGCTTCTCCAGCTCATCGCGAAGCTGGTCGACGCTGGTCCCGCCCTTGCCGATGACGATGCCCGGCTTGGCGGTATGCAGCGTAATCGTCAGGGCGGACGACGACCGTTCGGTCTCGATGCGGGCGACGCCGGCGTTCTTGAGCCGAGCAAGCAGCATGCGACGCAGCCGGACGTCCTCGAGCAACAGTGGCTTGAACTCCTTGTCGGGAGCGAACCACTTTGCTTCCCAGTTGCGGTAGACGCCCAGCCGGAACCCGTTCGGGTGAACTTTATGTCCCACTACTTGCTTTTCTCCTGACTATCTTTTTTCTTGCCTTCGGCCCGGCCACGCCCCGCCTTTTCATCGGATGCCTTACCGGTCTTCTTCGCCTCGGCCCTCTTTGCCTCGCTCGTTTTGGCCTCGGTCTTCTTACCCGTTTCAGCCGTCTTTGACGCCTGCGCGGTTTCGGCCTTCGCTTCGGCTTTCGCGCGACGTGGCCTTGGCGCCTCGCGCTCGTCCGACTCGGTCGTCGCCGGTTCTGCGGCAGCGCGGGCAGCCGCGGCGGCGGCCGGCGTCGGCGCGGGTCGGGCCGCGGTTGGTTGCGGCGCCCGCGGCAGCGCCGCGGTGCGGCGACGCACCACACCCGGCCGGTCCTCGACGATGGCGGTGATGTGACTGGTGCGCTTGAAGATGCTGAACAGCCGGCCCATCGCCCGCGGCTGTCCACGCTTCAGCATCGGTCCCGGCTCCACCCGGATGTCCTTGACCACCAGGTCATCGCGGACCAGATTGAAGTTGTTCTCGGCATTCGCCTGCGCCGAGCGGATCACCTTCGCCACGTCACGCGCGGCGGCGCGGGGCATGAACTGGCAGGCGACCAGCGCCTCGGACACCGGCAGGTTGCGCAGCGTCTGGGCGACGAGGCGCACCTTTCGTGGCGACGTCCGGACCCACTTGGCCCGTGCCTGGACTTCCATGACTATTTCAGCGCCACCGACTTTTCGGTGTGATGGCCGTGGGAGCGGAAGCGGCGGGTGGGCGCGAACTCGCCCAGCAGGTGGCCGACCATGTTCTCGGTGATGAAGATCGGCACGTGCTTCTTCCCGTCGTGGATCGCGATCGTGTGCCCCACCATCTCGGGGAACACGCTCGAGGCCCGCGACCAGGTCTTGATGACTTTCTTGTCCTTCTGCTGATTCATGACGGTGATCTTCTTCATCAGCGAGGGATGGATATATGGTCCTTTGCGCGTTGAACGTGACATTTCTTAGCCCTTACTCTTCCTCTTGCTTGGCCGGCGACGAACGATCATCAGTCGCGTCTTCTTGTTGCGTCGAGTGCGGTAGCCGAGCGCCGGCTTCCCCCAGGGGGTTTGCGGGCTGCCGCCCGGACCCGATCGGCCCTCGCCACCGCCGTGCGGATGATCGAAGGGGTTCATGGTCGAGCCGCGAACGGCGGGACGCTTGCCGCGCCAGCGGCTCTTGCCCGCCTTGCCGACGTTCTCGTTCTCGTGCTCGACGTTGCCGATCTGCCCGATGGTGGCGTAGCAGACGATCGCGATCCGCCGCACCTCGCCGGAGGGCATCCGGATCTGCGCGTACTCGTCCTCCCGGGCCAGCAGCTGCGCCGACATCCCGGCGGACCGCACCACCTGGCCGCCGCGACCCGGCTTCAGCTCGATGTTGTGCACGGTGCTGCCCAGCGGGATGTTGGCCAGCGGCAGCGCATTTCCCGGACGGATGTCCGCCTCGGGGCCGCTCAGCACCCGGTCACCGACGGTCAGGCCGACGGGCGCGATGATGTAGCGCTTCTCGCCGTCGGCGTAGGTCAGCAGCGCGATCCGGGCGCTGCGGTTGGGATCGTACTCGATGGCGCTGACGGTGGCGGGAATGTTCAGCTTGTTGCGCTTGAAATCGATCAGCCGGTAGAGCTTGCGATGACCGCCGCCCTGATGGCGCACGGTGATCTTGCCCTGCGCGTTTCGGCCGGCATCGGTCTTCATCGACACCAGCAGACGCTTCTCCGCCTTCTTACCACGGGTGAGATCGTCGAAGCTGCTCACCGACATGAAGCGGCGGCCGGGCGACGTGGGGCGATACTTTTTGATCGGCATCGCTAGACGCCCTGGAACATGCTTTCGATTTTCTGGCCTTCCGCGAGCGTCACCACGGCCTTCTTCCAGTTGGACTGAAAGCCGTGGGTGCGACCCCGGCGGCGTTCCTTGCCGCGCACGTGCATGGTGTTGACGGCGACGACGTCGACCTTGAAGGCCTCGGCAATCGCCAGGGCGATCTCGCTCTTGGTCGCCTTCGGATGCACCCGGAAGAGGTACTTGCCGGTGGCCATCGCCGAATAGCTCTTCTCACTGATCAGCGGCCGCTGAATCACCTCTACCGCCTCTCTCATGAGAGCCACTCCTCGACTTCGGTCAACGCCGAGCGCGTGAAGACGATGGTGTCGGCCGTGAGCACGTCGCCGGGATTGAGGTTCCCGGCCAGGATGGTTTTCACATTGGCCAGGTTGCGGGTCGACTTCTCCAGGTTCAGGTCGTGCTCACGGATGACCAGCAGCGTCATCAGCCCGGTCTCGAGCTGCACGAACAGATCGGCCAGCACGCGCGTCTTTGGCTCCTCGAGGGTGAGCTCGTCGATGACGCGCACCGCTCCGTCCTGGTGCTTGGCGGACAGTGCCCCGCGGAGCGCGGCCCGTCGCTGCTTGCGCGGCATCTTCTGCTCATAGGTCCGCGGATGGGGGCCGAAGACCGTGCCGCCATGACGCCACTGTGGAGCGCGCGTGCTGCCCTGGCGCGCCCGGCCAGTCCCCTTCTGCTTCCAGGGTTTCTTGCCCCCGCCGGAGACGTCGCCGCGGGTCTTCGTCTGATGAGTGCCCTGCCGGTCGTTCGCCTGCTGGCGCAGCACCGCCTGGTGGAGCACCGCGGCGTTGACCGGCGCATTGAAGACGGCCTCGGGGAGTTCCACCTGGCCGGTCTCCTTGCCTTCGCCATCGTAGACGGCCACGGTTTTGGTTGGCTCAGCCATTATTTCTTGCCCTTCGGCTGGCGCACCGAGTCCTTGACCAGCACCAGGCTGTTCTTGTGACCGGGCACGTCGCCGTTGACCAGCAGCAGGTTGCGGTCGACGTCGACGCGCACGACCTTGAGATGGGTGGTGGTTCGCTGGGCGTTCCCCAGCTGGCCGGCCATCCGCATCCCCTTGTAGACGCGCGAGGGTGTCGACGACGAGCCGATCGAACCCGGCTGCTTGATGTTGTGCGAGCCGTGCGTCACCGGTCCCCGCCCGAAGTGATGACGCTTGTGCTGGCCGCTGAAGCCCTTGCCTTTGGACGTTCCCGAGACATCGACCCACTCGCCGGCCTTGAAGAGGTCGGCCTTCAACGCCTGGCCGACCTCGAAGCTCGAGTCGGCCTTGAGCCGAACCTCGCGCAGGTAGCGCTGGGCCGGGACGCCGGCCTTCTTGAAATGCCCGGCCTCGGCCTTGCTCTGCCGCTTCTCCCTCGCCTCGCCAAAGCCGAGCTGGACCGCGCCGTAGCCGTCCTTCTGCAGGGCGCGCAGCCCGACCACGATGCAGGGGCCGGCCTCGAGTACGGTGACCGGCAGGAGCTCACCCTTCTCGGTGAAGACCTGGGTCATGCCGATCTTCCTGGCCAGCAGTCCCTTGGTTGCCATCAGAGCTTGATCTCGATGTTGACGCCCGACGGCAGGTTGAGCCGCATCAGGGCGTCCACCACTTTGGGATTGGGATCCAGGATGTCGATGATCCGCTTGTGCGTCCGCATCTCGAACTGCTCGCGCGAATCCTTGTCGATGAACGGCGAACGGATCACCGTCCAGCGATTGATCTCGGTGGGCAGCGGGATGGGCCCGGCCGTCGACGCGTTCGTACGCCGCGCCGTGTCCACGATCTTGTCCGCGGCCTGGTCGAGGACGCGGTGATCGTAGGCCTTCAGCCGGATGCGGATCTTTTGCGCCATGTCCTTACTTGATCACCTTGGTGGCCACGCCCGAGCCGACGGTGCGGCCGCCCTCGCGGATGGCGAAGCGCATCTTCTCTTCGACCGCGATCGGGGTGATGAGCTTGATCTTCATGGCGATGTTGTCGCCGGGCATCACCATCTCGGTCCCCTCGGGGAGCTCGATCTCGCCGGTGACGTCCGTGGTGCGGACGTAGAACTGCGGGCGGTAGCCCTTGAAGAACGGCGTGTGACGGCCGCCCTCTTCCTTGGTCAGCACGTAGACCTGCGACTCGAACTCGGTGTGGGGCTTGATCGAGCCGGGCTTGGCCAGCACCTGGCCGCGTTCGACTTCCTCGCGCTTGATGCCGCGCAGCAGGCAGCCGACGTTGTCGCCGGCCTGTCCGGCGTCCAGCAGTTTGTGGAACATCTCGACCCCGGTCACGACCGTCTTGCGGGTGTCGTTGATGCCGACCATCTCGACTTCCTCGTTGACCTTGACCTGGCCGCGCTCGATGCGGCCGGTGACCACCGTGCCACGACCTTCGATCGAGAAGACGTCCTCGATCGGCATCATGAACGGCAGGTCGAGCGGACGCTCCGGCACCGGAATGTAGGTGTCGACGGCATCCATCAGCTTCGTGATCGAGTCCTCCCACTGGGCGTCGCCCTCGAGCGCCTTGAGCGCCGAGACCTTGACCACCGGGATATCGTCGCCGGGGAACTCATAGCGCGAGAGCAGCTCGCGAACCTCGAGCTCGACCAGCTCCAGGATCTCCGGGTCGTCCACCGCGTCGACCTTGTTCAGGGCGACCACGATCCGCGGCACGCCGACCTGGCGCGCCAGCAGGATGTGTTCACGGGTCTGCGGCATCGGCCCGTCGGTGGCGGCGACCACCAGGATGGCGCCGTCCATCTGCGCGGCGCCGGTGATCATGTTCTTGATGTAGTCGGCGTGGCCCGGGCAGTCGACGTGCGCGTAGTGGCGCTTCTCGGTCTCGTACTCGACGTGCGCCGTCGCGATCGTGATGCCGCGCGCCTTCTCCTCGGGGGCATTATCGATCGAGTCGAAGGAGCGGAACTCCGCGAACCCCTTCTTCGACAGGACCTTGGTGATGGCCGC
>DASTJZ010000198.1:0-2065 GCA_035716185.1 Candidatus Dormiibacterota bacterium
AGGACCATGGCTCTCATCTACCCCCCACCCCGACCCTGCCCCGCAAGGGGGGAGGGAGTTGCACGCGAGTCGTGGCTAAGCGGTGACGCCGCTCTTGAGCGTGGCGGTCAGCGTGATGGGGGTGGCCGCCAGGGCTTTCGAAACCGGACAGTTCTTCTTCGCGTCCTCGGCAAGTCGCTTGAAGGTTGCGTCGTCGACGCCCGGCACGTTGCCTTCGGTGGCGAGCTCGATGCGAGAGATGCCCCAGCCCGCGTCCCCCTTGTCAAAGTGGACACGCGCCGACGTGTGAATCTCCTGCGGCGGGTGTCCCGCCTGGGAAAGGGCGCTGGCGAAGGCCATGGAAAAGCAGCCGGCGTGCGCCGCACCGATCAGCTCTTCGGGATTGGTGCCGGGGCCATCCTCCATCCGGCTCTTGAACGAGTACTTGCCCTCGAAGGCGCCGCTTCCGAGCCGCATCGTCCCCGATCCGTCCTGCAGCGATCGTTCCCATCTGGCTTCGGCGGTACGTACAGGCATGTCTAAAAGCCTCCTCGAATATGAAATCGAGCCGTCCTCATTCGATCCTAGTGCACGGCGCTCGCCACTGTCGCCAGCATCTCGATCGTCCGCAGCCGATCGTTATGGGTCTTCGCCTCCATGGACGCGAGCAACAGCGTCACTCCGCTCGATGACCAGGCGTCCAATCGTTCCTGGACGTATCCAACCGGGCCGGCGATGGAAATCGAATCGATCAGCGCGTCCGGCACCGAACGGATCGCCTCGAGCTTCTTTCCGCCGAGATAGAGCTCCTGGATGGTGCGAGCCTCGGCCTCGTAGCCGTAGCGCGCGACCAGCTCGTTGTAGAAATTCTTTCGGCGCGATCCCATCCCGCCGATGTAGAGCGCGGCCCACGGCTTGAGTGCATCGCGCGCGCGGCGGCGATCGTCGTCGATCACCACCGGGACGTGCGGCGCAATCTCGAGCGATTCGATGGTGCGCCCGGCCGTACGGGCGCCGGCTTCGAGGTGCTGGCGGAACACGTCGAAATGTTCGGCGGAGAAGAGGGTCGGGATCCAGCCGTCGGCGATCTCCCCGGTAAGGCGCAGGCCGGCCGGTGTCAGCGTGGCGAGGAAGATCGGCACCGCGGGTCGCACCGGATGGGCCAGCAGCTTCAACCCCATGTCGAGCTTGAAGACCTCGCCCTGAAACTCGAGGCGCTCGCGTCGCAACACCTGGCGAATGATGGCGACGGCCTCCCGCACGCGCACGACCGGCTGGTCGAAGGGCACGCCATGCCATCCGCTGATTACCTGGTGACCACTCGTGCCCAGCCCAAGAATGAACCGCCCACCGGAGATCATGTCGAGCGTCGCCGCCGTCTGGGCGAGGAGCGCTGGGGTGCGGCTGAACACGTTGACGATGCCGGTTCCCAAACGGATCCGATTGGTGCGCGCCGCCAGGCCACCCAGGACGGAGATCGCATCGGTGCCATAGGCTTCCGGCGCCCAGACCGAGTCGTACCCGACGGCTTCGGCCCGCTGGGTCAACTCGACGGCCTCGCGGAAGTCGATGCTCCCTTCGTAGGGAAGGACGAGCCCGAGCTTCATCTGGGCATCCTACGCCGGTGGCGATCATCAGGCGCTGGGGGATGAACTCGAACCGCCGTTCGGATGGATGGTTGGACGACAATCAGGGAAAGAGCGGAAACGCTCGAGGAGGATTCGATGGCAGAACAAACCGGAACCATCACCGCTGCACTGGCGGGAACGCTCGACCTCGGTGGTGACCTCACCGTCAATCGCTTTGGCTTCGGCGCGATGCGCATTACCGGCGAAGGCATCTGGGGCGAACCCGCGGATCGTGAAGAGTGCAAGCGAGTACTGCGCCGGGTTCTCGAGCTTGGCATCAACCTGATCGATACGGCGGACTCGTACGGCCCGGAGGTCAGCGAGCGATTGATCGCCGAGACCCTCTATCCCTATCCCGATGACCTGGTCATCGCGACCAAGGGCGGCCTGGTGCGGCCAGGCCCTGGCCAGTGGACACCGAACGGGCGGCCCGAACACCTGCGTGCCGCGTGCGAGGG
>DASTJZ010000199.1:0-8012 GCA_035716185.1 Candidatus Dormiibacterota bacterium
GTCGGACACCATCGCCCGCACATTCTCGGCACCCGTTGCCGGGTCGTGGATGCCCTTGTTGACGTCGTCGGCGAAGACGGTTTGCAGCGTCACGCACGCGTCGCGATGCGAGGCCGCGCCGCACACCTGGCCGGCCTGCTGGATCGTCAGGGCGATGGCGTTTTTTACCGGAATCCCGTCTGGCGCGTCATCGCCGCTCAGCGGCAGGTCCGCGCCGATCTTCAACGTCCCGATCACGTGCGGCTGGCTGTTGATCAGCCCGCTGCAGCCCGGCAGCACCAGCACAGCCGCGACCAGCACGGCTGCGACCAGCCAGGCCGGAGGCGACCCTCTTAGATGCCGAGGTATGCCCGCTGCACCTCGGGGCTTTCCCGCAACGCCTTGGCCGTGCCTTCCTTGACGATCCGGCCGGTCTCCAGGACGTAGCCGCGGTGGGCGACCTGCAGCGCCTTGGCCGCGTTCTGCTCGATCAGCAGAATCGTGGTCCCGTCCTGGTTGATGTCGCGGATCACCTGGAAGATGGTGTCGACCAGGATCGGCGCCAGGCCCAGCGACGGCTCGTCGAGCAGCAGGACTTTGGGGCGGGACATCATGGCGCGGGCGATCGCCAGCATCTGCTGCTCGCCGCCCGACAGGGTCCCGCCGAACTGGTGCTGCCGCTCGCGCAATCGGGGGAACAGCGTGAACACCCGCTCGAGGTCGCTTTTAGTGTCGCCGTCCCGCCGGATGTAGGCGCCCAGCGACAGGTTCTCCATCACGGTCATGCGCGAGAAGATCCGGCGGCCCTCCGGCGCGTGGCCGACGCCCTTGCCGACGATGTCCTCGGCCTGCAGGTGGGTGACGTCCTCGCCCCGCAACCGGATCTTGCCCGAGCTGGCTGGCGTGAGCCCGGAGATGGCGCGCAGCGTGGTCGTCTTCCCGGCGCCGTTGGCGCCGATGAGGCTGACGATCTCGCCATCGTCGACATGCAGGCTGACGGCGCGAAGCGCCTGGATGCGCCCGTAGAAGACGTCGACCTTCTCCAGCTCGAGGGTGGCGCTCACGCGCTCTTGCCCAGGTACGCCTCGATGACGCGGGGATCGGCTCGCACTTTTTGAGGCGGTCCCTCGGCGATCTTCTCGCCGTAGTCGAGCACCACGATCCGCTCGGAAATCTCCATCACGACTTTCATGTCGTGCTCGATGAGGAAGATCGTGATGCCCCGGTTACGGATCTCCTGAATTAGGTCCATCAGCTGGGCCTTCTCCTGGGGATTGAAGCCGGCCGCCGGCTCATCGAGCATCAGCAGGGTCGGCTGGGTGGCGAGGGCGCGGGCGATTTCCAGGCGACGCTGAAAGCCGTAGGGAAGATTTCGGGCATATTGCTCGGCGTAGCGTTCCAGCCCGACGAAGCGCAGCAGGTCCATGGCCCGCTCACGGACCTGGCGCTCCTCTTTCCTCGCGTAGGGTGAGTGCAGCAGCGCATCCCACACCTGGGCCTTCATCCGCGGATGCTCGCCCACCATGACGTTCTCCAGGGCTGTCATGTACGAGAACAGCCGGATGTTCTGGAAAGTTCGGGCGATGCCGAGCTTCGTCACGGCGTGCGGCCGAAGTCCGATCGGCAGCGGGCCGGCGCCGAGGGCCCGCCGGACGGCGCCCGCGATCGTGTAATAGCCGGCCAGGGGCGGGAGGTAGGTGCGCCAGTACTCCTGCACCGGGTAGACCCACTTGCCCTTGAACTTGATGGTGCCGCCGCTCGGCTTGTAGAGGCCGGCAATCAGGTTGAACATCGTGGTCTTTCCGGCGCCGTTGGGCCCGATCATGGCGAAGATCTCGCCCTTTTCGACGCTGAGATTGACGTTGTCCACCGCAGTCAGACCGCCGAAGCGTTTGGTGAGGCCACGCGTTTCGAGGAGCGGCATTTCTCGATTAGGCCGAACCGCGCAGGTCCGACACCGCTTCCTCCGTCGTGCCGAGCTCCAGCTCGACCTTCCGCTGGGCGCTCGGGATGAGGCCCTGCGGTCGCAGCAGCATGATGACCACCAGGATGATGCCGAAGATCAGGATGGTGGATCGCTGCACGTACCCGCCCACGTCGATGCTGTTCAGGAAGCCGATATTGAGCGCGGCGGTCGCGCTGGCGATCCATCCGGGAAGCTGCACCAGCAGGTACGCCTGGATGAAATAGATCAGCACGGCGCCGACGATAACGCCCCGCATATTGCCCATCCCTCCCAACACGACCATGAGCAGCACCGTGACCGAGACGACGAAGCTGAACGCCTCGGGGGTGACGATGAAGAGCTTCGAAGCGTAGTAGGTGCCGGCGAAACCGCTGAACGAGGCCCCCAGCGCGAAGGCGAGCAGTTTCGTGGTCACGGTGTTGATGCCGGTCGCCGCCGCGGCGACTTCATCCTCGCGGATCGCCATCCAGGCACGCCCCAACCGGGAGTTGCGCAAATTGTTGATCAGGAAGATGCAGAGGATGATGATCACCAGCATCAGGTAGTAGTAGGGCACCGGGTTGAAGCCGAAGGAGAAGCCATGGAGGCCCAGGATGCTGGGGATCTTCGGCTGGTCGACGCCGACGATGCCGTTCACGCCGCCGGTGAACTTCGACGCATTGCGGAAGACCCGGGGCACGATCTCGCCGAAACCGAGCGTGACGATGGCCAGGTAGTCGCCACGAAGCCGCAGCGTGGGGGCGCCGAGCAGGAGGCCAAAGAAGGCCGCAACAAAGGCCGAGGCGAAGAGGCAGAACCAGAACGATATGTGGATGCCGAACTGCGGCGACGCCACCATGGCGAAGGCGTAGGAGCCGATGGCGAAGAAGGCCGCGTAGCCCAGGTCCAGCAGGCCGGCGTAGCCAACCACGATGTTCAGACCAAGGGCAAGGAGGATCCAGCGGCCGGCGTCGGCGACGAAGTCCACGTGCGGGCTATAGGGGTCCACCAGCGGGAAGATGATCAGGGCGATGCCGAACAGCAGGTAGGGGATCTTTCGCTCGGTGCTGAAGGCCAGCACACCGCGGCCGGGTGCCCGCCGAAGCCGCGAGGCCAGACCCTGGCGTCCCGCCGGCTTCTGGTTCATTTCTCGGGCACCTGCATCCCGAAGAGCCCGGTCGGTCGGAACACCAGGACCAGGATCAGGATGCTGAACACCACGACGTCAGACCATTGCTGGCCGCCCTGCATGTAGCCGCCCACCATGGCGATAATGATGCCGATCGCGAAGCCGCCGACCGAGGCACCGACGACGTTGCCGATGCCGCCAAACACGGCAGCCGTGAAGGCGAACAGCCCAGCCTGGAAACCCTGGTTGAACACGATGTCCTGAAAGTAGAACCCATTGATGATGCCGCCCGCGGCCGCCAGGGCCGATCCCAGGAAGAAGGTCACGGCGATGGTCCGATTGATGTTGATCCCCATCAAGCGGGCGGCGTCTCGATCCTGGGCGGTGGCGCGCATCGCCCGCCCGATCTGGGTCCGCTGAATGAACTGATGCAAGCCGACCATGAGTGCCAGCGCCAGGACGACGATGATCAGGTTCTGGGCGCCCAGTGCATAACCGAAAAGGGGGATGTTGCCGGAGGGGAGGAGGTTGGGATAGGAGATGTGGTTCGGCCCCTTCACCAAGAAGATGGCACCCTCCAGGATGAAGGACACGCCGACCGCCGTGATCAGCGGGGCCAGCCGAGGCGCGTTGCGCAGCCTTCGGTAGGCGACCCGCTCGATGACGACTCCGAGCAGCCCGTTCAGCGTCATGGCGATCAGGAAGACCAGGACGAGGGCGGGGATCACCCAGGCGATGGAGGCGCCCTGGACGTGGAGCAGGCCGATCAACGTCAGTCCGATCAGGCCGCCGACGGTGTAGACGTCCCCATGCGCGAAGTTGATCAGCTCGATGATGCCGTAGACGAGCGTATAGCCAAGCGCAATCAGGGCATAGATCGCACCCTGGGTCAAACCAAAGACCAGCTGATCGGCGAAGAACCTCATCCCTTCTCCCGGCCCACCGCCGCGGTTTTCAAGCTGCCCACAGTGTAGCCAGCGGCCTCACCGGGTTCAAGGAGTGGGGCGGAGCCCGGCTCCGCCCCGCCCCTATCGTTCAGTGCGAACTAGGAAACGGTGACCTGGTCGACGAAGGTGCCGCCGGTGTCGGTCGCCGAGGTCCACTTGTAGATCGTGATGATCTTCAACGTGGTATCGCCGTTGGAGTCGAAGCTGGTGGTCCCGATGGCGCCCTTGAAGTTCTGGGTCTTGGCGATCTGGGCCGTGACCTGGTCACGGCTCGGCATGCTGCCGCCGGCGTCGTCGATCGCGCGGCTGATGCCCGCGATGATGATGTTGGCCGCGTCGTAGGCCTGCGCGCTGTAGGCGCCCACGTCCTGGCCGTATTCCTTCTTGTAGGCGGCGTTGAACGACTGCGCGGTGGACAGCTTCTGCGGGTACGGACCCGCGACGGTGAAGTAGCTCTCCCCGGCGTTGTCGGCCGCGTCCTTGGCAAACTGGTTGCCGGAGATGCCGTCACCGGCGACCATGGGCACGTCGAGCAGGCCCTTCATCTGCTTGCGGATCTGGCCGCCACCGGTCGCGGTCGTGCCGCCGTAGTAGACGACGTCGGCCCCGAGCGACTTGGCCTTATTGATCTGTGAGTGCCAGTCCTTGGTCGAGGTGGGATCGTAGCCTCCGAGATCGCTGTTGAGCACGGTCCCTTGGTCCGACTTGAACTGCTTGGCGAAGTTCTGGGCGATGCCCAGGCCGTAGGTCTGCTGGTCGTTGAAGACGAAGACTTTCGTCTTGTTCAGCTTCTTGTAGGCGAAGTCGGCGCCGGCCGGCCCCTGGATCAGGTCGGTGGTGCAGACCCGGAAGTAATTGTTCTTCCCGGTCGGCCGAAGCGTGTCCTTCGTCTCCACTCCGCTGACCTTGCAGTGGCCGTCCGAGGGTGTCTGGGTCAGGCACTCATTGGTGTTGGCCGGGCTGATCATCGCCAGGTCCACCTGGTTGGCGATCGGGATCTCGGCCTTCGCCACGCTGCTGTTGAACGGGCCGACCATGCCGAGAACGGCACTGTCCGCCACGTAGGTCCGTACGTTGGCAGCGCCCTGGGCCGGATCGTGCCCACTCAGGGCGGCGGTCGCGTCATCGAGCGGATCGGCCTGGAGCGTGAAGCAGGCGTCGGTGTGGCTCGAGGCGCCGCAGACCTTCCCGGCCTGCTTGATCGCCAGTTTCGCGCCGTTCTGGGTCGGCTGACCGTCCGAGGCATCAGAGAAGCTGACCGGCAGCTCGATGCCGATCTTGATCGTCCCCTTGATGCTCTGGCCACCCCCACCGCTCGTCCCGCAGGCCGCCAGCGCAACGCTCGCCACAGCAAGCCCAGCGAGCAGCTTCGGCAATCTCATATACGTCCTCCTCCTTCCATCAGCTTGAAAATATGCCTGGTTGCATCAGTGCCCCGAGGCGTAGCTCTTTATACAACCTTGCCCTTCCGGCTGCAAGGGTTTTGGCCAGCCCTCTAATACCTACTAATATTGTGGGCCCGCGAGCGCAAGCAGGACGGGTCCCTCGACGTTCGAACCCGGGGGCAACCTCACTGCAAGCTTGACAACGCTTTCGGGCCCCGCGTAGGGTATAGCACGCATCTCAGGAGGGCACTCGATGGCCGAATTCGCGGAACGCATCAAACCAAGGGCTCAGTATGTCGACGAGGCGATCGAGCTGGCCCTGGCGAGCAAGTGGGCGGAAGCTGTCCAGCTCAACCGCAGCATCGTGGACCGCTTTGGCCCCGATGAAGACACCCTGAACCGGCTGGGCAAGGCGTACACCGAGCTCAACCAGCTCGACGACGGCATCGAGGCCTACAAAGGGACGCTGAAGATCAACCCGGTCAATCCGATCGCCCAAAAGAACATCGCCAAGCTTCAGGCGCTTCGCGGTGGCCAGCCGGTGCCAACCTCCAGGGCCAAGGTCGACGTCGACGCCTTCATCGAGGAGACGGGGAAGACCGCGCTGACCGCGCTCCACGTGCACATGGACGGCGACCCCTGCAGCAAGGTCTCCGGGGGCGATCCGGTGAAGCTGATGGTCGCCGGGGACACGATGAACGTCGAGACGGCCCGCGGCGTCAACCTCGGTCATCTCGAGCACGCCCTGGGGCGCCGGCTGATCAATTTCGTCGAGGGCGGAAACCGCTATTCAGGCGCCGTCGCCACCTGCGATGGCGGGGCGATCAAGATCATCATCCGGGAGACCTATCAGGATCCGAAGTTCTTCGGCCGGCCCTCCTTCCCGATCAAGAAGGGACGGGAGGAGTTCCGACCCTACGCCAAGGAGTCGCTGCTGGCTCGGGCGGACATCGAGGAGAGCGACGAGGAGACCGAAGAGCCAGCCGAAGAGCTGGAGGGGATGCACACGGTCGAATCTGGCGAAGAGGAGATCGAGGTTCCCGAGATCGACGAAGACAGCCGTAAGGAAGACGTTTACTAGCTGCTGGGTGCGACCCGGTGGAGGCGAGTCTCCAGGCTAACGCCGCCGCTCGCTTACCACGGAAAGGGTGACCCGGAAACGCGAGCCGGGGGTTCGATCCGCGAGACCGTGCCCTCGAGGTCGGTCGCCCAGATCGCGCCGGCTCCAAAGGCCAGCGCGTTGGTCTGGTGAAAGCGACGGATGACGACCTTGTTCGTTGCCGGATCGATGCCTTCGAGGTAGATCCCGCTGACCCACACGAGCCCGTCCCCGAGGGCAATGCCGTCGAGCCCATCGCGTCCGGCGTTGGGTCCGACGGCGATGGTGGCAACCACCCGGTTGGTAAGGGGATCGATTCGGGAGACGGTGCCAGGGCCCTCATTCCACTCGTTGCGCACCCAAACTCCGCCGAGGCCGCTGTTCACCGCGAGAGGACGGAGATCGACCGGAATATCAGCCGTCACGGCATTGGATCGTGGGTCGATCCGCACCACGCGACCGTCGAGGGTGCGCGCCACCCAGACTGCGTCGTCGGTGACCGCCAGGCCAGAGGGCTCTCCGCTGATGTGCAGGGTGGCAACGACGCGGTTGCTCTGCGCGTCGATGTGGACCACCGAGCCCGATAAGTCGGTCGCCCAGGCTCCACTGGCGCCGGCCGCGAGCCCGAAAAGGTTGATGCCGCTGGGGATCACCGCCTGCACCTGGCCGGTGGCCGGGTCGAGGCGGAGCACGCTGTTGTCGTCATTTTTCGTTACCCAGACGGAGCCTGCGCCTACCGCCACGGCGGTCGGCAGCTCACATCGCCGAATCAAGAACGACCCATGCGGAACATCGTGCACGGTGTCCGGTCCGGCGCAGGTCGACAGCATGGCCTGGTGATTGCCGACCGGTATGGTCGCGACCACGCGGTTGGTCCGGAGATCAACCTTTGAAATGGTGCCCGAGCCGGCGTTCGGAATCCAGGCTGCGTTGCTCGTGATGGCAACCAGGCCGGCGTCCGTGCCCGTCTTCCAGCTGGCCAGCGCACGAACCTGATCGAGCGCCAGCGCGCCCTGCGACGGCTGCGTCGTGGCCGGTGGCCCGCAGCCGGCGACCGCCAAGAACGAGACAAGCGCAGCGGAGAATAGGGTTCTCATTTATCCGACTCGCCAGTAGACGCCATCTCTGCGGTTCAGCAGCTCGCGGTCGACCAGTGCCCGGCGTAGCTGGCAATGGTCCGGCCAGACCTCTCGAAGAATGGCGTCGATCTCCGGCTCGCTGAAGCGCTTGCCGGGTGGAAACGCGCGGATCACCTCTTCCAGCAGGAGGCGACGCCGGCTCTCCCTGGCCGGCCAGCGCAGGATGCGGCCATCGCGCCAGAACGGGCGCAGGATGCGCATCTCCGCGGCGGCATCGTGTCGTGGCGCGAGCACCTCACGATCATTGTAAAAACCAAAATGCGCGATGGAGCGCGGGTAGACTGAGCCACGATGTTGCTGGCGATCGACCTCGGAAACACGAACCTCACGTTCGGGCTGTTCGAGGGCGATCAGCTCCGTCACGATTGGCGGCTGGCGACGCGCCGCGA
>DASTJZ010000200.1:0-12517 GCA_035716185.1 Candidatus Dormiibacterota bacterium
GCTATCGGCTCGTGCAGCGCAGGGTAGAGGTTCCCGAAGCGGCCATAGATCGCCTCGTACCGCTTGACCTGCTCGGCGTCGGGTTGGTTGACGCCGGCATGGACCTGAAGATGCTGCGTCGCGTCATGCACGCTGCTGAAGGTTCCGGCCGCCACGCCGGCGAGTAAGGCCGCCCCGTAGGCTGGGCCCTGGTCAGTCAGAGGCCGCTCGACGGGAAGGTTGAAGATGTCGGCCTGCAGCTGTCGCCAGAAGGGGCTTTTCGCGGCACCGCCCGTGGTGCGAACGCGGCTCGGTTCCAGGCCAAGTCCGCGCATGACATCGAGGCCGTGGCGCAGATCAAGGATCGTTCCCTCCATCACGGCCCGAGTCAGATCCGCCTTCGAGTGGTGGCTGCGAAGGCCGACGAAAGCGCCCCCTGACCCGGGGACGAAGAACAGACCCTGGGCGCCGGGCGGTGCCGACGATCCCAGGGTGACCAGCTGCTTATCGCTGAGTGCTCCTCCCAGGATGCCGCGCCACCAACGCCACGCGGCACCCCGCGACGACGACCGGGCAATCAGGGTAAATCCGCCAGGTACCGCATGACAGAACGCTTGCAGCCGGCCCGACGGATCGATGATGGGCTGATCCGCGTGCGCCAGCAGCGCGCCGTCATCACCGATCGACGAACTGATGAGCCCGCTGTCGGCGACCCCGGCGGCGAGGGCGGCCGCCATGCGATCACCACTACCGGCCGCGACGGGCATTCCAGCCGGAAGCCCGAGATCGCTCGCCACCGTGCTGGAGAGCCTACCGCTGACCTGCGAGCTTTCGTCGATGTGCGGCAACCAGTCGGGCGAGATTTCGAGCGCGGCCAGGATCTGCGGCGACCAGCTGCGGCGCCGCAGGTTGAAGAGCAGCGTTCCGGATGCATCGGACACGTCGGTGGCCAGCTCGCCCGTCAGCTTGAAGCGGAGGTAGTCCTTCGGCAGCAGGACATGCTGGACATGGCGATACTGGACCGGCTCGACGTCGCGAAGCCACAGGATCTTGCTCGCCTGCGATCCCGTCAGCGCCGGGCTGCCGGTGATGTCGATCAGCCGCTCGGCTCCGATCCGCTGAGTGATCTCATCAGCCTGGGCTGCGCTTCGCTGGTCGTCCAACGTCAGGGCCGGACGAACCACGTCGCCCCGCTCGTCGAGAAACACGGCGCCGTGCATCTGGCCGCTCAGGCCCAGTGCGGCCGCGTCGCCATTGACCTCAGCCGCCACGCGGCCGAGCACCCGACGGCTCGCCTGCCACCACTCCGTGGGATCCTGCTCAGTCCAACCGGGACGCGGGCTGAGCACTGGAATCTCGGCTGACGCCGAGGCCACCACCCGGCCTGAAGCATCGATCGCGACTGCCTCGATGCGCGTGGTGCCGACGTCGAGACCGAGCAGGGTGCCGCCCAAGGCAAGATTCTATTCGCCGGGTTGTTCCACTTAGCCGGCAGAGGTCGGGGGGACGGCGAGCTGCTGCGACCAGTGATAACCTCCGTCGGCCGTGACGTCGATGACGTAATCGCCGCCGGCATTGCGCGTCAGCACCCAGCCGGTAGTCGCGCTGGTGAAGGCGGCGCCGAAGGTCTCCGACGAATTCTCGATGTGACCGGTGCGGCGCAGGCTGGCTCCGCCGGCGCTCGCGATGACGCACTGCGCCAGGTTGGTTGCCGGCCCATCACCGATGAAGACGGCATCCATCGGATCGATGACGCTGAAGCTGCCTGGATGTGAGTCCGGACCCGCCGGCACACCGGGGAGTTCGGCCCCGCTGGTGATTGGCTCGGCCATCACGGTGCGCCAGCTCCGGCCATCCTGCGTGGCGTAGCTGACGTAGGGCAGATGTCCCGCCGCCCCGTTCTGGACCGTCGTCAGTACCCACAGCGCCGCGGGTGCCGCGCATTCGATGATGGTTTGACGGCCGACGCCGGACCCGGCCTGATACATGTCGAGCGATTTTGTCCAGGTCGAGCCACCATCGTTGCTGGCATAGATGGAGCCCGACATGGTAGCCAGCCATCCATGAGCCCGATCGCTGAAGCAGACGGTCTGCGGATCGGTCGGGCTGCTCGCGTTCACCCAGGTCCGTCCGCCGTCCTGGGTGCTGACCATGGTTCCGGCCGTCGACGGCAGGAGCCACCCGTGATCCATCTGCGGGTCGTTGCCGCCGGAAATACCCCATCCCTCCAGCGCATTGATGAAATGAACGGAACGGATCGGCCGATGTGCCTCGCCCAGCGCCTGCCAGGTGTGGCCGCCATCGGTCGTTCCCAACAGCGTTCGAGCTCCCACCACCCATCCGGTGGTGGAACTGACGAAGTCGACCCCAACGAACTCTTCCGTCGAGGCGAATTGCTTTCCCCAGTGGCTGCCATCGGTCGTGGCGAAGATGGCGTGCGATCCCGCAGCCCAGCCCAGCCATGGACCGACCATCTGGATGGCCGCGAGCGCCGGCACGAACTGCGGGTCGCTTGGGGCTGGGGTCGAACTGGGGCTCGCGCTCGGGCTCGTGCTCGGGGAGTCGGATGCGGTTGCGCTGGTGGAGGGGGTCGCGCTCGCCGCTGCGCTCGAGCTGACGATCGCTGACGGTGACGGCGACGGTTTCAGCGAGGTGGTCGCGGTGCAGCCGCCGATCGCCATCGCCAGCGCAACGAGGATGCAGCCTCGGCTTACGGCTCCAGCGAAAGTCCCGCCTGGCACCCATATAAGACGAGGCCGGCGGTCCAGGCATGCGAGACCGGCAGGGTGGCGCCTTTGGGCCCGAAGCAGCGCGAATTGTAGTAGCGCTCGCTGATCATGCCCCGGCGGACGATGGCGCCGTGGTTCGTGCTAGGATACGCTCACAGCCAATGGGTTACGCTCACAGCGAAAGCGCTGATCTCGTTCGCTCCGCTCTCGGCGGTGTCCTGCGCCGGCGGCGCGAGGATGCGGAGCGCTCGCTGGCCGGGCTGGCGGCCGAGGCTGAGCTGTCGACGGCCTACCTGTCCGAGGTCGAGCGGGGGCTCAAGGACATCTCGACCGACAAGCTGGTCGCGCTGTCTCGCGCGCTCGAGGTCTCCGTCGCCGAGCTCTACCTGGAGGTCGCCCAGCGTCTCGGCAGCCGGGAGGCGATCCAGCAGAAGCGAAGCTGGCCCGACGACCCGCGCGCCCAACTGCGAATCGCCACCCAGAACCTGCGGCCCACGGCGCTGCGCAGTGTGGCCGACTTCAGCCTGTACCTGGTCGCAACCCAGACGGCGCCGGCGAAGCGGCGCATCGGATTCATCGTCGACCAATAAGGAGGAATCATGCTCGTCCCCAATGTGATCGAAAGCACCTCGCGCGGGGAGCGCGCCTACGATATCTACTCCCGCCTGCTCCGCGACCGCATCATCTTCGTCGGCAGCCAGATCGATGACGACGTCGCCAATCTCGTCATCGCGCAGCTGCTCTTCCTTGCCAGCGAGGACCCGGACAAGGAGATCAGCATTTACATCAACAGCCCGGGCGGCTCGCTCTCGGCCGGCCTGGCCATCTACGACACGATGCGATACGTGCAACCGCCGATCAGCACCCTGTGCACCGGCATGGCGGCCAGCGCCGCTTCGCTGCTGCTCGTCGGCGGCGCCAGGGGAAAGCGTTTCTCGCTGCCGCATTGCTCGATCGTCCTCCACCAGCCTCTCGGCGGCATGCAGGGTCAGGCGAGCGACATCGAGATCCACGCTCGCGAGATCCTGCGAATGCGGGAAATCGTCATTGGCATCTACGCTGAGCACACCGGTCAGGCCCGGGAGCAAATCGAGCGGGACATCGAGCGTGATTTCTTCATGACGCCGCCCCAGGCGAAGGACTACGGGCTGATCGACGCGATCATCGAGCCGTCGGTCAAGACGATGGTGGCCGGCTACTCACCGAACGGGCACACGAGCAACACCAAGTAGGTCGTTGACGAGCCCGACGACCTGGGTCGCCGTGCCGAAATCCGGGCTGATCCGGTTTTTCGTCAGCGCCAACGCGATGCCGTTGGCGCTGTCGCCGTAGGCAAAGCTGCCACCGACCCCGCCCACGCCGAACGCCGTCGGCGAGTCTTCCGGGGTCGAGCCGAGCCGGCCGATGGAGTAGCCGAGTCCCCAGGTGGTCGGCATGCCGAAGACCTGGTCGACTCCACTCGCCGAGACCGCGGTTGCCTCGTGCAGCCGCTCGGCTGAAAGCAGGCGCACCCCGTCGACCTGACCGAGCAACGCCGCATACATCCGAGCGATGGCTCGCGCCGATGTCTTGCCGCCGGCGGGGATGTCCGCCGCCAGGACGTCGGATCGGTTACCCATCGCCGCGTTCGGCATCAGGCTCATGGGTGCGGCCTTGAACATCGGAAGGTCTTTGGGCATGTTCGCCATCGCAGCCATCATCTGCGGATCCGGCGGAGCATCCTCCAACCGCGCCAGCCGCGGTTGCTCGGCGATGGGCATGCCGAAGTAGATCTCTCGCGAGATGCCGAGCGGACCGGCGATCTCCTCCTCCAGCAGCTGGGAGATCCGCTTGCCGGTGGCGCGACGGACGACCTCACCCACGATGTAGCCGAAGGTGTAGGCGTGATACCCGATCCTGGTTCCGGGCTCCCACCAGAGCTCCTGGTCGGCGATCGCAGCACAGATCTTGTCCCAATTGCAGAGGTCCTCGATGGTCGTGTCGGGAGGGATTTGCGGCACGCCGGCCGTGTGGTTGAGGACCTGGCGGATCGTCACCGCCTCTTTGCCGCGGGCCCCAAACTCCGGCCACAGCCTGGCGACCGGCGTCTCGTAGGTGAAGGCGCCACGCTCGACGAGGATGTGGGCGATGGTCGAGGCGGCGGCCTTTACGACCGAGAAGCAATAGACCGGTGTGCCCGATTCGAATCGGCGCCCGCTTGCGTGATCCGCGAGCCCTGCTGCGGCGTCCACGATCTGCTTGCCGCCCTGGTAAACGGCGACCTGGAGGCCCCGCTCGGCACCGGAGTCGATGAGGCGATCGATCGCCTCCTGCACGCGCTGCTGAATTTCACTCATGTTGTTCTCCTTGGTCATGGTTCCGATGCTATAGACCGGCCCGGCGACCAGAACTCATCGCTCCCTCGACTAGGATGACGCCGTGCCCGATTCGCGCTGGTGGCGCGATGGCGTCATCTATCAGATCTATCCTCGCTCGTTCCAGGATTCGAATGGCGACGGCATTGGGGATTTGCCTGGGATCATCAGCCGGCTCGACTATCTCGAGTGGCTGGGCGTCGACGCCATCTGGCTGACGCCAATCACCGTTTCGCCCGACGCCGACTTCGGATATGACGTCGCCGATTACTGCGGCGTGCAATCGATGTTTGGCGAGTTGGGCGACGTCGACGCATTGATCCGGGCCGCCGGCGACCGCGGGATCAAGTTGGTGCTCGACATCGTGCCGAACCACTCGAGCGACCGGCACCCATGGTTCATCGATGCTCGCAGTTCGCGGACGGCTCGGCATCGCGACTGGTACGTCTGGGCGGACCCTAAACCCGACGGTGGCTATCCGAATAACTGGCTGAGCGCTTTCGGCGGACCGGCCTGGACGCTCGACAAGGCGACCGGCCAGTACTACCTGCACAATTTCCTGCCGGAGCAGCCGGACCTGAATTGGTGGAACCCGGAAGTGCGGGATGCCTTTGACGAGATTTATCGCTTCTGGTTCGATCGTGGCGTCGCCGGCTTTCGGATCGACGTCGCCCACGGCATCGTCAAGGACCGGGAGCTGCGCGATAACCCGGTGGCGACCGCGGACGACCCGCCGCACGTGCGGGCACACGGGCAGCGAACCGTCTACAACGTCGAGCGGCCAGAGGTACACGACGTCCTGCGGCACTGGCGCCGGCTGGCCGATACCTACGATCCTCCGCGGATCCTGCTCGGTGAGACCTACGTACTCGACGTCCGGACCATGGGTCGTTTCTACGGCACCGGCGACCAGTTGCATCTGGCCTTCAACTTCACCTACGTCCACGCACCGTTCAAAGCTGGCGCCCTCGCCGAGGTGGTCGCGGAGAGCGAGCTCGTCATCCCGGATGTGGGCTGGCCCGTCTGGACGGTCTCGAACCACGATGTGTCGCGGGTGATGTCGCGTTGGGCCGGCGGCGACGAGCGCAAGCTGCGCTGCGCGCTGCTGAGCCTGCTGACGTTACGCGGGACACCGGTCCTCTATTACGGTGACGAGATCGGCGTGCCAGACACGCCCATTCTCAAGCAGGATTTGCAGGACCCGGTCGGCAAACGACACTGGCCCAAGTCTCGCGGCCGCGATCCCGAACGGACGCCGATGCCGTGGCAAAATGCCCCGGGCGCGGGCTTCACCGAGCCCGCCGTCAGGCCATGGCTGCCGATCGGTGACGCGGCCGGACGCAACGTGGCCGATCAGCGGGCTGATCCAGGATCCACCCTGTCGCTCGTGCACGACCTCATCGCCATACGGCGGGGGTCGCGTGACCTGCGGTCGGGCGACTACCAGCAGCTGGATGCTCCGGCTGGAGTCTGGAGCTGGAAGCGTGGCAGCAGCACGACCGTTGCGCTCAACCTCTCCGACCAGCGGGTGCGAATCGCCGGACACGCCGGCCGGATCCTGATCGATACGAGCCGGACGCGGGATGGCGAGCGGATCAGTGGCCAGCTCGAGCTCGAGCCCTGGGAGGGCGCGCTGTGTTCCTCGGTCTCGACCTAGGAACCAGCTCGCTCAAGGCGCTCGTGCTCGACGTCGATGGCGCCATTGTGGGCAGCGCCTCGGCACCCTACGGCGTCTCGACCCCCGAGCCCGGCTGGGCCGAGGCTGACCCCGAGGCCTGGTGGGATGCCGCCGGCATCGCGGTGGCCGAAGCGGCGGCCGGACACGCCAACGATATCGCCGCCGTTGGCCTGTCGGGCCAGATGCACGGCGTGGTCCTCAGTGATGACGCCGGCCAACCGGTGCGGCCGGCGATCCTCTGGGCGGATACGCGGTCGAGGAGCGAGCTGGCGATGTACAGCGAGCTCAGCAGCGACGCGCAGCGCCGGCTGGCCAACCCCCCGGCAGCCGGCATGGCGGGGCCAACCCTGCTCTGGCTGCGCCAGCACGAGCGGCAGCATTACCGGCGCGCGCAATGGGCCTTGCAACCGAAGGACTGGTTGCGGCTGCGCTTGATCCTGGAGGCCGCCACCGAGCCCAGCGATGCCTCCGCCACCTTGCTCTACGACATGACGACCGATTACTGGGCGACGGACGTGATCGAGGCACTCGACCTGCGGATGGACTTCCTCGCGCCGATCCGTGAATCGGTCGAGATCTGCGGCGTCATGACCACCGCGGCCGCGCGTCATCTCGGGTTGCGGCCCAACCTTCCGGTGGTGGGTGGTGCGGCCGACACGGCGGCGGCGGCGCTCGCGGGTGGCCTGTTCGACCCAGGCCCGGTGCAGCTCACCGTCGGCACCGGCGCGCAGGTGGTGGCGCCGCGCGATCGACTGGCGGTCGATGCGACGGCGAGAACGCACCTCTACCGCGCGGCCGCGCCCGATCACTGGTACGGGATGGCGGCGATGCAGAATGCCGGGATCGCGCTCGAGTGGGTGCGAAAGACTCTCAGCGTGACCTGGGATGAGCTCTATGGCGAGGCCTTTGCAGTTCCGCCCGGAGCCGACGGCCTCGTCTTTCTTCCATATCTGACCGGCGAACGGACTCCCTATTTCGATCCCAACGCGAAGGGCGCCTGGGTGGGTCTTCAGCTCGAGCACGGGCGTGGCCATCTGCTTCGCGCCGCGCTGGAGGGGGTCGCCTTTGCGGTCAGGCAGGGGTTCGAGGCGCTGCTTGCCACTGGGGTCACTGCAAAGCAACTACGACTCGCAGGCGGGGGCAGCTTCGATCCGCGCTGGCGCCAGCTGGTGGCCGATGTCCTCGAGCAGCCGCTGTATGCCACCCCGACGACGGCGGTGTCGGCGCTCGGCGCGGCGCTGCTTGCCGGCGTTGGCTTCGGCACCTGGCCCGATGCCCAGCAGGTCGCGGTACTGGCGGCACCTCCGATCCAGGTTGCTGCCCCGTCGGACGCCAGTGAACGGTATCTCGAGCCCTACCGGCGATTCCGCGAACTCTATCTTCCGCTGGCGGCGGCCCTTACCTGATGTCTATGCGACACCGGTGAGCGTCTGCTGTCCCAGTTCGCGCGTGACTGACACGATGGCATCGACGTCAGCCTCCGTGGTGCGCCAGTTCGATATCGCCGGTCGAAAGGCAACCTTTCCCGCATAGACCGTGGTGCCGAAGTAGACACGGCCGTCGGCCAGGACCGCCTGTCCAAGACGTCGATTCAGTCCGTCAAGTTCGCCGTCTGGTATGCCCGACGGCCGGTAGCGGAAACAGATCACATTGAGTCGCGGTTCTTCCAGCAGCTCGAAGTCTGTCGCGGCGCGGATTTGTTCGGCGACCCGGCGTGCCAAGGACACGTGCCGCTCGACCATCGCCCGATAGCCGGAGCGACCGTATGCGGCCAGCGTCGCCCAGACCGCGAGAGCGCGCGCTCGCCGCGACATCTCGGGACCAAGGTAGAGGAAGTCGGGATGTTCGGCCTCTGCGACTGGGAAGTACGGCGCGCCCATCCCGAACACCGACGTCAGCAACCGGCCTTCGCGGACGAACGCGAAGCCGCAGTCGTACGGCACGTTGAGCCACTTGTGCCCGTCGGCGATCACCGAGTCCGCCTGGTCGACACCGCGGGCGAGCTCGGCGATGGGGGGCGACACCCGCGCGAACAGCCCGAACGCACCGTCGACGTGCAGCCACGCGTGGTAGCGGTGCGCCAGCTCCGCCATTGCCTCGATCGGATCGAAACCTCCGGCATTTACCTCACCCGCGGTTGCGATTACGATGGCCGGGGCGCCCTCCAGCTGTTGGAGCGCGCGCTCGAACGCAACCAGGTCCATCCGGCCTACCGGGTCTTCGGAGAAGACTCGCACCATGGCGTGGCCGATGCCGAGCATGCTCAGCGCTTTTTTGGCGCTGGCGTGGATGAAGCCACTGGTCAGGACCGGAACCGCGGGGAGGCCACTCATGCCGCGGCTGGCGATGTCGATTCCCTGTTCTTCGCCCCACCACTGGCGAGCCGCCGCCAGCGCCGTGAAGTTGGACATCGTCGCGCCCGTCGTGAGCACACCCGCCCATTCGGGCGGCAGGTTGAACAGCTCCTTCAGCCAGGCGACCGCGATCTGCTCGAGTCGTGAGCCGAGTGGTGAACTGACCCAGAGCCCCGCGTTGTTGTCCAGCGTTGACGCCAGCCAGTCGGCGGCGAGCGCTGCCGGCGTCGAACCACCGGTGACGAAATGGAAGAAGCGGGGGCCGGCCGAATTCGTCGCCGCCTCGATCCCATCGGTGACCAGCCGACTGACGGTGGCCAGGCTGCCATCGCCCGCATCTGGCAGGCTTCCGGCGAAGCGCAACACGGCCGCATCCCTGGACGGTCCGCCGCCCGCCGGTCGTTCGTCGATTCCGGCCAGGTAGGCGCGGGCCGCGTTAGCGGCCTGGGCCAGCAGTGCCGACAGCCGATCGCGGTCCTCGAGCGGGTCAGGCATTGCGCACCAGCCTAGCGCTAGTCCCAGTCAGTCCGTCGCTGGAGCCATTCGAGCATCGGCACGCCTTGATCGCGCTGAAATGCCCTAAGAGTTGGGAGACCGGGTGGCGCCGGCAGTCGTGATCCATGGAGTGCAGCCGGGAACCGGTCGCCGGCGTGAACGCAAGGTCGTGGGATTGATCGGAGATGCGCCATAAGATAGTGCCAGTGAGAAATATCGCTGCCAGATCGAGCGCTGCCGATCGCTTGCGGCTGGCGTTCTTGCTCACCACCGTCGTCCTGGTTGTCGAGATTGCCGGAGGGCTCTGGGCGCACAGCCTCGCGTTGCTGAGTGACGCCGGCCACGTCGTGACGGACCTCATCGTGCTGGGTCTCTCGGCCTTCGCCATGCTGCAGATGCAGCGGCCGGCCAGTGCCCGGCGCTCTTTCGGCTATCACCGGGTCGGCATCCTGGTGGCGCTGCTGAATGCGGTCCTGCTCGCCGCCATCGTCATCGCCATCGTTGTCGAGGCGATCCGCCGGCTCGAGCAACCCGGTGAAATTCGTGGTGGACTGATGGCGGCTGCCGCGGTGGTCGGCCTGCTGGCCTCGGTGTTCATCGCTCGGTACCTGGGATCGATGGAGCGCGACCTCACCATCAAGAGCGCGCTGGCGCACGCGTGGGGCGACGCGTGGGCGTCAGCGGCAATCATCGTGGGCGGCGTGGTGATTGCGCTCACCGGCTGGCTCGCGATCGATCCGATCCTGAGCCTGTCCATTGCGCTGCTAATCGCGTGGAGCGCCTGGCGGGTACTGGCGGCGGCGGTCGATATCTTGCTGGAGTCGACTCCCGCAGATCTGCAGACCGACGCGGTGATCGATGCCGTCCGTCAGGTGCCTGGCGTGCGCGAGCTTCACGACCTGCACATCTGGTCGCTCGGTTCGCAGCGGCGGGCGATGAGCGCGCATCTCTTGATTGAGGATCAGCGGGTCGCGCAGGCGCAGGACATCCTGGCCGAGGTCAGGGAAGTCCTGGCGCATGACTTCAACATCGAACACACCACCATCCAGTTCGAGAGTTTCGTGTGCCGGCCTGGTGATGTGTTCTGCGTGCAGCCGGAAGGCCACCCCCATATCGACGACGCGCACGACCGCGTGACCCGGCGGGCCGCCGGTTGATGTTCCTCACCCCCGGCGATTGAGTGGCGCCGATCGCCGCCGCGCGTTGTTCGTCGTCAATCCGGCGCTTCCCCGAACCGGTGCCGATTTCGGGCGCCGGCTGCTCGATCTGGCCGGCGCGCTGGGTTGGGAAGCGATGGTGCTGGAGACCAGCGAGGGCCCGAACGTCGAGACAATTGGGGCCGCGCTGTCGCGGCAGGAGTTTCACCTCGTACTCGCCGCCGGGGGCGACGGGACCGTCGCCGAGGTGATGGCTGCTGCCCACCAGCGAAATCTGCCGATGGGCATCGTGCCGCGCGGAACGGCGAACATCGTGGCTCGCGAGCTCAGGCTACCCGCTGGCTGGCGCCCCGCACTGCGCCGTGCGCTCGAACGCTATCCATCCACCCGGCCGATCGACCTGGTGCGCGTCAACGACGGCTACTCCGCGTTGGCCGCCGGCATCGGCTTCGACGCCATGGTGATGCGTTCCACCCCACGCGTCCTGAAGTACTGGCTGGGCCGCGCGGCCTACCTGATCGCCGGTGCCTGGTGGCTGCCCCAGGCGCCCCTCTTCGAATGCACCATCCGTGCCGATGGCGCCGAGATCCACCTCACCGCCGTGGTCGTGCTGATCGTGAACGCGGGCATGCTCGGGGCGTCACCATTCCGCTTCGGTCCGAATATCGCGATCGACGACGGCTGGATGGACGTCTGCGTCTACGGACCACGTAATGCTCGCGAGCGCGCCGAGGTACTGTGGAGTTTGCTGCGCCAGCATCCGGACAGCGCACGTATCCTGCAGCGGAAGGCGCGCTCGGTGGAGATCAAGGCGCCCGACGTGCAATGGCACGAGGTCGACGGCGACGTCTATCGGGGCAACGTGCTGCGCGCCGAGATGATTCCGGGAGGCGTCCGGGTCGTCACGTGAAGATCATCAACGCGCGCTTTCCCTGGGTGCTGTTCTTGCCGCTGGCGACGGTGACCGAAGTTGGGGGAATCCTGCTCCTGCTAACCGGCCGCGGAATCGGCTGGGCCGCCATTGCCGCCCCGGCGATTGGGTTCCTGGCCATGCGCGGTCCGGTGCGGCCCCGTTTCGAGTTCAGCGATGATGGCGTGATCTTCCGGCGATCAGGGAAGAGTCCGCAGCTGCCCTGGGATGAGATCGACGCGGTCGCGCTGGTCAAGGGTGGCGGCCGCACCGTGCTCGCCTATCGACTGAAGCCCGGGGTCGCCGTGATGAAGCGCCACCCAGGGGCTGGGTTCTTACGGGCGAAGGGGCTGGATTATGACGGCGGCTATTTCGTCGACCAAATGAACGCATCCCCGGAGCAGATTCGGGAGATCTTCGAGCAGCACATCGATCATCGATGAGCGAGGATGAGCGAGAGGCGGACGAGGCTGGTTGTCCAGATCGCCGGCCGTGGAGGGCCGTCTGAATCGACCGGGCGGCGACCGGTGACGCCATCGGCGCCAGCTTCTTCAGGATAAAGATCATCTCCGAGCCGCCGACGTAGTCGATCGCCTCGATGGCGAAGCCTTTGCCCTGCAGATATGTGGGCAGATATGCGCAGCCGTAATGCGATCGCGCACCGGCAGGGAGAGGCCACGCCGGAAGGCGGCGTTCAGCATCCGGCTCAGGAGCTGGCGCCAGCCTGGCATAGCGGCGGCTCCGCCCTCGACGTATCGCGACGCGATCACAACCTCGCCGAGTTGGCGGGCGGTCCATAAATCAGCGAGCACCGCTGGATCATGCGAGCCATCGGCATCGAGCGTCAGGAGGTACTCACCG
>DASTJZ010000201.1:0-3738 GCA_035716185.1 Candidatus Dormiibacterota bacterium
GTCGGGGTGGCGAGTTGTTGTTCGTTTTCGCAGCGCATGGGGTTGTTCCTCGGCTTTTCCCGTGCCCCTCCCCCCCAGATCCGCGCGATTGCGCCCCGCGAAAGCTTCGGTCTCAAACAAGCTCAGTCGCGGGACGTTCTCGGCGAGCGGGACCATCAGTTCGAATCCGCTTTGCTCCAGCAGCGAGTCCTGTGCGAACTCGCGCCCGCGCAGATGCGTCATTGCAAAGGTCGTGTTTCGGTGCGTGTTCCGGTGGAACGTGATCACGGATTCCGGTGGAAGATGATCACCCAATCCGGTGGAATGTGATCACGGATTCCGGTCGAAGGTGATCATCGATTCTAATGATGGTGATCAGGCGGAAGTGAGGGTATAGCAGCCCGCGTCGTCGACAGCTTTCAACCGAAGGTAGGCTTGCTCCTTTGCCGAACAGCAGGGGAACAAGATGCCGGCCGAGAGAGTGTCGATGCGCCAGATCCGCGAAGTTTTGCGACTGCGGTTTGCCAGCGAGCTGCCGCAGCGTGCGATTGCCAAGAGCCTGGGGCTAAGCCAGGGGACGGTGAGCGGCTATCTCAGCCGCGCTCGCGCTGCCGGCGTGAGCTGGCCATTGGCCGAAGATGTCGACGACGCGCAGCTGGAAGCGCTGCTGTTCCCGCCGCCACCGGCGATCGCCGCGGACCAGCGCCCGACGCCCGACTGGGCCTGGGTGCATCGAGAGCTGCGCCGCCCCAATGTGACCCTGGCACTGCTGTGGGAGGAGTACCGGGCCGGCGCGCCCGACGGGTTCGGCTATTCCTGGTTCTGCGATCTCTACCGGGGTTGGGCGGGCCGGCTGCAGCCGACGATGCGCCAGACCCATATCGCCGGCGAGAAGCTGTTTGTCGACTTCGCCGGCCGAACCGGCGAGGTCGTCGATGGCCTCACCGGTGAGATCATCCCGGTCCAGATTTTTGTCGCTGTCCTGGGCGCGTCGAGCTTCACCTACGCCGAGGCAGTGTGGAGCCAGAAGCTACCGGATTGGATCGCGGCGCATGTCCGCGCCTTTGCTTATTTCGGCGGCGTCGCCTGCCAGACGGTCAGCGACAATCTCAAGGCCGGGATCACCAAGGCCTGCTTTCACGAGCCGATGGTCAACCGGACCTATGCCGACATGGCCCGGCATTACGGCACCGCCATTGTTCCGGCGCGCCCTTACAAGCCACGCGACAAGGCCAAGGTTGAAGTCGGCGTGCAGGTCGTCGGGCGCTGGATCCTGGCACGATTGCGGCATCGACGCTTCTTCTCGCTGGCCGAGCTCAATGCCGCGATCCGGGCGCTGCTCGACGAACTGAACGATCGCCAGATGCGCGGCTGGGGCATGAGCCGGCGAGCGCTCTTCCAGCAGCTCGACAAACCGGCGCTCAGGTCACTGCCGCCGCTGGCTTACGAGTACGCCGAGTGGAAGCGCTGCCGGGTCGGCCTCGACTATCACGTCGAGATCGCCAAGCATTACTACAGCGTGCCGCATCAGCTGCTCCGCCAGGAGGTCGAGGCGCGCATCACCGTCGCGACAATCGAGATCTTTCATCGCGGCAAACGGGTCGCCAGCCATCGCCGCAGCCTGCGCCCGCATCGGCCGACCACCGTCCCCGAGCACATGCCCTCCGCCCACCGGCGCTATCGCGACTGGACCCACGAGCGCATCCGCCATGAGGCCCAAGCCGTCGGCCCCGACGCCGCCGTGCTGGTCGATGTCATCCTGCGCTCGCGGCCTCATCCCGAGCAGGGTTTCCGCTCCTGCGTCGGCATTCTGCGACTGGTCAAGCGCTATGGCGCCGAACGGGTTGACGCTGCCTGCGCCCGCGCGCTGGTGCTCGGCACCCGGTCCTACACCTCGGTCGCCGCCATCCTGAAGAACCGCCGCGAGCGCGCTCCCGCCGGCCCCGCCGAGCCGCCGCTGCTGATCCACGAGAACATTCGCGGGCCCGGCTACTACCACTGACCCGAGGAGATGCGATGCTGATCCATCCTACCGTCGAGCGCCTGCGCGCGCTCGGCCTCACCGCCATGGCCGATGCCTTTCTCGAGCTGCATAATGCCCCCGATGCCGGCGAACTCTGTCGCGAGGATTGGCTCGGGCTGCTCATCGATCGCGAGGCGACCAGCCGCGAGAACAAGCGGCTCGCCCGCCGCCTGCGTGAGGCCCGGCTGCGCCAGTCTGCCGTCGTCGAGGACGTCGATTTCCGCGCCCACCGCGGCCTCGACCGTGCCCTCTTTCTCCAGCTTGCGACCTGCCAGTGGATCCGAGACCATCATCATCTGGCGTTGGTGGGCCCGACCGGCATCGGCAAGTCGTGGTTGGCTTGCGCTCTCGGCCACAAGGCCTGCCGCGAGGGCTTCTCGGTGCTCTACAAGCGCGCCTCGCGCCTGTTCACCGATCTCGCCCAGGCGCGCGGCGAAGGTCGGCTCCCGCGGCTGATGAACGCGCTCGAACGCACCCGCCTGTTGATTATCGACGATTGGGGGCCGGAACCGCTCAATGCCGAGCAGCGCCGCGATCTGCTCGAGATCGTCGACGATCGCTACGACAGGGGATCCCTGCTGATCACCAGCCAGCTCCCCGTCAATCGCTGGCACGAGGTGATTGGTGATCCCACCTTGGCCGACGCCATTCTCGACCGGATCATCCATCGCGCCCATCGTATTGATCTCAAAGGCCCATCGCTGCGCCGACGCCTGGTCGCCAGCGAAAGCCCCGCTGCATGAACGCCCGTGCGCTTGATCGCCCACGGGGGCCCACAGCGCCTCCCCACGCGCGCCGCTCCGTCGCTCGTGAGGGCACTACGCGTCGCGCGCGGGTCCCCTCCGTGGACTCCGTGGACGATCCTCTGCTGCTTGACCGGCACCACCCTTTTTATGCAACCTATATTCGTGTCGACGGCGCAGATTGCCGCGACCCTCACGTCGACTCTGTCGGCCGCGTTACGACGTGATCACGATCACCGGAATCAGTGATCACCTTCGACCGGAATGGCCGATCACAATCACCGGAATGCGCATCCCTCCAGCGCAGAGTCTGCAAAGTTTCGGTTCCTTTCCCCGGCATGGACCAATAGCGCGCCATAACGGGTAGCAAGCCAGCCGATCGCTCAGCCACCACCATCGGGCCAGGGCGCCTACATGCCCTCCGCGATCGCTTCGGATTTTCGGCGCTTCGGCGTTGGGTTCCGGTTGGTTGTCGTTTCACAGTGTGAGCCCCGCCAATCGACAGAGCCCCCACGTTGCTCGACGACTTGACGCGCTGGCGAGCCGATCACCGAGCGACCGCCGAGGTGTAGTTCTTAACGCCACCCGCTTCAGCGCATGCAGATTGGTCATGAATGCCGTTTGTCGGCAGTGTCGTTCATCTCGCGATACACATTCCGGTTCGACCACGCCGGGCGCACGTAGTCGCTCCCGCGGGGAAACCTCGCCAGCGCCGATCGCCGGAACTGCACCAAGCTACGGCTCTGTAAGCCGGGCGCTCTATGCGGCGGCGATCGAGCGCGCGTGCCGCTGTTGTCGCTTCAATCGCTCCCAAAGGTATCAGAAATCCGGGCTAGGCAGGAGGGTCGTGCAACAGATCGGTGTCGGCATCTCGACGGAGTAAACTGTTCAAGCGGGCTGAGGCAATCTTTGCCAAATACCAGATCGCCCAGGGTTGAGCGGGGTCTTCGAACGCGCGAAGCCTCGCCCGGTCCTACCGGCGGCAACTGTGTT
>DASTJZ010000202.1:0-2445 GCA_035716185.1 Candidatus Dormiibacterota bacterium
ATCTTACAATCATTATAGGTCTCGTGATCTGTTGATCGTCGCTCGGCGTCCGTGCTCTCGGCGAGTTTATCGTATTGCTTCGCGATTTCGAGCAGGTCGCAGCGCAACAACGCACTTCTCACGGCCTCCGCGGTGTAGCGAATCAGCGTGGCGCGTGCTCGGTACTGCTCAGCGGAAAGGCACGGCTGATGAGCGTCATCGGACATACCGAACGTAACGTTGACTTCGCGGAACTGTTGCAGGGCAAATCGCCGCGTCAGAGCAGGGTTGGCTGCCTCCATGAATGATCCTCGGAGCGCATGCGCTCGTTGGGTTGAAGAAGGATCGGGCCGCGCTCCTGAAGCGGGTGTACGAGAACGGCACTCCTGCACGTGCGTTCTATTTTGAAAACAACTCTCAGGAGGCACAATGCAATCCGACAATATGTCCCGCACTGGAGAAACCGACGAGACCGACCGCCTGATTTCGTCAGACAAGGTGGACGGGACTACGGTCTACAATCGCAATGGCGACAATCTCGGCACCATCGATCACTTGATGATCGACAAGATCAGCGGACAGGTGGAGTACGCGGTCATGTCGACCGGCGGCTTTCTCGGGATTGGCGAGAGCTATAGTCCGGTGCCGTGGCACTCACTGACGTATGACGTGAATATGGGCGGTTACGTCATCGACGCCGATCGCGCTCGCCTGGAGAAGGCGCCGCGCTTCACGTCGAATGCGCAGCCGAACTGGTCAGACTCGCTCCTACGCCGAGCGCGTCGACGAGTATTGGCAGGTCGGTCGCGTCTAACTGAAACTCCGATCACAGATGCCGGCGCTCTCGCGGCGCCGGTGCTGTTTCACCATGACCGCCTTCACCTGGCAGTACCGCAATCGCGCCGTGCCGCTCGGCAAGATCGAACGGCTGCGGCGGCTGGCATGGCTGATCGACGCCATAGGCCGCGTCCCTGGCACGCGCTTCCGCTTCGGCCTCAACACTGTCATTGGGCTGGCACCCGGTGCTGGCGACGCCTTCCTGACTCTGATCTCGCTCTTTATCGTCTTCGAGGCAATGCAGCTGGGACTACCTCGGCGGAAGATCATTCGGATGCTCGGGAATGTCGCGGTCGAGGCGGCGCTTGGCACCTTGCCGTTGCTAGGGGATCTGCTCGATGTGGTCTGGAAGGCGAACTTGCGGAATCTCGCCATCATCGACGAGCATTTTGGAATGGTCTCGGCTCGGCAATAATTCGCTATCCGTCAACGGGGCTGCGTATCGCTAATAGAAGGATCTTCCGGAGCACATCCCTGAAGTCCACTGAACCCCGATGACCGCGACGCCGAAAGCCAATACCGACCTCTTCAATCTGGAGCGCTTCGTGACGGCGCAAGCGTCTGTCTGGGAGACTGTGCTTCACGAGCTCAAGGCCGGCCGAAAGCGCAGCCACTGGATGTGGTTCATCTTTCCGCAGCTGCGCGGCCTTGGAGTGTCGCCGACGGCCCAATTCTACGGCATCGGCTCTCTTGCAGAAGCACGCGCGTATCTGGCGCACCCGCTGCTGGGGCCACGGCTCCATCTCTGCACGGAGGCGGTATTGGCGACCCAGGGCAAGTCGCTCCACGAAATCTTCGGATCACCTGACGACATCAAGTTCCGGTCGTCGATGACGCTTTTCGCGCTGGCCTCGGACGACGACGGCAGTCTCTTCCGACGGGCGCTCGATGCTTATTGTGCAGGGCGGGTGGACGACAGGACGATGGACCTACTGAAGACGTGATCGCGGCCCTGGTGCGCAGAACTTCGGCTGCGCGGCTACTTGCACTGAGCGTCCAATCGATCTTGCAAATCCTCGTCCACCACCTGGCCGGCCTTGAGTTGCACCATGCCGAAAGCCGCTGGAACCGTGATGTTGCGCTTGGCGACCCACTCGCCATCGTTGTTCTTTCCAAACGCGTCACAGGGAAGATCCGGCGGAGGCTCTTGCGGGCGCTGCTGGCCCATTGCAGGAAATGCCAAGGCAAGGACAAGGCAGGCACCCAGCACGAGGTGCTTTCCGTGCAGCCACATGGTCCAACCCCCAATTCTACTGATGCGTTGAATGATAGGCGCTGCGTACCGTTGAATCCGGGAGCAAAAAAGCATTCGGAGCTTCAACATGCCGCGGGCAAGCTGGAAGGGCTTTCTCCGCCTCAGTTTGGTGTCGTGCCCGGTGTACCTGTCGCCGGCGACGACCCGCACGAAATCAATCCGGCTGCATCAGGTCTGGGTGCCGGGTGGCAAACGACCGGAGTCGATGGAATCGGAAGAGGAAGATGAGGTGCCATCGCGGGCAGCGAGCCGTGCGAATAGGGAACGGCTGGATATTGAGGCCGAGGAGCCCGAAGAGGTAGGACCGGCAACCCGGATTGCACTTCAACCTGTCGACCGCGACACCGGCGAGGCGATCGAGCGTGACGAGGTCG
>DASTJZ010000203.1:0-2356 GCA_035716185.1 Candidatus Dormiibacterota bacterium
CGCTGCAGCGCGATCCCTGGGGCAGCGCCCGCTTCGTGCGCGTCGGCGGCAAGACGCCGTACGACGCGGACATTTTTTCACCTATGAAACAGGGGCCGATCTCCCCGACTTACCGCAACCACGAGCCGGTCTGGCCGAAGCCCGCGCTCGACGGCGATGTCGGTGCACAGGGTATGTATCACGCCGGCACGATCGATACCGATCTAGCGCATCCGCCCTCTGGCTGGCTGGTGCTAACTAACGACTACACAACGCAATCAGGCGACACCGCAGCGTTGGAACCGGATAACTCCAATGGCTGGTACGATGCGGGTAGGCAGGAATTGCACCTGGTGGTGCCGACACAATCGCCGCAGGAAGTGGCGGAAGGCGTCGTGACCATGATGACCAAGAGCAAGCTCGGATTGCAGCGGGTGTTCCTTCACCCGATGTTCACCGTCGGCTACGGCTTGTCCGGCGTCAGGTCCTATGAGACAGATTAAGGCGGTTGGGCAAAGGAGGATTTCTGGCTCATCGTAACCGTCAAGGAGTGAAGATGAGCCAGAAATCCTCCGCCCGGCCGCCGAAGCCTTCAGCCGAGCAGGTCGTACGCAGCATCCGCCGCGCGACACGCAAGCACCACTCGGCGGAGGACAAGATACGCATCGTCCTGGACGGGCTGCGCGGCGAGGACAGCATCGCCGCTCTCTGTCGCCGAGAGGGGATCGCGGAGAGCCTGTATTACAGTTGGTCCAAGGAGTTCCTGGAAGCCGGCAAGCGCCGTTTGGCCGGCGATACGGCCCGCGCCGCAACCACCGACGAGGTGAAGATGCTGCGCCATGAAGCCCGGGCGCTGAAGGAGGTCGTGGCCGAGCAGGCGCTCGAACTGCGTTTGATCAAAAAAAGCATGATCGCGGATGGGGACGACCGCGCATGAGATATCCGGCATCCGAGAAGCTCGAAATCATCCGTCTGGTCGAGCAGTCCCACCTGCCGGCACGCCGCACGCTACGGCAGCTCGGCATCCCGACGGCGACGTTTTACCGCTGGTACGCGCGCTATCGGGCCGACAGCCCGGAAGGCCTGGTCGACCGGCCATCGCGTCCTGATCGGGTGTGGAACCGCATCCCCGACGCACGGCGCGCCGCCATCATCGATCTGGCGCTCGCGGAACCGGAGCTGTCGCCACGCGAGTTGGCCGTACGCTTTACCGAACGCGAACGCTATTTCGTCTCGGAAGCGTCGGTCTATCGCTTGCTCAAGGCGAATGACCTGATCACCAGCCCGGCCTTCATCGTCATCAGCGCTGCCGAGGAATTCCATAGCAAGACCACCGCACCGAACCAGCTTTGGCAGACCGACTTCACTTACCTCAAGGTGATCGGCTGGGGTTGGTTCTATCTGTCCACCGTGCTCGACGACTTCTCCCGCTACATCATCGCCTGGCGGCTCTGCACCACCATGGCGGCAAGCGACGTCACTGACACCTTGCAGCTGGCACTCACCGCATCAGGCTGCGATCGGGTGCGCGTGCGGCATCGTCCGAGGCTGCTCTCCGACAACGGGCCCAGCTATGTTGCCGGCGATCTAGCCAAATGGCTGGCCGACCACGACATACGTCATGTCCGCGGCGCGCCGAGCCATCCGCAGACCCAAGGCAAGATCGAGCGCTGGCACCAGACGCTGAAAAACCGCATCCTGCTGGAGAACTACTACCTGCCGGGCCAGCTCGAGGCGCAAATCGACGCCTTCGTCGGCCACTACAATCTTCGGCGCTACCACGAAAGCCTGAACAATCTCACCCCAGCCGACGTCTACTTCGGCCGGTCACAGACGATCCTGCTCGAACGCGAACGCATCAAACGTCAGACAATCCAACAACGCCGCTTGATGCATCAGCAGCAAGCCGCATAACATCCCAACCCAGATGGGCCAAAGCCTCCGTTAGCCGTCCGAGCCATCTGTCCCAAAGCATTAGACGACGGACACCCGACCAGATCAGCAGCACGACAATGCCGATCAACACTATCAGCCCGGTCATATTCTGCATGCCGCTCCTCTGCACGAGGAGCTACCGGGGGAAAACTACCAAGTCATTTCGGCATGCACCTACTGAGTTACCATCGTAACATTGTGTGTGCGGGCGGCTATGCTGTTTCGGCGCGAGGGCACGGAGCTCAATCCAATTTCGACGGCAAATCGCAGGCTTGTCACGTCCGGACCTTTCAGTGTCACGCGCAATCCGATGTACCTGGGCTTGGTACTCGTTACGGTTGGCATCGCATTCTGGGTCGGTGCTTGGCCGATGTTTCTCGTTCCTGTCGCGATCTTCGCCACGGAGCTGTGAACAAGCGCGGAAAAGTACGGCTCAGCCGTC
>DASTJZ010000204.1:0-12679 GCA_035716185.1 Candidatus Dormiibacterota bacterium
GGGGGTCCAGCCGCTGTTCGTCATGTCGATTTGCTGGGTCAACCCGCCCGGTGGCCCATTCCCGCCACGCGGATCCGTCCATAGTTGGGGATACTGGTCGACGCTGAGATAGTTGCCGGTGGTCGGGTCATAGAAATGCCATGGCACGCTGCCGGAGACATCTGCCCAGCCGAGCGCATATTGGGCGGCAGTCTGGTCCTGGGTCATCAGCCATAGCGCACTCGGGCCGGTGGTCGGGCCGATATCGGGTCGGCCGCCGGGGTCCGGCATATACTGGTCGACCCCATCAACCGGAAGCGCCGCGCCCCAGCCGGAGCTAGCCATCAATGACGCCAGATTAGCGAGCGTCATGCCTGCGCTGTCGCCGGCAATCAGGTTCAGGTTATAGGCAAGATTGTACCCGGGAACGGCCCCCGTCTTCTCGAGGGCGCCAATGTCGTGCACGATGTTGATCTGCGGCGCGCCGTTGCTCCAGAACACCTCTTGCCGGGTCTGGTATTGGTATTGGGTAAGACTTGTGTATTGCGACACCGTCGAGCCGTTCTGGGTGATCGTCTCATCATAGGTGACCTGACCACCGACGGCCTGCTCGGCGTAGTCGTTGTTGAATTGAACATCAGTGCGGGTTGTCCCGTCGGCAAAATCGGTGATATCGAAGGTCACGTGGAAAGAGCCGCTGATCGGCACGTCGAAGCGGACTTCGGTCGTCTGCGGGCCCTGCAGCCAGTAGGATACTTTGCCTGCTTGCAACGCCTGCTGCAGCCAGGTCCCGGCATTCAGCTGATAGGGAGTAGTCGTCCCGTTGCTGTTGTGCATCGTCAAATTGACGATGAAATTGTAGCCGCTGCCCGGCAGGTTGGCGATGCTGACGGCCGAAGCTGCGGCACCGGAACCCAGGAACAGCTGGCCCTGCAAGGTCGTGCCACCGGCGATCGCGGGGGCATCGAGGGTGACGATCCCACTCTCGACCGAGCCATCGGCATAGGAGGTCTTCACATCGAGCTGCACGGCATACTGGACGCCATTGATCACTGCATAGAGCTGGCTGGCCTTTGGCACCTGGCCCAGCGCAAATACCTCATTAAAGCTGATCTCGTGGGCAGCCAGATTCGTGGTTTGGGTGTTTTGTAACTCGAACCGAGCAACACTGGCTTGCTGAAAAGCTTGAAGTACGGGAGGTATAGGGGAATAGGAAGGGGAGTTATTGTTTGAAGAAATTGGGTTACTTGCCACCCAGGTTTGATTGTTGGTCCATTCATACCATGCACTGCCTCCATTATACGCAAACATATTGCCGTTTTGTGCGACCTCGAGTTCTAAGGTGCCAGGGCTGGCACCAACTTGTATTCCGTTCAAGGAGATCGCATAACCGCCGTTGTTAAGCCCTGTGTTAAACGTCCAGGTTCCGGCGGCTGTTACAAGGCTACCGCCCGAACCAGCCATCAACGTCGAGCCATCCGCTGAGAGGCTGCCGGTGGACGACGCTGAGATTGCCAGTGTCTCTGCACCGGTCGCGGTTAAACCCGCCGGATCAGTTACCGTGTAGGTGAAAGCGGAGCTTTGTCCCTGGAGGCCAACCGTGGGTTTGAACATCAAGCCCGTCAACTGCGCAACGCTCAAGGTTTGGCCGCTGCTAAGTGCGGTCACACCGTCTGACAACAGAATCGTTCCGTCTCCTGGGAGGCCCGTTACCAAGACCGTGAGTTGCGAACTAGAATAATTCGGATCAGTGGGCGCCGGAATACTAATAGGCGTTGGGCCACTATTGGGGGCGACGGTCAGGGTAGGATCAGTCGTAACCGGCGGCGCGGTATCGGCCGTAATCGACAGGGTTGCGGTGCCTAAGGTGCTGAGCCCGGAGGGATCGGTTACCTTGTAGGTGAATGTCGAGCTTGTGCCGAACGCCCCCGCGGCTGGCTTGAACATCAGGCCGGTCAACTGGGCGATAGTCAGAGTCTCGCCGTTCGCCACCGTGGTCGCGCCGTCGGACAGCAGAACCGTCCCATCTGCGGGCAAGCCGGTCACTAGCACGCTAAGTTGTGTAGCGGAATAATTGGGGTCGGTTGGAGCAGCTATCCCTATAACTGCCGCGGCGCTGTTCCCGGCAACCGTCAAAGCGGCCGGGGTTGTTACAGGCGGCATCGTATCCGGCCCGACCGCAAGGCTTGCCGTGCCGGTGGTGCTGAGCCCAGAGGGGTCGGTTACCTTGTAGGTAAATGTCGAGCTTGTGCCGAAGGTCCCCGCAGTCGGCTTGAACATCAGGCCGGTCAACTGGGCGATGGTCAAAGTCTCGCCGTTCGCCACCGTGGTCGCGCCGTCGGACAGCAGAACCGTCCCATCTGTGGGCAGCCCGGTCACTAGGACGCTAAGTTGTGCGGCGGAATAATTGGGGTCCGTTGGAGCAGCTATCCCTATAGCTGCCGCGGCACTGTTCCCGGCAACCGTTAAGGTGGCCGGGGTTGTTACAGGCGGCATCGTATCCGGCCCGAGCGCAAGGGTTGCGGTCCCTGAGCTACTGAGGCCGGAGGGGTCGGTTACCTTGTAGGTAAATGTCGAGCTTGTGCCGAACGCCCCCGCGGCTGGCTTGAACATCAGGCCGGTCAACTGGGCGATGGTCAGAGTCTCGCCGTTCGCCACCGTGGTCACGCCGTCGGACAGCAGAACCGTCCCATCTGTGGGCAACCCGGTCACTAGGACACTAAGTTGTGTGGCGGAATAATTCGGGTCGGTCGGAGCAGCTATCCCTATAGCTGCCGCGGCGCTGTTCCCGGCAACGGTTAAAGTGGCCGGGGTTGTTACAGGCGGCATCGTATCCGGCCCGACCGCAAGGCTTGCCGTGCCGGTGGTGCTGAGGCCGGAGGGGTCGGTTACCTTGTACGTGAATCTCGAGCTTGTGCCGAATGTCCCCGCCTTGGGCTTGAACATCAGGCCCGTCAACTGGGCGACGGTCAGAGTCTCGCCGCTCGAGACCGCGGTCAAGCCGTCGGAAAGAAGCACTGTGCCGGGGGTCGGCAGCCCTGTTACGGTCACCTTTAGCTGGGACCCGGAATAATTTGGATCGGTCGGGGCAGCGATGCCGATCGAGGTCGCCAGAGCATTCTCAGCTACAGTTAATGAGGTAGCCGTGGTCACTGGCGGCACGGAGTCAGGCGCTATTGAAAGGGTCGCACTCCCGGTCGCGCTCGTTCCAGACGGGTCGGTGACCTTGTACGTGAATGTTGAACTTGTCCCAAAAAGCCCCGACGTTGGCTTGAACAGCAATGTAGTGAGCTGCGCGACAGTTAGTACCTCGCCAATGTAGATCTTGGTTACTCCGTCCGCTAAATAAATTGTACCATCCGTGGGCAAAGCAGTTACGGTAATGGCAAGTCTGTCCGGAAAGTATATCGTATCGGTCGGTCCCTGAATCCCAATTGAGGTCAGCCCACTATTCTCGTTGACGGTGAGCGAACCCGAGGTTGTTTTAATCAAGGAAGAAGAAAACCTTCTGGCCATCGGGCCCGTCCTTACACAAAGCTGCGCGTGAGTGAACCTCTCGTAAAAATCTTACCCAAGTATTAAAATCGTTAGCGGTACAGCTCGCCTTTCAAATCGAGTACCAGCTGTTTTGCATCTTTCAGGTTTAAACGCGCATAAATTGATCGCTTTGACATGAATTATATATTTAATCTCGACATGCTTGTGTTTGATCTTAACTCTGATCCAATACTTGTCCGAGGCCGGTGGATTCTGGGTTAAGCGTGAGGGCCGATTGTTATCACGGTGTGATGCCGGCAAACCGTGGCGTTTGCTCACGATCTCGGCAGCGCGTCTGATTGTCGTGGCAAGATCTCGCGAACGCGCTCACACACGAGATCTCACCGGAATAGATTTAGATTTCTGCCAAGCGGGCTGATTAGAACCAACCAGCCGCGCTTTGGTCGCTCACTGGTCAAGATTTTCAGTTCAAAAAAAGAGTTGTGTGCGTCAAGTTCTGCAAAAGAGCCTGGCTGGTGATGGGCGCGAGGCGGCGCGGAGCCCCGTGTAGCACAGCGCCGCCGCGCCCGGCCGCCATCAGGTGGCCAAGGCCCGCAGGGCCTCTTTCTTCTGCTCCTTCCAGTGCTCCATGTTGAGATAGCGGGTGGCTTCGAGCCAATTCTCGTGCATCTCGACAGCCAGCGCGCGCACCAGCCGCAAACAGCTTTCGGCGTTCGGAAAGATGCGCACGACATGGGTCCGCCGCTTCAGCTCCTGGTTCAACCGCTCCAGCTGTTGGTCGACTTCAAGTGCTTGTGGTGCGGCAGCGGTAATCGGTAATAGGTCAGCGTCTCTTCGATGTGCTCCTCGACCCAGTCGCACAGTCGGGAGTACTTGGCCTGCCACTTGCTCAGCCACTGGGCAATGTCGCGCCGTACCTCCGCCAGATTGCGGCGGTCGTAAATCCAGCGCAGCTCCTGCAGGCAGTCGTCATCGACCTTGCGCGGCACGTAGTCGAGCGCGTTCCTGAGGAAATGCACGTAACAGCGCTGCCAGGCAGCCTCGGGCAAGACCTCGCGGATCGCCTTCACGAGGCCGGGATGATCGTCGTTGACGACAAACTCGACGCCGCCTAGGCCGCGCGCCTTCAGACCTGAGAGAAAGTCGCGCCAGCTCGACCGGCTCTCCCGGTTGGCGAGCTCGACCGCCAGGATCTGGCGACGACCGTCCGCATCGACCCCGACCGCGATCAATACCGCCTGGCTGACGATGACCCCGGACTCGCGCACCTTCTCGTAGCGCGCATCGAGGATCAGGTAGGGATAGCTCTCGGCGAGCCGCCGCTCGGCAAAGGCCTTGAGGCTCTCGTCGAGCGACTTGTTGATCGCACTGATCGAGCTGGCCGAAAAGCTGTGGCCGCACAGCGCCTCAGTTACCGCCTTCACCTTGCGGGTCGAAACGCCCTGCACGTACATCTCGGCCAGGGTCCCGACCAGCGCCTTCTCCGAACGCTGATAGCGTTCGAACAGCTCGGTCGAGAACCGCCCCAGCCGGTCCTGCGGCACTCGCAGTTCCAGCGTGCCGACCCGAGTCACCAGTGACCGGCTGTAGTACCCGCTGCGGTCGGACAGCCGCGTCTCGGTACGCTCGCCCTTGGCGGCCCCGATCATCTCGGTCATCTCCGCCTCGAGCGCGGCCTGCACTATCGCCTCGACCGCCGCCCGCACGAAATCCTCGTCCCGCGCCAACAGCCCTTTCAGGTCGATCGTTTCCGCCTTAACTTTGCCCTTGGTCATGGTGTGCCCCTCACACGGGTCGGTGACGTCAGACATCACCAGCATGCCATGACCGCCGAGGCGGCCCCTTATTGCTGAACCTTCAGCACACTATCAAAAAAAGCAAAGGCCTGGAGCGGCCCCCTCAACACCGGACAGGGCCTACCCCTTGGTTAAGAACCAGGAGTATGCCTATTGCCTATGACTGGGAATATCGAGCGGGTTGAGGTCATTACGTCGGTACAGCGGCGACGGCGCTGGTCGGCGGAAGAGAAGGCGCGGATCGTGCAGGAGACTTACGCGCCGGGGATGTCGGTGTCGCTAGTGGCGCGGCAGCACGGGGTCGCCCCGAACCAAGTGTTCACCTGGCGGCGGCTCTACGCCGAGGGAGCGCTGTCGGCGATCGGGGCGGGCGAGGAAGTGGTGGCCGCCTCCGAATACCGGGCGTTGCAGCCAGGTTCGCCAACTGCAGCGGCTGCTCGGCAAGAAGACCCTCGAGACCGAGATCCGGCTCGAGGTGGGGTGTTGCGCATCCGGTGGGCGCAAAACGTTCACGACGCGCTCGCCGGCAACCCCATGCTGCTCGCGATCGTCGATCCATGTTCAAGGTGCTGGTGCTGCAGACGCTCTACACCTTGTCGGACCTTTCACGCTGCTAGGCTGGTTCGTCAGAACGTGGATACGTCGTTTGTCGTGAGCATCGTCGCGCCGGGGTTGCCGTTCCAGGTGTTGTCGACCTGGATTGTTTTGCCGATCGACGTCAGATGCAACAGCGTGTGAGTATGGGTCGCATCAGGGGTCGCCGACGCGAGGATCGCCGACCCGATACCGAACGAGGACGAAATCTTGATCTTATCGGTTCCGACGCGGAACTTATCGATCTCAGTCGTGAGGCCCGAACCCTTGATGTTTGACGGAAACTGGCAGGTGGTCGTGCCGCCTTGGCTGCACCGCATATAATTCGCGCCGCTGCCATCATTGATCGTCGTTGGGCCGGTATTGCCCCAGCCGCAAAGCGCCCAAGTCTGCGCGGTGCCGGTATTGTTGGGGCCGCCGCAGTTGATTTTGTTGCTACCGCTCGTGTTGCAGGTTATGACGCCCGGATAGTTTATGTCGCCGTTCAGCGTGACGCTGCCCGTGGGGCCGTAGGCGGTCAGCCAATAAGGCCCGGTGATCGCCATAGCGCCGTTAGCCCCTGGCGCAGATGCGCTCGGGCAGGTAATGCGAGTGCCGTTGTGCGGCACGATGAAGATGTTTTCGGCGTAGATAAAGCTGCCATAAGTGCCAACCGGCAAGCGTGGCCGCTTCGACATCTTGACGTCGGTGAAGAAGCCGGAATCGCCGAATTCGTCAGGCCAGATCGGACCCTTGGCCGAGCTTGCTCGTGCGTAGAGCGAATTCTGGCCGAGACACCAGCCGTAGATTTGCATTGCGTCGCGCATGCGCGTAGGCGAGGGCGATGACGAAATTACGTCGGCGTAGGCGCACAGCCCGTTTACACCGTAGTCGCCGCCGGACCACTTATTGCCATCGCTATCCGCCGATACCGGGTCGGCCGGGTTGGGAACGACCGAGGTCGAGGGATCGATACCGAAATTCGTGAAATAATTCTGCGTGTTGGGGGTGTAATACGTCCAGTCATAGGGCTGCCAACCCGCATGCTGGTCGTAGCCCTCTGCGACATGCGGCGAGCCAATCTCGATCTGGAAGGACTCCATATAAGCGGCTAGGCTATTGAAGTCGCTGAACCCCAGGTCGAGCGCGTAGGAGGTCACATGCAGTGAGTAAGCATGCTCGAGCTGCGACGCCCTGCCGTAAGAGCCTCCCCAATGCGATCCGTAAGCGCCGGGCCAATAACCGCCTGTCTCGTTGCTCGTCGGGTTCAGAGCGTTGCCGGCCGTGCTCGTGCCGTTAATTTTGGCATTGCTCCAGGCGGCCTGATGGGTAATCGCCTTATTATGGTAGCGTTTGAAATAGCTGTTATCGGGTGCGCTCGCGTAGCCGTAGAGCAACTGACGCAATGACCAGAACTGTGCGCGGGTCTCCTGCTGCGTCGTCAGGACTATGTCCTGTTGCCCATCGCCGGCAACGGATCTGTTGGGGACGGCGTGGCACAGAATTCCGAAATTGGCTTGCGAGGCGGTGCCGTCCAAGTGGTAGCGGTCACCGGTCATATTGTAGACAATGCCGAAGAACTCGATCTGGTGCGCCGGCATCGTGCCTTCGTACATATTCCAGCCGACTTCGGTGAGCCGCGGCACTCCTTGCGTGAAGTACGAAGGCAGGTTGCCGGACACGTCGAAATAGGCGTTCGGGGAGTCGTAAACGCTGAGAAAATAGCCTTTTGTCGGGTCGTAATAGGCCATCGGCGCGCAGTTGCCGGCATCCGCCTTACGCCGAGCGACTATCTCCATCGCCTGCACGTAGCCGACGTCGCCACGCGTAGCGGGGAATAGTCGCTGCATCCCCAGCCACGCAGCCATGACGCCGTTCATGATCCCTTTGTCGCCGAAAGAGGTGTCGCCGCCCCCCTGCGCCCAGAAAGGATCGCACCCTTCGTGCGGTAACCGACCGCCCGATTTATTCCCCGCGGTTATATTCGTCGATGCCCAGCTCGCCAAGCTGCTCGGATACTTGCCATAGGTCATATCCAAGTCGATGTGGGGAATTTGCTTCGCGTCGAAGAACGCCTGAATATCGCGAATGACCGTGTGCGCCGGCGCCGATCCTGCCCCCGACGTGTGGCCCCAGACGATATCGTGGCGCACTTGGTATTGCGACAGCGCGATGCCTACCGTCGTGAACGGGCCGTTGTAGGCCGCACCGTTATAGCTGATGTTGTAAGTGCCGTTGCCGCCTCTCCCAGTGCCGATGCCTCCGCCATTGTCCGGCCCGTTGAGCTTGACGCCCGATGGCAGCGCGGCACCGCCAGATCTCGCCGAACCTCCGGTGAGCCCCATTCCCCAATCGAGCGAGCCGCTCGTGACCGTCAGCACGCCGCAACCCGAACCACCTGTCGCGACCGAGCCTTGAATGGTGCCGCCGACCCAGGTAGCGCTCGGAACCATGGAGCCGTTTTGCGTGACGGTCTGGTCATACATGACTATGCCGCCACTGGCTTGCATAACTATATCGTTGCGCCACTGGAGATCGGCGCGCACGTCGCCGTTGGAGAAACAAGCGAGATCGGCGACGAGGCGGAAACTATCGGTGATGAATTTTTCAAGTCGGACTTCGGTGCAGACAGGACCGCGGAACCAGGTGTCGTAAGCCGCCGAGCTCATCGCCTCCAATGAGATCGTGCTGAGAGGGAGCCCGCCGACCGTGTAGCTGCCCGCGCCGCCTGTCGTGCCGCTCTGTTGCGACACGATACGCGTGCCGCTGGGGACGCCGGTCCCGAAAAGGTAATGGCCCGTGCCGTATGCGCTCGTGGCGTTGGTCTTGATCGTGCCCGAGGTGACGGAAGAAACCGTCAGCGTGGTGCCGCTGATCGAACCAATAAACGAGCATTCATCGTTGAGAAGCGAGGTCAACAAGCACGATAAGTTCATCGACACGATGTCGATGTTGACCGCGCCCAGCCTGCTGCCCATCGGGCTTTTTGTGCTAAACACCAGGCTTGCCGAGAGCGTGTATCCCTTGCCCGGCAGCGTCGAGATGTTGAGCGCCGATCCGCTCGAAGCGACCGCGGTAAATGAGCCCTGGATGACATTGCTGTTTGTGCCGTTCGATGGGATTGACGGGGCGATCATGGAAATAATGCCGTGCTTGACCGACCCGTCGGGCCAGAAGGTCTTGGCGTCAAGCTGCGTCGCGGGGCTTGTCGGGATGCCGCCGATCGTGATGCTCGAGTTAACCGTGTGGCCGCTCGGGACTGCGCCTTGCCGGAAGGCTTGTGCCCAGCGAAGGGCATGCGAGCCCGTCGCCGTTGTCGTCGAGGTATTCTGCAACGCGAAGACCGACATCGTGCCCGTGCTGGTCGTCTGCGGACCGGCGGCCTTGCGCGAGCGAAATGCGTCCGCTGGCGTCGTTATCACCGCCATCGGAAGAGCGCTGGCGCCCGCCAGCAAAAGATCGCGACGAGAAATTTCCATGCGCTAGGTGTTTAGTCCCGGCATTTGCTGGATCGGACCGAGGATGAAGCGGCCAGGCTCTTTTGTCCAGGCGTTGCAGATGTACTCATAGGGCGAGAGCCCTTTGAGGATCTTGAGATTCTCGAGAGTTTTTCTTGCCGAGCAACCGCTGCAGTTCGCGGACCTGGTGCTGCAATGCACGATATTCGAAGGCGGGCACCACTTCCTCGCCGGCCCCGATCGCCGACAGCACCCTCGGCGTAGAGCCGAACCAGGTGAACACCTGGTTCGGCGCGACCCTGTGCTGCCGTGCCACGAGCGACACCGACATTCCCGGCGCATAGGTCTCCTGGACGATCCGCGCCTTCTCTTCCGCCCTTCCGCCGACCAGCGCTGTCGCCGCTGTATCGACGTAATCACCTCAACCCGGTCGATGCTCCCAGTCACAGGCATAGGCATACTCCTGGTTCTTAACCAAGGGGTAGGTGTTTGGTCCCAGGCTTTGATGGTGCATTATTTTCTCTGGCATGGAGGGATGCACTTTGGGCCAAGTTCTTCACGGCAGCGCCACTACGACGTAAGCGGTGTTGTCAGGCCACGACCTGCAGCTGAGGCATGAGTGGATAAGCCCAGGGCATCAGCTCATCGAGCCGGGTCTGCGGGTGGCCGTTGACGATGCGGCTGATGACGTCGGCGAGATAGCTGTGCGGCTCGACGCCGATGAGCTTACAGCTTTCGATCAGCGAAGCGATGATGGCCCAATGCTCGGCGCCGTCGTCGGAGCCGGCGAAGAGCGCGTTTTTGCGCGTGAGGGCTATCGGCCGAATGGCTCGCTCGACCGCGTTGTTGTCGATTTCGATCCGGCCGTCATTGAGAAAGAGGCACAGGCCTGCCCAGCGCGACAAGGCATAACGGATCGCGTCGGCAAGCTTGGTCTTCTGACTGATCAGCGACAGTTTCTCACGCAGCCAAGACTGCAACGCCTCGACCAGCGGACGGCTGCGCTGTTGCCGAACAACATGGCGCTCCTCAGCGGAGCGGCCGCGGATCTCGCCTTCAATCCCGTAGAGGGCGGCAATGCGCGTCAAGGCTTCGGAGGCGATCGGCGCGGCGCCGCCCTGGGCGAGTTCGTAAAAGTGCCGACGCACATGGCTCCAGCAGAAGGCAAGCTGCACATCGCCCCGTTCGGCCAGCACCTTGTAGCCGGCATAGCCGTCGACCTGCAGCACGCCGCAGAAACCGGCGAGGTGCGCAATGGGCCGCGCCGCTTTTCGATCCGGGGCGTAGACATAGGCCACGATCGGCGGGTCGGTGCTGCCCCATGATCGGTCATCCCGAGCATAAGTGAAGAGTTGACCGGTTTTGGTCCTGCCGCGGCCGGGATCGAGCACGGGGGCCGTGGTCTCGTCGGCAAACAGCTTCGGGGATGTCCTCAGCCGATCGAGCAGCCGCTCGTATACCGGGCGCAACAGGAAGGCCGCGCATCCGACCCAATCGGCCAGTGTCGAGCGATCCAGATTGACGCCCTGACGGGCATAAATCTGCGCTTGCCGATAAAGTGGAAGGTGGTCGGCATACTTCGACACCAGCACCTGGGCGACCGTCGCCTCGGTGGGTAGACCGCCCTCGATCAACCGTGCCGGCGCCGCAGCCTGCACCACCACATCCTCGCAGTGCCGGCAGGCGTATTTGGGTCGGCGGACGACCAGCACCCGGAACTGGGCCGGCACGATATCGAGCCGCTCGGCGACATCCTCGCCGATGCGATGCAGCGGACCGGAGCAGCCGGGGCAGATCTTGCTTGCCACATCGACCAGCGTTTCGATGCGCGGTAGATGGGCGGGTAAGGCGCCGCGGTTCGCCTGGCGTTGCGCGGCACGCGCCTTGCGCTTGGCCAGCGCTTTCGCTTCGCTGTCAGCCTGACCGGCTGCTTCGACCTGCTCGACCTCCTCCAGTCCCAACAGGAGTTGATCCTCGGGCAGGCTTTCCGCCCGGCGCCCGAACCGATGCCGCTGCAGTTCCTTGATGATCTGGCGCAACCGCTCGCTTTCCGCCCGCTCGGCCAGCAGCATCGCCTTGAGCAGGTCGGGGTCGTCCGGCAGGGCTTCGGCGGCGCTCACCAAGCCAGTGAATCACGCCAACCATCAACTTGCGATGGTTTTTGCAGCCAACTCGCAGCGCGGCTTTTGGCTCAGCTCGCCGCGGCCGGCACTGTCGTCCGACGCGCCTCATGCACCCGCCGCCAATCGAGTCCTTCGAGCAATGCCTGGAGCTGGGCCGCGCTGAGCCGCATCACGCCATTGTCAATCGCTGGCCGCTAAATTTGCCGTTTTCCAGTCGCTTAGCGACGAGCACGACGCCGGTGCCGTCCCAGAAGATCAGCTTCACACGGTCGGCCCGCTTCGCCCGGAACACGTACACCACACCGGAGAATGGATCGGTGCGCATCGTCTCGCGCACCACCGCCGCCAGCCCATCCGCGCCCTTGCGGAAGTCGATGGGCTTCGTCGCCACCATAACCCGGAGGTGCCCGGACGGTCCGATCACGAGTTGGCCTTGAGAGCGCGAATCACCGCCTCGATGCTTCGCGGCCTCGCATCCGCCCCGATCCGAACTTCCACTCCGGCAATCTCGAGCTCGATGCCCGTGGAACCGGATCGGCGGCGCGCTGGTCGTGAGGTCGTGACAGGCACTGGCGATTCCGGCCCCGCCGAGTCCACCACCGCCGGCACGAACATGGTCAGCGGTGAGACAGCGCTCCTGGCCAGTCGTCGCCAAGTGAACAGCTGCTGTGGTGTCAGGCCGTGGCGTCGTGCGACACCACACACCGTCTCGCCCGCCCTGTAACTCTCGGCAATAATCGCGGCCTTCTCGGCCGCTGACCAGCTTCGCCGCCGACCCGCGCCCGTGAACACTTCCATGCGCCGGACCGGCTCCGGCATAGGCTTATGCTCTGAAATCGACATGTGTCGGAGCCCTCATTCCCTCCGACAATCACCTTTCCAGCGGCACACCGAAAGGTGCTCCGGGAACGCCGCTTACACTACGACAGAGGCAATCCGTCGAGATACAGCGTAGTAGTCAAGAGAGCCGTATCCATCCGGTGAGCACCGCAGGGTGGGCTATTTCAGCGGCTGGTTCGGCGGTCCGTGGCCGGCGGCTCTTTCTTCAGCGATGATCTCGCGCAGATTGTCAATTCCATCTCGCGTAAAGGCCGGCACCCCGTCCTCACCAACGCCGTACACCCAGAGGCTGCCGTCTTCCGGTTCCATGTCGATCGATAGGTCGAAGAGCCAATCTTCGTCCTCGCCGAGGAGGTTTGCGACGTAACCGATCGTGAAGACCGCGCTGATGGCCGCCATGATCAGGCTGCCT
>DASTJZ010000205.1:0-4056 GCA_035716185.1 Candidatus Dormiibacterota bacterium
GCTCCCTGCCGCGAGCACTCCGCCCGGCACGCCTCGATCAACTGCTCGGCTAAACCGCGTCCCCGGGCCCGCTCAGCCACGAAGAGGTCGTTCATCACGCCGATTCGGCACGCGTTCGTCGTCGACCAGGACCAGAAGATCGTGGCGAACCCGACCGGCGGGCCTCCGGGTTCGCGTGCGATCAGTTGGCTTCCCTCGGATCCGGGGTTTTGGATCAGTGCCGTCGACAGTTCGAGCAACGCCTGGTCGGTGGGCGAGGCTCCATAGAACTCGCAGTAGGCCCGCATCAGCGGAAGCAGCTCAGCGAGATCCTTCTTCTGAACCCGCTCGATCGAATGCTCAGTCATCGCATAGATATATAAGGTATGTCGAGCCGCTGATCGAGGGGCCTCGAGGCGGGCAGTTCCCCTATATTGCAGCCACAATGTCCGAGCTCCCGACCGGAACGGTCACCTTCCTCTTCACGGATATCGAGGGGTCGACTCGGCTGCTGCAGAAGGTCGGCAGCCAGTTCAGCGACATCCTGGACGATCACTCGGCGATCATGCGGGCTGCGATCGCGGCCTCGCACGGCGTCGAGGTCGGCACGGCCGGCGACTCGTTCTTCGCGGCCTTCCGTGAACCGGTCGACGGTGTCCAGGCTGCCGTGACGGCGCAGCGAGACCTTGGCGCCCATCCGTGGGCGCACGGCGAGCCCGTCCGAGTGCGGATGGGCCTGCACACCGGGCGGGGTGAGCTGGGTGGGGATGGGTACGTCGGCATCGACGTGCACCGCGCGGCGCGCATCGCCGACGCGGCACACGGAGGCCAGGTGCTGCTGTCCGACGTCACCGCCCGCCTCGTGGAAGCAGCCCTCCCCTCGGGCGTCCGTGTCCGGGCACTGGGAGAGCATCGGCTGAAGGACCTCGCCAGTTCCGAGCGCCTCCATCAGCTCGAGATCGAGGGGCTGCCGTCGGACTTTCCACCGCCTCGCTCGATTGAAGCGCGCCCCAGCAACCTCCCCGCCGAACTGACCTCGTTCGTCGGCAGGGACGCGGAGATCGCCGAGGTGGAACGGCTGCTGAAACGAGGCCGTCTCGTCACCCTTACTGGAGCCGGCGGCAGCGGCAAGACGCGGCTCGCCATCCGGGTCGCCTCCCGGCTTCTGGGTTCGTTCGCCGACGGCGTGTGCTTCGTCGATCTGTCGAGCATTGAAGACCCAGCCCTGGTGGCGTCGACGGTGGCCAAGGCGCTGGGCGTTCCGGAGCGGGGAGGTCGCCCCGTCCTGGAGACGGTGAAGGATCATCTTCGTAACCGCGAGGCGCTGATCCTCATGGACAACTTCGAGCAGGTCCTGGGTGCGGCTTCGGTGGCGGAGGAGCTGCTGAGCGGGGCGCCCCGTCTCAAGGCGATCGTCACCTCGCGCGTTCCGCTTTCGATCAGGGGCGAGCAGGAGTTCGAGGTCCCGCCACTCGCTCCCCCGGATCCCGCGGCCAGGCAGGATCTTGCAACGCTTCAAGCTGTCGAGGCGGTCCGTCTGTTCGCGGATCGCGCCCGGGCGGTCATCCCGGATTTCCAGCTTGACGACCAGAATGCGAGTACCGTCGCCGCAATCACCACTCGGCTCGACGGCCTTCCGCTCGCGATCGAGCTGGCCGCAACCCGCATGAAGGTCTTGACGCCAAAACAGATCCTCGAGCGGCTGGCGGACCGCTTCGCCCTTCTGACCTCCTCATCCAGGGCGCTTCCGGAGCGCCAGCGCACATTGCGGGGTGCGATCGAGTGGAGCTACGACCTGCTCGATGAACGGGAGCGCCGCTTGTTCGCCCGTCTCGCCATCTTCACTGGGGGCTGGACGATGGCCTCCTCGGCCGCGGTCTGCGATCCGGCTGGCATCGGCCTCGATGTCCTCGACGGCACCTCTGCGCTCGTCGACAACTCGCTGGTTCGAAGGAGCCTGGGCTTCAATTGGATTCGGTTCTCCATGCTGGAGACGATTCAGGAGTTCGGCCAGCAGAAGCTCAAGGAGTTCGGAGACTTCGAGGCCACGCGGGAACGCCACGGCGCGCACTACCTGGACCTGGCGCTGGAGGCGGAGCCGCACCTGGTTGCGGATGACCAGGTGGAGTGGCTCGATCGATGCGACGTCGAACACGGGAACATTCGAGCGGCGCTCCGCTGGGCGATCGAGACGGACCGCGCCGATCTGGCGCAGTCGGCCGCCGGCGCATTGTGGCGCTTCTGGCAGCAGCGTGGCCACATCGCGGAAGGGGCCAGGTGGCTCGCCGAGGTGCTCGCCCTCCCCTCCGGAAAGGCTCCGACCGCGGCGCGCGCCAAGGCCCTGATCGGCGCTGGCGGGATCGCGTGGTGGATACCCGACCGCGAGGCGGCCGGACGCTTCTACGCGGAGGCCGTCGACGTCGAGCGGCAGCTGGGCGACCCCGCGCGTATCGCCGAGGCGGTCTACAACCTGGCCTTCTTCGTGGCGGGCGATGATATCGACGCGGCTACGCGGCTCGTCGACGAGGCCCTTGCATACTTCCGCAAGGTTGGCGACGAGCGAGGGGTGGCGAAGACCCTCACCATGCTGGTCATCGGCGACGCGCAGGCCGGCCGTTGGAAACGGGTGACCGCATCTCTCGAGGAAGCTGTGGCGATTTCGCGGCGGTTGGGGGACCGGCTGCAGGTGGCATTTGGGCTCGTGTGGCTTGGCTTCGCTTACGGCCGGCTACGAAGGATGGAGGACGCGAGGTCGGCCGCCCTCGAGTCGTTGCGCTTGTTCCAGGAGGGTGGCAATGCGACCGGGATCGGGATCGCGCTCGACAGCCTCGCCTTCCTGGCGACCTGGGAGGGAAGGCACGAGGACGCCGTCCGATTGGCGGCGGCGGCCACGCGGCTGAAGCAGGACGTGGGCGGCCCGCGCGGTGGGTTTGCGAACATCCTGGAAGGTGACCCGGCCGAGGAGGCGAAAGCGCACCTCGACGCCGAGGCAGCCCAGCGAGCGTGGGACGAGGGCTGGGCGATGCCGCTCGAGGAAATGATCGCCCTCGCCGAACGCGGGGGCCGGGAGCCGTCGGGTGGCGGGCTGCCGCTACACTCGGAGGACGCTCGGTCAGTCGGGAGGGTGAGTTGATCCTGGAAGGCTCGTGTGAGTGCGGCGCGGTGAAGTTCTCGGTGTCGTCCTCCGCGCCCTATCCGTATCGGATCTGCTACTGCCGCCGCTGTCGCAAGCTCGGCGGAGCGATTGGCGCCGCCATCAACATCATCGCCGACGCTGACACCCTGCGCTGGAAGGGTGAGCTCGAGCCGACCCGCTACGAGACGAGCACCGGCCCCGTCACCTCATTCTGCCCGCGCTGCGGGAGTCCGCTCGTCCTCGACATGGCGATGTGGCCCGGTTGGGTGTACCCATTCGCGGCGGCCATCGATACGCCCCTCCCGGCGCCGCCACATCACATCCACGTGAGTTGGGAAGAGCATCTACCCTGGGTGCCAACCATCGGCTCCCCCGATGACCCACACTTCGATGACAACACCGAGGAGTCGATCGTCGATTGGCACGCTCGGATGGGCCTGACCCAGGACTAGAAGCAGCGCGACTCAGCCAACGTCCAGTGCAGGAGTTGTACGCGAGGCGGTAACCGTCGCCCCAACGCTGGCCGCGATAACCAGCACGATGGCCAACAGTTCGCGAAACGTGAGTCGCTGGCCGAGCAGGACGAATCCCGCCGCCGCACCCATGGCCGGCTCGAGGCTCATCAGGATGCCGAAGACTCGGCCAGAAAGCCGACGAAGGGCCGCGAACTCGAGCGAGAACGGGATCGCCGACGAGAGGACCGCGACCACCAGCCCCAGGGAAAGGTTGCGAATGTCGAGCAGGCGGACGCCTGCGGACGCAATGCCGAAGGGAGCCAGAGCCAGGCCGCCGATGGCGAGAGCCAATGCCAGCCCGTCGGGGCCCGGCACCAGCTGTCCAACTCGCTGGCTGAGCACGATGTAGAGGGCCCATCCGATTCCGGCGCCAAGCGCGAAAGCGAGCCCAACAATGGTGACGCTTCCGGCGGTCAGCGAGAGCAA
>DASTJZ010000206.1:0-18435 GCA_035716185.1 Candidatus Dormiibacterota bacterium
GGAGATCGTGCCGCAGGTCGTGGCAACGGCGCCCGATGCGCTCCTCATGGTCGTTACCGATCCACCTGACCCCCTCGCGGATCTCACGCGCCATCTCGCGAAGCACGACCGGGTGATCAGCACCGGGACCGTGATCGACAGCCTGCGCTTTCGGGTGCACCTTGGTCAGCGGATCGGGGTGAACCCAGCCTCGGTCGAGGCCATGGCGATCGGTGAGCACGGAACCTCGGAAGTGCTGCTATGGTCCTCCGCCACGGTGGCCGGGCTGCCGATCCAGGAGGCGTGCCAGCAGTGCGGCGAGTCGTTCGAGAAGGTTCGTGACGCTGTGGAACGCGATGTCCGGTACGCGAACATCGCCATCATCGAGGGCAACAACGCCAGCCAGTACGGCATCGGCATCGTGTGCGCGCGGTTGGCGGAAGCGGTTCTCGCCGACGAGCGCACCGTCTTTCCGGTCGCCAGCTACCAGGCCGCCTACGGTGTCACGCTGGCGTTGCCAAGCGTCGTCGGCCGACAGGGCGTGATCCGCGTGCTCGACCCTCCAATGTCGGCCGATGAGCGATCGCAACTCGAGCAAAGTGCCGAACGTCTCCGCCGAGCGGCTGCCCGGCTCCGGCTTGTCACCGCGACGTCGTAACGATTCTTCCTGAGGCTCTCTCGACTAGCACGCGGCCGGCTGGAGGAACGGATGCTTGCCGACTGGGGTACTAAAAGCAGGCTCCCGAGCGAGCCTAGGACCTGGCTCCAACGGGAATCATTGCTCGGACAAGCGTTCCCTGGCCGGCCGAGCTCACGATGTCGACATTGCCTCCCAACCGTAAGGCTCGCTCTCGCATCGAATGGAGGCCGAGGTGTCCAGGAAATTGCGCGCCTGCGTCAAAGCCCGCACCGTCGTCGCGAATCTCGACGACCAGTGCCTCCCCAACTGAGCTGAGACGAAGTTCGATGTAGCTCGCTCGCGCGTGCTTGGCAGTGTTGGTGAGGGCCTCCTGAGCAATCCGGAAGAGCGCCTCCTTGACGGCAATCGGAGCCTCGGGCTCGGCATCGAAAACCTCGTTCACCGCGATGCCATGTCGGGCTCGCACCGCGGCCGCCTGCTTGGCCATCGCCCCTACCAGCCCCTCCTTCTCCAGCGACTCCGGACGCAACTCGAAGATCAGCGCCCGCATTTCGGCCAGGCCCGCTTCGGCGAGTTGGAGCACGTAATCAAGCGGCGCGCGCGCCGCCTCGGGATCGCGCTCGAGGTGCTCGCGGGCGGTCCTGGCGCCCAGCCCGATCCCGAAGAGCGCCTGGGACACCGAATCGTGCAGTTCTCGAGCGAGACGCTGGCGCTCCTCATGCGCCACATTCGCCTGGGCGTCCGTAAAGAGCCGTGCGTTCTCGGCCATGACCGCCAACTGGCCGGCAACGATCTTCAGGAAGGCCACTTCCGCGTTGGTCAGGGAATAACCTCTGGGGTAGTACCCGGAGAGCGCGCCGACGACCCGTTCGCCAAGCATAAGCGGGACCGTGACCAGAGTGTCCCAGGACACCCCGCGCAGCATTTCCCGCGCGGGCTCGAACGCCGGATCCGAGACCGGTTGCGAGAGCAAGCGGCTGATTGCCTGCTCGTTCACGACGACTATTCGATTTTCGATTGCATCCATCTGTGGGAACCGCGCCCCGGCCTGGCGGAAGGCGTTAGCCATGACGCGAGCGAAGCCCGCCGGAAGCCCGTAGGTGCCGGCGATGGTGAGGTGATGGTCGGCGTCGAGCAAGTAGATTCCGCAGGCGATTGTGTCGGTCGCCTCCACCACGGTGCGCGCCAGCGCCGAGAGCGCGTCCTCGAGCGGCTCCTGTCCGGCGATGGTGACGCTGGTCAGGCGCTGGAGCCGCTCTCTCACCGTTGCAATTTCGACACTCATCGCCGCCTGGGCAGCGAACGACTCGACGAGGGACAGATCTGCTTGGGTGAACGGGGCGCCGCCTCGCTGGTTGGCCACGATCATCGCCCCGACCGACCGGTTGACGACGTACAAGGGCACAATCAGGGCCGGGCCGAGATTTCCCAGCCTGAGCACCGGCTGGTACGCGGCAGCATCATCGGCCGCGTCGGCGACGGTGAGCGACTGACGTGTCCTGAAGACCCGACCCGTGAGGGAATTCGCCACGGGAAGCCGCGCACCGCGATACGCCGCGGCATTTTCCCCATCGGCGACTCTCGCAATGAGGTGGTTACCGTCGGCTTCTGGCGAGCAGATCGCAGCGAACACCGCCCCGACGAGATCGCGCGCCCGTCCGGCGATGAGCTGGAGCACCTCGGTGGTATCGCGACCGGCGATGATCGCCTGGGTGACCTCCATACCGGCCGCCACCCTGCGTTCGGCCTTTTGGCGCTCAGCCTGGTTGCGGCCGTATTCGAGCACCACAGCGGCATGGGCGGCGAACAGTAGCGCAAGTTTGAGGTCCTCGTCGCTGAAGGCGGCGCGACCGCGTTCTCTGACGAGATCAATGATTCCAATCGCGCGGCTGCGCACGACGAGTGGCACGAAAAGAGCGGGACCGAAGTTCTTGACTCGAGCCAGCTGTGCCGGCATTCGATGATCGTTCGAGACATCTCCGATCGCAAACGGACGCCCCGTCCGCATCACCTCGCCCGAGATCGAGTCGCTCAGGGACCCTTGCAGGCCTCGAATGATGTCGTCCCCCAGGCCCTCGGCCATCCGGAAAATCATGGAGCCGCCGGATGCATCGACGCTGAGGCCTACCGCGCCGTCCGCCCGGAGGAGCTCCCGGGCATGGTGGACGATCAGGCGCATGACGTTTTCGGCATCCCGTCCCTCCAGAATCGCCTCGGTGACATGAACGGTGCTTCTCCGGATCTCCTCGATCAGCCGGCCTTCGGCCCTATCCGGGCCATCCTGACCATGACCGAGAGCGCGCTGAGCCCGGTCCGCCGCCGCAGGATCGGTCGCGGCCCGAATGGCGGCCACGACAATCACGCCCGCCGGGGTTTCGATCGGGTGCAGCGCAATGTCGACCGCAAGCTCGGTGCCATCCTTGCGGAGGAGGTGAAGAGCCAGACCCGAACCCATTGCCCGCTTTTGCGGTTTGGATGCGTATTGAGCCCGGTGCGCACCGTGTGCTCCGCGAAAGCGTTCGGGCACCAGGTTTTCAATCGACAATCCGACCAACTCATTCCGTCCATAGCCGGACAGTTCCTCGGCCAGGTGATTGACGTACAGAAGGCGCCCGCCGACATCGGCAATGACCACGCCGTCCGGCATCGCCTCGACGAGCGCACCATACCCGCCCAGACCGGCCGTCGTCGCGGCCGCCAGGGCGGCCTCCTTCGCGCTCCCTCCAGTTGGCAAAGATGCGCCCCTTACACGATCGCGCGATCGCGATCGCGCAGGGCCAACCTACCACGGAAATCGTGGCCTTGTCTAGCGCATGGAAGGTGGCTCAACATCGCCGGTAGCGATGTGCCACGAGCGCCCTCGGCATTTGGCCGAGGGCGTTTGGTTGTGAGCGACGACAATCGGGGGGATCTCTTAGAGGCGGATCGCCTGGCGAACTCCGTGAAAGCGCATCTTCAGTAGCCTCGACATTCCTTTGCTCCCCTGGCCGTCAGACGGCGACCTGAGCCATCCTTGATTGACGCCTGAAGGGCATGCCTCGGTCTGCCCGCAACCAGAGGTACAAAAGGGGCGCGACCCCGATGATCGAGATCACGATGTAGCTCGGGATGGTGCCGTAGATGTCGAAAGCCGCGTGCAAGAGTGCGACACCGACGTAGGCAATCGGGATGCTCCAGGTAAGGCGAAGGCGACCCTCCCGCGCGGCATGAAAAATCACGCCACCGAGAATTGCCGTCCAGAGCCCATGACCAAATGGGGCCAACACGCCTCGAACCAGCTCGGTGAAGACGACCGAGCTCAGCGACAGATAGAGATGCTGCCCCTGAACGACGAACAGCGAGGCGAGCGCGTAGCCACTGCTTTCCAGCGCCGCAAAGCCGAAGCCGACTGCAGCCCCAAGCACCATGCCATCACGGGTTGAAAACGAGCTGATTCCCCACGCAATCAGCACGATGGCCACCCCTTTGACCAACTCCTCGATGAACCCGACCTTCAGCAGGCCCAGAGGACCGTTTCCATAGACCAGCCAGAATTCCAGGGTGGAGGCGACCAGGATGCCGAGCGCTCCGCCCACGATGAAGGCGGTCGTGATGCGACGGGGTGAGAGGGCCGGGCTTGGGTCGTGGTCGAGATACCAGACAACGCCCGTAACTGGCACCAAGAAGCTGCCCAGCAGCACGATGCTTGGAAGCAGCAGCAGGTTGCCCGTCATAAAGGCGGCGCCTACCGTTGCCATCCAAAGCGCGAGTCCGATCAACAGGATCGCCCACCACCGCGGTGCCCAGCGCTGACCTCGAACTTCCCTCGTCTTCTCTTGACTCGATGGCGGATTCATCATTGCTTACCCTCCTGAGCTCGCACGTGGATTGATCATTGCCTCCATCATCGGCAGTGCCGTCAACCGAAGCATCACCCGCGAGTGTTGCTCGGCACCGGACCTTTGGGGGAACCGGCCGACAATCTGGCGATGCAATGGGCTCCGCCCGCCGCGAGGGCCAGTAAGAGCGCGATCAGGATCAGGGGTGGCAGGATGCCCTCTCTCAGCGTGAGGGCGCCGCCCACGAGCGCGCCGGCGAAGAGCGAGAGAATCGCCAGCACCCGCCAGCCATTGCCGGCCCCGGACCCGCCGGCCAGGCGCGACTCGGTGGCGAGCGTCGCGAGCATCGTGGTCAGGACCACGGTCGAGTTGAATCCCGGAACCTTGAGGCGGGCGGTCGCGGCGCCCTGAAAGCCCATAGTCAGCGCCAGCCAGGCAATCAGCTCGAGGGTCGTCGGCCCGGCCAGATGCTTTCCCGCCACAACCGTCAACGCCATGGCGGACAGGATGAAGAGCAGCTGGATGGCTGTGGCCGCTCGCAGGAACGCCGATCGAGCGTTGCCCATCGCTCGGCCAAGCCGCCCCGCAGCAACCGCTCCAAGTACGAAGAAGGCGACGGCCAGCAATCCTGAGACGAGCGGGAGGCTCGGCGCGCGGGCGAACGAGAAGCCTGCGAACTGGACATTCCCGGTCATATTCGCCACGAAGACCTGACCGAGTTTCAAATAGCTGACCGCATCGACAAGGCCAGTCACCATCAGCATGAGCAGCAACAGGTACGGAAGGGCGCGCTCGGGATCCGATCGATCGACCGAACCAGCCACCGCCGCGGCATCCATCAGGCTGCGGTTCCTGCCGCCAGCGGCCATGAGGTCTGAGTGCGCTGAGCCGTCACGTGTCGACTGCGATCAGCCCCGAACCGCCATTTCGACCGGCCGGATCGGTCCCGTCCCCGCGCCCGTCTGGTCCAGTGCAGCCGCGATCTCGGCGAGGTCCGCAACGGTCAGCTCGAGGTTGCCGGCGGCGATCCATCCATCGACCTGTTGCGCCGAACGCGCGCCGGCGATCGCGCCGCTCACACCCGGCCAGCTGAGTGTCCAGGCGATGGCCACCGCGGAGACCGATACGCCGTAACGTGCGGCGATCGGCTCGAGCGCGTCGCGCAGTGCGAGGTTGCGTGAGAGTGAAGGATCATTGAACTGGGGGTTGCGGCGGCGCCAGTCATCGGCTGCCATGCGCTCGACGCGCTCCCGACTGAAGGTATCGGTGAGGATGCCGGATTGCATCGGGCTGTACACGATCACCCCGGTCTGGTTGGCGGCTGCCCAGGGGATGACATCGGCTCCCGCGACGCGATGAATCAGCGAGAACGGCGGCTGCAACGAATCGACGTGCCGCACCTTCTCGGCGCGCTCCAGGAGCTCGACGGTGAAGTTCGAGACTCCGCCCGCCCGCACTTTGCCCTCGTCAATCAGGCGCGCCATCTCCGCCCACGATTCCTCGACACGCGTTCCTGTTTCATCGGGCCAGTGAAATTGATAGAGGTCGATATGGTCGACGCCCAGGCGGCGTAGAGATGCCTCAGCTTCCTTGCGGATGGACGCGGGCTGGAGATTTCGCTCCGGTTCCTCGTACGGCTTGTCCGGGCTGGGAATCATGCCGCCCTTGGTGAAGATCAGCGGGCGCTCGCTGGGCGCGATTTGTTTGATGGCTCGACCCACGACCTCTTCCGAATGGCCGTAGCCATAAATGGCCGCCGTATCAACCCAGTTGATACCGCGGGAGACCGCGTGCTTGATCGCCGTGACCGACGCACTGTCGTCCTGCGGCCCCCACCCGTAGGCCCAGCCACCGCCGCCGATAGCCCAGCCGCCAAAACCTACCTGCGTGATCTCGAGCTCGCTCCGGCCCAGTCGATGTTTGCGAAGACTCATGTCCGCTCGACCTCCAACAAAGAATTGCCTCCTGTTCAAAGCGTCTACGAGCTGATTCTGGGCCCCGCCAACATGATCAGCCACCGTCGTCCGGGGCAGGCACTGCCCCTACCTCGCGGGGATTGGCGCCATCCCCCAGGTGGGGGAAGCTCAGCAGGAGGACGTCGGATACGCTTAGGGTACGGCGGGAACCGCCAGCTGAGATGGACAAGATCCGTGTTCTCATCGTTGACGACCACGGGGTCGTTCGCGAGGGACTGCGGATGTTTCTCGGACTCGATCCCGAGATCGAGGTCGTCGGCGAGGGCGCCAACGGGGAAGAGGCGGTCGCATTGACCCGCAAGCTCCATCCCGACGTGGTTCTCATGGATCTGCTGATGCCGGTCATGGACGGGCGGCAGGCGACGCAAACCATCCGCGAGGAGATGCCCGACGTCGAGGTGATGGCGCTGACCAGCGTGCTGGACGATGCCTCGGTCACCGGAGCGATTCGCGCCGGCGCGATCGGCTATTTGCTCAAGAACACGGAAGCAGACGAGTTGCGGCGTGCCATCAAGTTAGCCGCTGCCGGACAGGTTCATCTCTCGCCCGAAGCCGCGGCGCGGCTGGTCAAAGAGATGCAGATTCCCGGAAGTCCAGAGGCGCTGACCGAGCGCGAGACGGCGGTCCTGCGGCTGGTGGCAAAGGGCAGGGCGAACAAGCAGATCGCGCGGGAGCTGCAAATCGGTGAGCAGACGGTCAAGACCCATGTCAGTAATATCCTGGCGAAGCTACAGCTCCACAGCCGGACGCAGGCCGCGCTCTACGCCGTAGACCGCGGCCTGGTCAGCGCAAATGAGCTCGGCCGCGCCTGATCCGGAAGCGCCGCAGCTTCCACTAACCGGCGAGATCCTGCAAAGGCTCGCGGCTGCCGCGCCGGTGCCCCTTTTTGCGATCGATGGGGATCACCGGTTTGTCTACCTCAACGCGTCGACTTCCGAACTGATTGGCTGCAGCGTCGAGTCGCTAACCGGCGCCAATCTGATCGATTACATCATCCCCGGGGAGCGGGCTGAGGTGGCTTCCTACTTCCGATCACTCGCTCCAGAGCAGGCCGGGCATCGCGAGCTTGGCGTGCTTCGACCGGACGGTGAGCGACGCGAGACGCAGTTCTCGCATATCGGGCTCGAGCTCGGAGGCCGGCAGCTCCGGCTGGGCCTCCTCGACGATCTCACCGAGAGCCGGCGCCTGCGCCGGGAGGCGACCGCGTTCGCCAATGCCGCCGGCCGCCTCGCGGTCAATCGAACGCTTAACGCGATGCTCGACGGCCTCGCACAAAGCGTGGTCGAGGCGACGACGGCGCTCGCGTCTGCGGTTTACCTGCAGGAGCGCGATGGAAGCCTGCGCCAGGCAGGCACGTTCGGACTGCCGGAAGGCTATGCCGAGGCGATGGATGAAGCTGCCAGGCTGGGCGCCCCCCGTGGTTCGCTCAGGGCGATCGAGTCGCGCGCCGCGGTGATCGAGGAGGACCCCGTCAGCAAGCGGCTCGCGGATCCGCGATTTCGTCCCGTTCACGACTTGATTCGTGACGAGCCCTGGAGTGTCGCCGTTTATTTGCCGCTGGTCCACCAAGAGAAGGTAGTCGGTGCGTTGGCCGCGTTCTTCGCGGGCGGGAATCGGCCACCGGAGCGAGAGATCGATTTCCTGCGCGCGATGGCCAACGAGGCGGCTTTCGCGGTCGAGTATGCGCGCCTCCTCCAGGCGCAACGCGAGAACGCGGCGCTGGAGCAACGGCAACGGCTGGCTCGTGAGCTTCATGACTCGATCTCCCAAACCGTCTACGGCATCGCGCTCGCGGCTCGCACCGCCAGGGAGCTCCTCCAGACAGATCCGGCAAAACTGTCGGAGCCGCTCGACATGGTTCTCCGCCTCTCTGAGGCGGCCCTCGCCGAGATGAGAGCGCTGATCTTCGAGCTCCGTCCGGAGGCTCTCGATCGCGAAGGGCTGATCGGGGCGCTCAAACATCACACCGCAGCGCTGCGCGCGAGACACGGCCTTCGGGTCGAAGAAGCGTTCTCGGCCGAACCAATGCTGAGCCTGGAGGATAAACAAGGTTTGTATCGGATCGCGCAGGAAGCCCTCCACAATGCGGCACGGCACTCCCGCGCCGGAACGATCGGGGTGCGCCTGGTCAGTGATCGGTCGGAGATCTATTTGGAGGTTTGGGACGACGGTATTGGATTCGATGCCGCCGGCGCATATCCCGGGCACCTGGGGCTCCACACAATGCAGGAGCGGGCCACAGAGCTTGGGGGCGAGCTGCAGATCGATTCGCGCCCGAGCATTGGGACGAGGGTGCGCGTGGTCCTTCCAGGTGTGGGGTCCCCCAAACGTACTGGGTCGACTGGTCGGACCGGGTGATGCCACGGACCCCGGCGCCCCCCATGCTCGATATACGTCGTAATTGACAAGGAGCACTTCGTGGCAGACAAACTGGCGGTGATGGCGAGTTCCCCGGCGGACTACCAGCGGCTCGGACTATCGCCCACCTCGATCGCGACGTGGGAGGACGGCGCCCGAACCGACAACTCGGCCGGTAGCTACGAGTGGTGGTACTTCGACGCACACCTCGCCGATGGGGCGAAGCTGGTCGTGTCCTTCATGAACAAGGACATCGCCGAGCCGCAGAAGCCGCTGTCGCCGCTGATTCGGCTGAACCTCGAGCTCCCCGATGGGCGACGGTTCGAGAAACTCACGCACTATCCACCGGATCAGTGGTCGTCGGCGAAGCGCCATGCCGATGTCCGTTTGGGCCAAAACCGATTCACCGGTGACTTACACCGATATCGGATCCAGGCGACGGCAGACGAGATCTCCATCGATGCCACCCTGACTGGTGAGGTGCCCCCGTGGCGCCCATCGACCGGGTACATGGTCTTCGGGGCCGACCGCTCCAGGGAGTTCGCCTGGCTGCCTTCGGTACCGGAGGGCGCGGTGACGCTGGTGTACTCCGTCAATGGTGAACGCCACGAAACGACCGGCGTCGGCTACCACGACCACAACTGGGGGAATATCGGATTGATGAAGGTCGTGCATGACTGGTACTGGGCTCGCGGCCACGCCGGGCCGTATTCGGTCATCGCGTCGTACATCACCTCCACCAAGCGATATGGATTCGAGTCGATTCCAATCTTCATGCTCTCCCGCGGCCACGTGATCGTCGGCGATGACTCGAACCGCGTCAGCTTTGAGCGGGAGAACATCTATACCGACAGGACGACCGGGAAGCCGGTCGCGACGACGACCCGCTACACCTATCGGGCTGGCGACGACCGCTACGTCGTCTCGTTTATCCGCAGGCACGACCTGGTCGTGAGCCGGATGATCGACACGATCAAGGGTGTCAAACGCGTGGCTGCGAGGCTCGCTGGTTTCGACGGAGCCTACCTGCGATTCGTCGGCGACCTGCAGATCGACCACTATCGAGGCGGCGAGCTGGTCGAGGCCCACAAGAATGACGCGATCTGGGAACTGATGTATTTCGGCCGCGCGCGCGACTAGGAGTGCCTGCACGAATGAATGTTGCAATCTGGGTCGCCCAGGTTCTGCTAGCCCTTACCTTCCTGGTGTCCGGGGGGATGAAGCTGTTGAGGCCACGTCTCCAGCTACAGGCGCAGTTGCCCTACGTCGAGGAATTCACTGATGGACAGGTCAAGAGTATCGGGGGCCTCGAGGTGCTCGCCGCCATAGGGCTGATCCTTCCAAGCATCCTGCGGGTAGCGCCCGTGTTGACCGCGGCGGCGGCAGTCGGCGTGGTTTTGCTCATGATCGGTGCGATCGCGACACACGCACGCCGGGACGAGGTGAATCCACGCCTCTCAGTCAACTTCGTCCTGCTGGCGCTCGCGCTGGTCGTGGCATGGGCCAGGTTCGGTCCCTACCATCTCTAAACCAGACCGCCGAATAAGTGACCGGGCCGTTGGGAACGTAGCTATCCCAAACGGCTGCATTGGGCGGCGAATGTAAGGAGTCCGCGCCGAATTTTCGCTAGCCGGCCGCCCACATCGTGTGTTTTCCAACTGCGTCGCTATGCCACTCCTGTCAGCCGGTAGCTGAAGCGAATTGGCGGCAGCTGGGCGGAAAACCCGCGGGAGACCCTCGTCTCCCGCTGATTTTCCGCTTGAGGGATCGGGCCACGGGCTAGCCCTCGCAGTTAGCTACGCGTCCACGACCACCGAACCGGGCAGTTGGACGTGGAATTATGCGATGAGAGTAGGAGCCCGGGTTACGCCCCAACGTTTTCGGCCTCGGGCGGGAGCTGCCGGCATTAGCGCGCCAGTGATTCGATCCGACAAGGAAGACGCGCCGGCGTGTCGGTGAGTTTCCGCACGACGCCGCTTCTCACAAACGGTCCTCATAGATAGCGCAGTTAGTAACCAAGACCGCGCCGAGTCAAGTGTCGAGTCACTGGTTGACGAAATGCAAGAATTCGCTTGACATTCAACGGTTTGGGATGTATGACGTAGGCCAACGGCGCGGCTCAAGCATCGGTTGAAAAATTTAGATGACTTGGGGGGCTACCATGAGCCCGTTCGCTGTCGCTCTGGCGCTTTGCCAACTGGCGTTAGCCGTTATCCTGTTGACCGCCGCCATTAGCAAGATCTTGAGCACTCAGGATTACCTGACGGCCCTTCGCCTGAGTCGGGTACCGAAGGTCGCGCTATTACCTTTGGCTTCACTGGTTATCGTGCTCGAACTCACGGTCTCGGTGCTTCTGCTTCAAGGCAATAAAACTCTGCTCCTGGCCGGCTTCGCGATCTGCACGGCTACGCTATCCCTTTTTGCGATATGGGCCGTTTGGATGTATGAACGAGGCATGAAAATCAGGTGTGGGTGTTTTGGGGACAGCGCAACAACAATCGGTCCAACGCTTATCTTTCGCAACTTGGCGTTGGTTCTTCTAGCCGTTTTCGGGCTAACTCTTGCTTCGAGGGTAGGGTCGCCATTGCCACAGCCTTCAGGGGAAGACCTAATTGCCGTGTCCAGCCTGGGAACGGTGTATGCGCTAGCGATCGCTTTTCTTCGCGCGCGTCGTGTACTCGTATATTCCGTTGGCCAGTTATTGGAGACAACGGCCGAAACGGATGAGGGGAGTGTTGCATGAGCATGTTGTTCTACGTATCGTATGCGGCGCTATGGATATTGCTTGTCGCCACCGCTTTGCTGCTCTTATTGCTGTATAGACACTTCGGTCTGATGGCGCTGGGTACGGTCGAAGGTGTCCAACGGGACGGCTTGCCACTCGGTGAAGAAGCACCTCCGCTGTCTGGCGTCACGAGCGATGGGAAGAACGTACAATGGTCGCCCCTCCACGGCCCTAAGGTGCTTCTATTTGGAGCCCCAGGATGTGGCCCTTGCGCCAAGATCTTGCCATACTTCAATGCACTGCAAGGCCTGCATCGTGATCTGGACATGACCGTCTTCGTCGCTGGTCCCGCCCAGAACGCAGAGGCATTAATGGCGAAATACGATCTCTCAACGAGATGCATCGCCGATGATGGCTCCGACGCCTTTGGCCGCTTCCGCGTTCGTGTTTCTCCGTTCGGATTTGTTTTAGGTGCCGACGGTCGCATTCGATCCAAAGGCTTGTGCAGTGACGCAGTTCGATTCAGGGAATTGCTGAGTAGCGGTGGCTTAGAGAATGTTGCTCACTCACTTGACAGATTGGCATCAGATCGAACGAAACCGCTAGTTGAGATGACTGGCCACCTGAGGGGATAGATCATGGACGAGCTTATGATGCGATCCGCGGAGCAGCTAACGCGAGTCTTAAACCGACGCAGGTTCCTCGCGAAGACCGCTGCCATTGTCTTCGGCGGGGTTGCCGCCTCGGCTGCTGACTTCGTGTTATGGCCTACTGCCGCTCGCGCTATCGCTTGCACCCATACGAGCCTTTCTTGTTCTTGCTCCCCACCAGGAAGCGTCTACTGTACCTCATTGAGTTCTTCATATTGCTCAGGATCCGCATGTGCAGGTGGATGCTCATATTGCTACACATGTGGCTATCCAGATACAGCCTGCTGGTGTACGCAGACTTGCTGTGCAAGTTCCTTCCTCATCTACTACGAGTGCTGCGACTGCACTTGCAGTGGGACAAATTGCGGCTGCAGGAAGCTTGTCAACACTTGCGCTTCGGCGCCTGTTACTACCGGCAAAGCGGCTCCTCAGTTTCAGCCGTGTTGTTAGGGATTAAGCAATGATTGCCGGCATCCTCGTCCTAGCTGCAGCGATCACGGGACTAATCAGTTCGCATTCTCCTTGAAGTGTAAACATGGCAATGGCCGTCGACTTCCTCGGTCGAGGAAAAGGCAAAAAATATGCTTGGATATCTGCGAGCCTGCATGTAGCCGGAGCGATCGTTGGAGGCGGCATCACGGGAGCTCTTGTGGGAACACTTGGTCGAAGCCTCCCAACCGAGTGGCGTATTGTAGTAGCGCTCGGCCTGGCCTTGGGCGCACTTTGGTTAGCCATCCGCCCTCATCCCGCGCGTTTGGGGATTCCGCGCCAAGTACCAAGGCGCTGGCATGGACGTCCGTCACCTGCGATCGTCCTGCTCATGTGGGGAATCATGCTCGGAACCGGTGTTCTGACCCTTATCCCCTATTCTTCGCTGCTTGGAGTTATTGCCCTTCAGTTTGTGTCAGGAGCTGTCATGGGCGCCTGCCTCGGTGCGGTTTTCGGCCTCGCGCGGGAACTGCTGGCATTGGCGCCAGTGATTCGGTCCAACAGGCAAGACGCTCCGGCGGCTCGGATGAACCAACTCACAGTCTTCAGAATCGTGGCTCAGCGGGCTAACGTGGTCGCGGCATGCCTGAGCCTCGCAGTGCTCTGCGTGCTTTACTTGCCGTGGCAAGGGCTCTCCGGACTACGCCTACCAACTCTGTGAAGTGGTTCATCAGGCAGTGGGTGCACGGGTATAAGGGCCAAGCAGCAATGCTCACGGCGATGGTCATCATCTTGTCAGGCTGTTCCCAAACAGCGACCTCGGGCAGGCCGACCCCGACTGGCGCTACCAAATGTGGCCAGCCAAGTGGGCTTGTCAGTTATGCAGGTCATCAAGCTTGGCTAGGAGCGGTCGCGGGCCCGCTTTTCTTTTCCGCCTTTAGCCCAGGGCAGACGACCGCAGTTCTCAAAGACTTTGCCTCCGGATACCCCTACAAGGTGCTCGTCCAACCGATGCAACCGCTTTCAAAGACTGTGAAGCTCATGGGTTGGAACTGCTCGACAAATAAGCCTCTGCGGTTCTGGTACCGGGACGGCCTTCCGTTTGCTCATGTCCCCGCGGGCCCCGCCGAGTTTGCCGTGGCTGGCGATCTAGTGGCGACGTTTTCACCCTCTTCGGGCGATTCATCCGGTCAGCCAAGTGGCTACACGGGCTATATGCTCTTCACGCAGCCTGGCCAATGGAAGGTATCGGTGGAAGAATCAGGGACTATGATCGGGTCTGCAGTTTTTTTGGTGAAAGCTTCTAGCTAAGCCGCTGTTTCCCTGAGGGTTCTGAGTGTACCTGAAGCTACTAGGTGTGATTCCCGGATAGATCTTGCTTAGCCGCCGTCGTAAAGCGAGGGCGGAGGCGGAAGACTCATAACTCGAACGGTTGTGGAAAGGATGCCGGCCGCGCTTTGCCGGCATGCCCGAAACTTGGGAGACCAAACACCGCAGCGGTGCACGGCGCTGGGAGCGCCGGCACCATTATCAAGGGGAGCCGGGCTTCCTGGTCTTGGCGACGCAAGGTGGCCGCCCAGCGGAGTCGACGCGCGGCCCTTCTGAGCTCGACCGACTTCGGCGACGAATGCGGGCGGTGCCCATCGCCCGAAGCGAAGGGGTGGCTTCGGCTTGTCACCAGCTCGGTGCTCTCCTCGAGCGCTGCGCTACTGGCTGGCCGCTTACGATGCCCACGGGATTGCCGGCCTGAGTTGAGCCAGTCGCAGCGACCGCATCGGCTCAGACCAGCGGTGCCCGCCTGGGTGGATCAGGTGATCTTGACTGTCCGGCTCCTCACCCACTGGAACTCCAAACGGATCGCCGCCGAGCTGGAGCGCCGCAAGATCTACCGGGTCGGCCACGACAACATTGACCGACTCTTCCGCGCGCAGGGCTGCACAAGGGGAAGCGTCCCGCCGCGGCCAGGTCCACGCTACGAACGAGCCAGTCCCAATGAAGTCTGGCACATCGACATCAAAGGCCCGTTCTTCATCAGCCTGTCCGGTCGGGGCTACATCAAGACTTGGTTTGGTGGGCTTGGTCGACGACTACTCGCGGTTTGTGATCGGGCTGCGCATCCTGAGGGAAACGAAGGCGCTGCCCATCTTGAGCTGGCTCGAGGAGTGTTTGAGCTCTGTGGCCATGCCCTGGAGTTGATGACTGACAACGGCTTGCCCTTCGTCGTCTGGATGCCCTACGTGTTGACACGATTTGGCAAGCGGCTGCGACATTTGCACATTCAGCACCTGCGGATACAGATCAGCTCGCCACGGACCAACGGCAAGATCGAGGCCTTCTGGGCAGTGCTGCAGTCCGAGGTGCTTGACCGGCAGCACTTTGCGGGTTCCGCCGATGCCGAGGATGCACTGGCCGGCTTCGTTCGCTACTACAACTACCACAGCCTGAGCGGTGTGCTCGGCTGGGCGACCCCCGCCGAGCGCTACGACGGCGCCCCGTTCACCGATCGCGGCTTCGAGCACGTGCCGGCGCTGGCCCATTTGCAATCCTGGCTGCCGGTCATTCCCACCCTCCTTGCGCGAGTTGTCGGTCGCTGCCGGAACGGCTTGCTGGGCGGACGGCCCTCTTACCGCGTAGATCTTCCATGGCTCGGGAACGCCCTTCAGCTGATGCCATCCGCGGTCCTCAAAGGCAATCCCGGAACCCGCGACAAGATCCCGAACCGTGCTCGAGACCAGGACCTCTCCGGCTGCGGCCTTCGCACTGACGCGGGCAGCGATGTGCACCGCGATCCCCTGGATGTCGTCACCGACGAGCTCGATCTCGCCAGTATGAAGTCCGGCGCGCACCTCCAGTCCGAGCCCGCGGACTTCCTCGATGATCGCCTGAGCGCATCGAATGGCGCGGGCCGGTCCGTCGAACGTGGCAAGAAACGAGTCGCCGGCGGTGCTGATTTTCCGGCCCCGAAAGCGCTCGATCTGGCGGGCGATGACGGCGTCGTGCCGGCTCAGCAGAAGCTTCCAGTCTTCGTCACCGAGGCCGGCGGCCCTCTCTGTAGAGCCCACGATGTCCGTGAATAACACAGTGGCTAGGACCCGATCTGGATCCGGGACATGCCGCGCTCCGGTCCCATCCCTAGTTCAGGACGAGGTCGATCGGCCCGTCGCCGGCGACCTGGTGGCGATGTTCAAGTCACCGCTTCTCGCATAACGGGTGGCCGGCCGCGACGTCAAAGCAGGCCCTCGCGGCGGAGGTGGCGCATTTGGTGACGTCGCGAGTACTGTACGCCGCACGCCCGGCCGTCGCCGCGGACGCGCCAATCGGCCACCTGTGTCCGTCGGTCTCTGCGTTCCTAGTGTGCTATCCGGTAACTGAACTGAATTGGCGGTAGGTAGGCGGAACACCAGCGGGAGACCCTCGTCTCCCGCTCTCTAGGGGGGTTTCCCTGATTCGGCGCCCGCCGGCGCTGCGGACACTCAAGACATGAACTTCAAGGAGGCAACCAGATGAGCACGACACTGAAGGACCAAGTATTACGGTTGAACGCCGCGGTCAACGCTCATGACCTCAATCCGATCGGCGAGATGTACGCGGACGATGCGGAGCTCGTCTGGCCCGGACTCGGTCCGGCCAAGGGACGTCGGGCCATCGTCGAGTTCTACGCCGCCCTCCTGGGTGCGTTTCCTGATGTTCACGTGACGGTTACGCGCATCATCGAGGAGGGCGATGCCGTTGCCGTCGAATATGTCTCGGAGGGAACACACACAGGGCCGCTTCCGATGCCTGCCGGCGAGCTGCCGCCGACCAACCGGAGAATGACCGTAGGCGCCAGCAGTATGGGGACCGCGGGAGCCGATGGCCTGATCAAGACGCAGCGTGAGTATTTCGATCAGGTCGAGATCCTTGCCCAACTGGGGCTGATGCCGGCGCCCGCCGGCGCTCAGGCGTGATACCAGCTCTCAACGTTCCAGCTCATCAGTGTCATTCGTCTCCCGCATCATCGCCATCACCTGGCCCGGAGTGGATCGGGGATGCGGTCGCCGAGTCCAAGCAAGACGCCTCCGGCCAGCGCCGCCGCAAGCGCGCCGCCCCACCAGATGGCGTCTGGCGAGGTCTGTAGGAGAAGGCCACCAATCGCCGGGCCGAGGGCCAGGGAAAGGGTGAAGGTCAGACTGTAGAGAGACAGGTAGCGGCCGAGCAAATGGGGTGGAGCCATGTCCGAGACCAGCGGCCCGAGAACGAGAATGTGTGCGCATTCGCCGACTGCGAAGACGATCGCAACGCCGGCAAGGAGACTGGTCGCAGCGAACTCCGAGTGGATCAGCGTCGCCGGCAAGACGGCGAGGAGCGCAATCGCAAAGAAAGCGCTCGCCGCCGCGAAACCGTGTGTGCGTCGCATGCGTGCCACTACGCGCACAGCCGGGATCTGCGCGACGACGATGAAGGACGTGTTGACGAGAACGATGAACCCGATCGCGGCGGGGCCGACTGGTGTGTGGGCCTTTGCAAATGGCGGCAGGAGGTTGGAGAAGAACGTATGGCCGACGACGACGAGCACGATGTTGGCTGCGATCACAGTGAGGAAAAGCCGATCTCGAGCCACGGCGCGAAAGCCCGTTCCGCCGGCGTCTGTCGTTGTGACGGTCACGGCTCGCGGGCTCGGTACGGCAGCGAAAACGATGAGTGCGAATCCGGCGAAGGTGACAGCGTCGAAGAAATAGAGAATTTGGAACGAGCTGAGCTGCTGTGCGGAGGCGACGATAAAGCCGGCGACCGCCGCACCGGCACCAATACCGAAGTTGCCGGCGACGCGGTTAAGCGCGAAGGCGGCCGCTCGCTGCTCGGGCGTGATGAGCCTGACGAACAATGTCCGGTTGGCCGTCCCTGCCGCGCCGAACCCGGCTCCGCCGACAATCGAGCAAGCAAACGCCTGCCAGGGATGACCTACGTAGGCGAAGCCGGCGTAGCCAAGGGCGCTCGCCAAGCTTCCTGCGACCACGATCGCTTTGGCGGAGTACCGGTCGGTCAGCGCTCCCGTCGGTGGGGTGACGATTGCGGCCGTCAGCATGGTCGTCGCGAGAACCAGTCCGGCTGTCGACGTTGAGAAGCCACGGATCTGGTGCAGATAGATGATCTCGAAAGGAAGAACGAGCCCGTAACCAAAGTAGTTGAGGGCGTTTCCGGCTTGGAGGGTGAGCACGGGGCGAGAGAGCCCGGTCCGCCAACCCGCGATGAGGTGTGAGATGCGGCGATTCATCCGTGATGAATACATACCGATCGGTATACTTGCCATGTCATCACCGTCCAAGTCATCGACACGTCGGAATCGAAGTCGAGCGTATTGATGGGGAACCAGTAGACCGATCGGTAGGTATACTATTGTCATGACAGATCGGCCGGATGCGCACCACGCGCTCCTTGGGGCGACGAGCGAGCTGACATACGAGAACGGCATTACGGGCACGGGAGTGGACGCGATCGCGGCGCGGGCCGGGGTTACGAAGCGGACCCTGTACCAGCACTTCGGCTCCAAGGATCGGCTCGTCGCCGAAGCGCTCAACGACCGAAACCGACGCGCGCTACTTGGCCTCGAAACGAACGCGAGGCGTCGCGCCGAAGAGACCGGCGAGCCGGTAATCCTGGCGCTCTTCGACGTGATCGAGAACGCCCTCCGCACGAGAACGAAGGCTGGATGCGCGTTCATCAACGCATCGCTCGAGATCAACCGCCCAGGCCACCCCGTTCGTGAGGCCGCGCTCGCGCATCTGCGCGCACGGGAGAGACTCGTTCACCAGCTCCTCACCGAGGCGGGCGTGGAAGGCGCCGACCTGGGCGCCCAGGTGGTGCTGCTCGTCGACGGCGC
>DASTJZ010000207.1:0-49500 GCA_035716185.1 Candidatus Dormiibacterota bacterium
CGCAGCATCGACGTGATCATCCCCGCGCCGCCCTCGACCAGCAGTGAACGAATGCCACGGCCGGCCAGCACCCGCGCCAGATGCTCGACCTTCACATGGCCCTCCGGGTCGTGACCCACGACCGCCACCTCCACGCCCAGCCGGCGCAGCTCGTGCCGGCGATCCTCGGGCGCCCGGTCGGTCGTGACGATGATGGTGGGCGCCGCCCCGTCCTGCAGCACCTTCGCGGTTGCGGGAATTCGCAACCGGCTGTCGGCCACGACGCGAAGCGGGGAGGGACCGTCGACCAGCCGGGTGGTCAGCTGCGGATCGTCCGCGATGATGGTTCCCAGGCCCACGAGCACCGCGTCGTGACTGGCGCGCAACTCGTGCGCCAGCCGGAGTGACTCGGCGCCGCCGATCCACTGCGAATCGCCATTCCTGGTCGCGATCCGGCCATCCAGGGTCTGCGCGAAATGGATCGTGATCAGCACGGCAACTCGACGAGCTGCAGCAGGTGACCCATGCGGTCGCGCTTCGTCCTCAGATAGGGCAGGTTCGTTGGGGTGGGTGGGGTTTGGAGCGGCACCCGCCTGACCACCTCGATGCCCAGCCGGGTGAGGGCGTGCTGCTTGCTGGGATTGTTCGTCAGCAGCCGAACCCGGTAGATCCCCAGGTGGCGCAGCACGGCCGCGGAGGCGCTGTAGTCACGCGCGTCGACTGGGAGGCCCAGCGCCGTATTGGCGTCCACCGTGTCCAGCCCGCGATCCTGAAGCGCATAGGCGCGAATCTTCTGCACCAGTCCGATGCCGCGACCCTCCTGGTGCAGGTAGATCAGCAGCCCGCTGCGTGCCCGTGCCAGCCTGTACAGGGACGCCTCGAGCTGGGTCCCGCAGTCGCAACGGGCTGATCCCAGCACATCGCCCGTCAGACACTCGGAATGCAGCCGAACCAGGACCGGACCGTCGGCCGGAAGACCGCGGGAAAGCACGACCACCTCGCTTGCCTCCTCCCCGACCCGGAAGACGCCGATCTGAAACCGGCCAAAGCGCGTCGGCAGGCTCGCCTCGGCAAGCAGGGTCACCCGGGAGTCCGGAACTGGAGCCAACACCACTTTCCATTGTGCGGGCGCGAATGGCTGAGCTCCAATATTTGAGTTCATATGTTCGGTAGGAAATGGCTTCCAGAGCGCTGATCCACCTGAAGCTGGTGACCCTGGGCGACCCCGCCCAGCTGAGCGGGGGCTACCTTTATCAGCAGCGGATGGCCGCAGAGGCGCCGGCGCATGGGGCGCAGCTGGCTTTTGTCTCGATACCCCGCCGTCGGTTCCCGCTCGCGATCGGCGACTCGGGAGCGCAACTTCGCCGCCTTGGCCCAACCGACGCGGTCTTGCTCGACAGCATCGTGGCCGCGATGGCCGCACCCTGGCTGCGAAGGATCGGCCGGATGGCACCGGTCGTGGCGGTTGTGCATCAACAACCTGGCGGCGTTGACGCTGGGCCCTTGTGGTCGGCAATCCAGCGACGCCTCGATCTCATCGCCTACCGCCGGGTCACCGCGGTGATTGCCGTGAGCGACTTCCTCGCAAACGAGCTGCGCGGCTTGGGGATCGACGCCAGCCGGATCACCGTCATCCCGCCAGGACGCGACCCGGCCCAGGAGCAGCCGGTCGTTCCCACCGGCGACCTCCGCTCGGGCCGAGCCGTGGCCGCCATCTGCGTCAGCAACTGGACGCGAAACAAAGGCCTTCACTGGCTGCTCGAGGCCGCCGCCGTCCTGAATCCCGCCACCGTGACCCTGCACCTGGTGGGAGAGACCGCCGTCAACCCGGCCTATTCGCGGGCGATCCGCGCTCGGATCGCCCGAGACGACCTGCGCAAACGGGTGGTCGTGCACGGCCGGGTGCGGCCGGCAGAGCTCGCCGGCATGCTACAGGGCGCCGACCTGCTCGTTCATCCCAGCCGGCATGAGTCGTATGGCGGCGCCTGCGCGGAGGCGATGGCAGCCGGCCTCCCGGTGATTGCCTCGCGGGTCGACAACCTGCCGTATCTCATCCGGGACGGCATCGACGGGATCCTCATCACACCCGGCGATGTGCCGAAGTTGGCGGCCGCTATCGCGGTGCTGGCCACCGATGAGGCCAGGCGAAAGCAAATGGGCGCTTCGGCCCGTTCGCGGGCGATGGCCAGGCCAACCTGGAACCAGAGTGCGGACCGCTTCTTCGCGGCGATCCGTGGAGCAATTGCCGGGGCGGCGCCGGGTTCCTAGGCTTTCGGCTTCAGTTGAAGCGAAACCGAATTAATGCAGTAGCGCTGGCCGGTCGGCTCCGGACCGTCGTCGAAGACGTGCCCGAGGTGGGAGCCACAGGCACGGCACACGACTTCTGTGCGTCGCATGAGGAAGCTGTTGTCCGAACGGAGTTCGACCGCCTCGAGATTTGCCGGCTCATAGAAACTGGGCCAGCCAGTCCCGGACTCGAACTTGGTGTTCGAGCTGAACAGCTCCGCCCCGCATGCCGCGCAGCAATATGTTCCGTCGGCTTTGGTATGGACATACTCGCCGGTGAACGGCCGCTCCGTCCCCTTCTGGCGAAGTACCTCGTACTGTTCCGGGGTCAATTCCGCACGCCACTCCGCATCGGTCTTCGAGATCTTGGTGCTCACATTCGGAGTGTACCCAGACTGCAGCCGCGTCACTCGTATGATCAGAGTTGAACAAACTCTCGGGGAGCTGACGCCGTGCCGCTTTCGCAATTGTTCCAGGCCCCCGACTACTGGTTGAGCCGGCTGCTGATCACCCGCGGCATCGGCGCCATCTACCTGATCGCGTTCATCGTTGCGCTCAACCAGTTCCCGGCACTGCTCGGCGAGCGGGGCTTGCTGCCCGCGCCGCGGTTTATCAAGCAGGTGCCGTTCGAGCGGACGCCCAGCCTGTTTCACTGGCGCTATTCCGACGGCTTACTCCGGCTGACGGCGTGGATTGGGATCGTGCTGTCGGCGGCCATCGTCGTCGGACTGGTCGACGCGGCGCCCCTGATCGTGTGGCTGTTGGTCTGGCTCGTCTTGTGGGTTCTCTATCTCTCGATCGTCAATGTCGGGCAAACCTTCTATGCCTTTGGTTGGGAATCGTTGCTGTTGGAAGCGGGCTTTTTCGCGATTTTCCTGGGTCCGGCGAACGTCGCGCCGCCGCTCGTCGTCATCCTCATGTTCCGCTGGCTCCTGTTCCGGGTGGAATTTGGCGCCGGCTTGATCAAGATCCGCGGCGATCCGTGCTGGCGCGAGCTGACCTGCCTGTATTACCACCACGAAACGCAGCCAATGCCCAATCCGCTGAGCTGGTTCTTTCACAATCTCCCTCGCTCGCTGCACCGGATCGAGGTGGCCGGCAATCACTTTGCCCAGCTGGTGGCCCCCCTCGGGCTGGCCTTTCCCCAGCCGATCTCCGACATTGCCGGCATCGTCATCGTCGTCACCCAGCTCTACCTGGTCGCGAGCGGCAACTTTTCCTGGCTCAACTGGATCACGATCTTCTGTGCGATCTCGGCGTTCGACAACGGCGCGATTCATGCGGTGTTGCCCATTCAGGTGCCGTCACTGGCCGCGCCGCCCCTCTGGTACGAGGTCGTCCTGCTGGTCCTGACCCTGTTGGTGCTCTATCTGAGTTACTGGCCCGCCCGCAACCTGATCTCTCGTCGCCAGCTGATGAATTTCAGCTTCAATCCCCTCCACCTGGTCGGCGCCTATGGCGCGTTCGGCGCCATCACGCGCATCCGCTACGAGATCGTCGTCGAGGGGACCGCCGCGTCGGAGCTCGGGCCGGCGACGCAGTGGCTCGAGTATGAGTTCAAGGGCAAGCCTGGTGACGTCCGGCGGATCCCGCCCCAAATCGCGCCCTACCATTTGCGGCTCGACTGGCTGATGTGGTTCGCGGCAATGTCGTCGACGATGGAGCATTCCTGGTTTATTCCGTTCTTGATGAGGTTGCTGGAAAACGATCGGCAGACGCTCAAGCTGCTTCGTCGCAATCCCTTTCCCGATCGGGCCCCAAGCTACGTGCGGGCCAGGCTCTATCGCTATCGGTTCACGACCTGGCGCGAACGGCGCGAAACGGGGAACTGGTGGAAACGCGAGCTCCGTGGCGAGTACGTCCCGCCGGTTCGTCTTCGGGGACGCGACCTGGAGGCTCGGACCGGGAACTAGTTAGGAACGGGAACCGGTTCCCTGTTCGGCTCCTTCGGCCAGCTCGGTTCCTCGACTGGTTCCGGTGCCGCCTCCGGCTCCTCGACAATCCTGACGGTGCGGATCTCACGCCCTATGTTCACTGGATTCCCTCCCAGAAAACTCCTGCGTCGGCTATTACTTCTTCTAGCTGGTGCAAAGGAACAACCGGGACCTGATACTTCGTCTCGAGCGCTCGAGCAATGACCGGGGAAAGCTGCTTGTAAACTTTCCGGCCCATCTGGGCGCGAATGGCGTTCTCATCGTATCCAAGGAGACGGAGGATTTGGTCCTCTCGACGTGACGCCTCGCCTAGCAGCTCCCTGACATGAGGAACGATTGACATCTCCGGTAGTTCAAGCGACAAGGCGACGATCCGCGCATACTGCGCGCGCCAGCCGAGCGTGTGAATGCGCACGATCCCGGTACCGGCAACCGCGGCGAGAACAACCTGATTGGCTAGCACATGTGGGAACAGCAACTGCCTTAGATCGTGGCACGCATACAGGCCACAGCTGCAACCTGTAGCCGGCGCCGAATGTCTGGGCCGGCTCACCACCCGCCAACGAGAAAACCCGCAAACAGCCGCGTTTCTTCCAGGGTCCCAGATGAATCCGCTGGGTCCCATGCTCCGCAAAACCACGGAGGGTTTGCCCCACCACCTGCGAACGAGCTGAACTCGGTTGACTCGAAACCCGAGGATCGGTCGCACCTGGGCATCGTCGGGCTTGACCAGCTCCGGAAAAATGCTTCCCCAGATCGAGGGCTCGAGCTTCACCCTCCCTACCTTATCGCTCGAGGCGCCTGCGGCGGCCGGAATACCATTCGCGAGCTTGGTGCCGAGGGCCGGAATCGAACCGGCGACACCATGATTTTCAGTTACCTTCTCTGGCTCGGAAGGCAGTTCCGTATTCAATAGCAGCACTTAACTCAATCGAAACGTCCTCTTGTGCAGCACATGAACCACCAGAAAATCCGGGCGGGCGTCCGGGCGCTGTCGAGCGCGAATACAACACGCCTCCCGTTTTTAAGCGGGGTTTAACGTCCTCTCGTCGCGTGTTCTGCGTCGATGCGTCGTCTGTTAGGCTCCTCAGCAGTCGGCCCAAACTAGAGAGCGCGGCCCGACAAACTCAAACGCCCAGCGCGTCGGTTCAAGTGGGTTGAAACTGCGAACCACCGGCCCGGAAGGCCCACCGCTCAACCAGCGCATCGGGTGAAAAGGAGTTTGTCATGGCCGTCACCCGACGCCGATCCCATAAAACTGCTGAGCCTGCTACCCATCGGGGCGTGGCGCTCAATCCGCAAAAACTTAGGCTCGCCATGAGCGCTCGTGGATTGACCGCTCGGGGCTTGGCGAAAATCGCGGAACTCTCCGAGGTCACTATCAGCCACGCCATGCACGGCAGGCACCTGGATCCAAAAACGCTCGAGCGGATCCGGCGTGCCCTGCAGGACAAGCCGGCGATTAGCTCGGTGAGCGAACTGCTCGACCTCCAGTAAGGCGCGTCCATGGCTCAGTTGACGGTTCGGCGCAATCACACGCGCTCACTGAAGGACATCGAGGCTGACATCACTTCGGCGCTCGAGGAAGGTAAGCCGCACCTCAACGCTGCCGCTGAGCGGGCGCGGCGGATCGGAACGTGCCTGATGGAAGCCAAGGCGATGCTGCCGGCGCACGACGGGTTGTTGCCGATTCCCGACCTGTCGGCCGCGAGTGAACCCATCACGCTCGAGATGGCTGGTGGGATGCCGGTGCCTACCGACACGTTGCAGGCGGTTCACGTCGGCAACACGTTGCTGATGGAGCCGCTACCAGCTCCGCGACCGATCAGATTTCCCGCCGCGAAGTTTTCAGGTGAGTATGCCGGCGGCATGCCGCTGCCGGACTTTTAGGAGGTTCAGTCGATGACAAGGATTTTCGGAACACAGAGCGTGACGATCGTGCCGGAGCGCTGGCAGACCTGGGCGGAGAAGTGCCGCGCTCAGGCGCCGGCCAGCCGCAAGTGGTTCACCGCCGTGCTGGCGATGTTCGATGAAAGCGCGGCTCGCTGGATCGAAGACGCCGTGCCGGATAGCTGGCGGGCGATGCGCGTGGGCGTGGTATCGGATGACGATGCCGGCGCCAAGGTCGTCCAGCGCTTGGACAGCTCCGCCTTCACGCTTGACGACAAGAAGGCGATGGTGAGCGCCTTTCTCTCCCGCGCCTACAACGTCGCCGCCGGAGTGGAGGCCAACCCCCTCGTCTCGATCGGCGTCCGAGTGCTGATCAAGAACGGCCTCGTGGAGGGCTGGTAATGGTCCGAGGATTCATCAGAAAGCTGGTGCCTGAGCGGGGCTTCGGCTTCCTGACCGGCCCGGATGGCGTTGATTATTTCATGCACATGTCGGAGATGGCGGACGATACCCGGTTCGATTGCCTCGAGCGACGCGAGTGAGTCGGGCACGGAAGTGGTAGCATGACTGCCCTCTCCCAGGGTCTGATGAGCAGAGCCGGGGGGAGCCGAGCTGTGGCGCACCTTGCAGAGGCTCGTCATGGCACGGCATGGCATGGGGAAAGGGTTTTCCATCGAGCGCTCTTCCGGCGTTCTCCCGAGGAGGTCGCCTCCTGACGATCTCCATCGGGTTCAGCGCCGGGCGTGTTTTGCGGCAAATAGAAGCCCCGGTTGGAGCGATCCATCCGGGGCTTTTACCGTTCGTTTACGCTGCGGACGCCTGATTAGGCTTCGTCAAATTAGCTAGCAGGTCCAACCGCCGCCAGTCTGGCTCGTCGTGTCTTGGTAAGACCACGTGCCGTCGGGATGGGTCCACCACCTTAGATAAAAGCAACGATAGACCGTGTAGTTGCCAGGCAGCGTGATCTGCGTCTGCTGATTTCCCCAATCCGTGTTTGCATTCTTGCCCCCATCCCAAAACGATCCCTGCCGCCAGCCATCGCACTGATAGCCGAGGTCAACGTCGCAATTGGTCCGGTTGATGTAGACGTTTCCGGCTGAGCAGTAGTTATACCAGTCCTCTCCCGCCATCCGGACGTAGACAAGCGTGGTGCCTATGCTGTTGACGAAGCGGTAGTACGTATACCAATCAAGGTACGAGTTGCCATTGCAGGCCAGCGCCGTGTTGGACGCAAGTGCAGTCTGTGGCAATTCAGGATGCGGCCCGGCGTAGAAGCCCACTACAGCGGAACAGTCATCGATGATCTTTCCGTTGCGGTTTGGGCAAGCAAGGTGAGTAGCAACTACTCGGCTGCCGCTTGTCGCCGGGACCATCACGGGCTTGTCGATAGCATTCGCCGCGATGCCGGGGCCTGTCACCGCCCCGAGAGCTAGTGTCGACGCGATGAGGAACGAGCGCCAGAGTCGAACCATTGCTTTCCTCCTCTAATTCCGAGAACGATCAAGCCGAGAATGGCCGCTGCGGCCAAGAACACGCCTGCGACTTGGGCTCCTACGGTGACCGCTGCACTCGGAGGAATTGCGAACACGACGATCAGCAGGGTAGCGAGGAGCAGCCCAAGGAGAATGGCAGCACCAACGAGCCCGAGGGCCCAAGCTAACCACTCGTTCAAAACAGCATTCACCCCCTGCCGGATGCCCCCCGGCCAGCCCCACCGATTTGACATTTGAGGTCTAGCTGGGCGGAATCTAATCCTGCCTGCTGGCAAACGCAATCCGGATTTCCACGTGCGTAAAATCCCGGATGGAATTCAGGCGTGGCTTGCCTCTTTAAGCCAAAGGGCCACCAACCCAGCGCGGCTGTGTAGACCGCTCCGATCATATAGCTGGCCCAGATGTGTCTCCACAGTTCGTGGTGAAATGCCTAGACGCCGACCAATTTCCTTGTCAGATAGACCCTTCGCCAACAACGTAAGGATTTCGACTTGGCGAGGCGATGCCTGCATCAAAACCTATCGCAGGCTGAAACCCACTTGAAAGACGCCCCCACAGTCAGAACTGGACACTACTCCGCTAGCCTTGGCCTAGTCAAGTACAAAACAATGGTTCCAGGCCCTGAAAGCTCCTAAATAACCGTCCGTCCAATTAAGGCGCACTCGATGACGACCAGCTAGCCAGAAATGTGACCGGGGCGCCCGTGCCGCAGAGGGAACGCGTTGGCAAGGCGGCCGGGAAGCCACTGCGGCGCCCGTGAGGCCAGGCTGAGACAAGAGCCACCGATCGATGACGGCCCCGTAACAGCGCGGCTGTACTCTCCCCAGACCATGCGCAATGTCATCCTCGCCATCGCCCTGCTGGTCTACGTGAACGTCCTGACGCTCGCCCTGGACGGCGTGCTGTCCCACGACCGCGACGGCTGCCAACCGGTGCGCGAGTCATCCCGCATCGGCCTTGTAGTGGAGTGCTGATGGCCCACCGCGAAGCTCATCGGCGCTGACGGCAACGTGTTCAACCTCATCGGCATCGCAGCGAGGGCACTGAGGGAGGCGGGGCAACGCGATGCGGCGGCGACGATGACCGCCCGCTGCTTCGCGGCCCACTCCTACGAGGAAGCGCTCGAAATCATCGCGGAATATGTGGAGATTCAGTGAGCGAACGGGAGCGGCGGCTGGCGGAGCTCGACCAGGAACGGCGCGAGCTTCAGGCCCGGCTGACGTTGATTGAGTTGGAGCTGGGGCTGTAAGTGGTGCGCGAGGTCGCCGCGTGGGTCGTCACGGTCGCCGTGTGCTTGCTGGCGATCTGGCAGGAGGTCACGCGCTGATGTGGCTCACGGTCGGCCGGGGCGCCATCGAGCTGCTCTTCGAGCACACCCATGACGGCCGGCGCCACCGGCACGACCTGGCGGTGGCTTCCGTCGAGGCGCACCAACTGGCACACCGCCTCGAGCGCCGCCAGTGGCGGGCCTAGCGGGACTGCGTCGGGTCACCCTCGACGGCTTTCATCGCACCTTTCGATCCATCGCCGACGATGACTCCCGGCGCAAAGCGAAGCACAGCCAGCAGCAACTCCGCTGGAACGTCCTGTTTATCGAGGGACTCGAGGAAGTTCGAGATGAAGGGGAAATCGGCACTGAAGACCTCGATGAATGCGTCGTCATCGACCAGACGATAAGTGACGCCACCATAGGTCGCCGCGGGGAAGGCATGCGTGACACCATGCAGCCGCACGTAGACGCCTGGGGCCTGGTCTGCATGGCGAGGCCATGACTGCGGATCATGGCGCAGATGGTTCTCCGGCTGCACCAGGCTGACGATGGTGTCGTCGGCCAGATGAATGATCGCCACAGGTGGATGCCCACGGTCCTTGCGCTTTTCGATGTGGGCTCTAACCAGCGGTCCCGTGCGGACAATGGTGTTCGCCGTTGGAAGTTCCTGGATGCCATGCCGGTCGAAGATGAAAACGCTCATGGCCTCAGGATACGACCCCCGACACACCTCGACGCAGACCGCTACACTGTGGCCAGCCGGGCTCTGGGGGGCCAGTCCCGCCGAGCCAGAACGATTACTGCTCGGAGGGAGGTCAAGGGATGTTTCTGATCGGCAGCCTGCAGAAAAACGTGAGGCAGCTCACCGGAGCCGGTAGCGCGGTATCGGCTCACTATGGGGAAGATCCCCGTCGCAGCGCGAATGATCCCCGGGAGCGCATCGTGCTCTTCTGGGCCTGGCTGACAGACGACAATATCGTCGGCACCGTTGAAAAAGAGGGGCAGTTCGTGAACGCCGAGCTTGTCCCGGGGTTTACCGGCTACGGGCCGGTGCGCTTCTACGGCGACCGCCATTAGCTGTCCGGGGTAGCGATGCCCGAGGTGATACCGACGCTGCAGGGCCTGCTCGTCATCCTAGTGGCCGTCGTGCCTGGCTACATCGGCGTTACCTTCTGGGCACGGACGAAAACCTGGGAGCGGCCGCCAAGCGATCTGACCCTGATTCTTCTTGCGGTCATCGTCAGCGCTGTGATCCAGGCCGTGCTCTTTCCCATTACTATCGTGTTGCTGTGGCCCGTCCGCGACCACTTGGTCGATCACCCTTGGAGCTTATGGTGGTGGGCAGTCGCGCTGATCGTGATCCCGGCCATCGGCGGGACATACGCGGGCCGAATCAGTGATTTGATCTTCGGAGTGCGGGGCTGGCCTCGAAGCCGTCCCGAGTGGCAAGAGGAATTCTTTCCGCCGCTCAATGAGCTGCTACCGAACGTCCCTCCCACCGCCTGGGACCAGTTCTTCCTTCGGGCCGTGCCCCGTGGAAAGCTCCTGGTCGTCACACTCGATGGTGGCAAGGTGATTGCCGGGAGCTACTACGGCACACGAACCGAAGGCTCCTTCTCGCTTACATCACCGCAAAGGCACGGCATCTTTCTGAACCGGGAGTGGACTGTCCTGGAGAACGGTGAGCCGGACCGGCCCATCGCTGGGTCGCGCGGAGTTCTGATCCCCAGCGTTGGTAGCATCAAGCATATTCGCGTCTTTGACCGCGAGAAATTGGCAGAACGCCGCAAGGAGGGGCATCCTCATGATCGACATCCGCTCTCAGCAACGACCACCGCAACGGCCGACCCCGCCGCCACCACCCAGGGAGCGTCCGCCAGAGGCACCTCCCCTTCGCAAAGGCGTCGATTTCCCGAATGTCCCCGAACCCCCTGGCGACGACGAGTAGCAAGCAGCCAACACAAGCGCGATGCGGATCATCTGGGACTGGCTCCGGCTAAGCCGGTATGCGGCGATTGGCGAAGCCGCGAAAAATGAGGAGGCAGCTGGCATCTTCCGCGCCTCGCTCGACCAGTTTGAAGAGCTGATGACTGCTGCCGCCGCGACGGGCCCAGCCGCACGACCGCTGCCACTCTTCTACGCGCTCAGCCAGGCGGGCCGCGCCATAACTGCCAGTCGCGGTGAGCAGGACCACCACGGTCACGGCATTACAGCGGACGCAGGGCCGGGCGATGTGCTGAATACCATCGTTCGTCCGTCTCAACGGGGCGATCAACTTGGGCAGTTTCAGGCTGTGTCCAAGGCGCTCGGGTCGCCTCTGCTGCCGGGTCCGACGCCCCTCGTCGCCCTTCTGGCTTCGCTCCCGGAAACCGGCATGGAAATGCTCGAGACAGTCACGGATCGTCCGCGGCCACTCGAGGTATGGCAGGCGCCAGAAGCCGCCGGCTTGTTGCGGGTCAGGCCGATTCCGCCTCCGGGTTGGGACCAAGTGCTCGTTGCTTTCGACGAAGAGAATCTGACGACAACCCGGGTTCACGAGATTCTCGAGGCCTTTCCCTCCGCAAACGACAAACTTGGCTTACCGGACGCGTACAAGACGTTGTCGAGCGTCCCAAAACAATGGACGCCACACGGGCTGGGAGTTCCGATGAATGTCAGGTCGAATCAGCTGGACGAAGTAGCGCCAGAGTACCGGGTCGTGGGGCGTCGATGGTTGCGGCCGGCCGTAGACGGCACAACACCGCCGCCCATTCCGCTGATGACTTGGTGGCTCATCCTCTTCACGCTGTCGATTCTGGCTCGCTATCACCCGTTGATTTGGGTGCGGGCCATGGACGTCGACTCTTCACCAGCCGCCGTCACACTCGAGCGGGCCATGCGGAAGGCCAGCGACGCGGTGCCGCAGTTGCTTGCCGAAGCGATCTACAACAGCCCGATGAGGTTGCCCGCGCTGGCATTCAGTGGCGGCGAGTCGCCGTTCGACTGAGGAGGTCTGGGCTCCGCTCATCAACCTTTTTTCGCGGTCGCTTGCGCGGGCCATCCGACGATACGGTGCGCCTCTTCCGCCACGGTTTGCAAGAGATCGATGTCTTTCCGGAGATCGGTCGCCGATCGGCTTTCGGCCCACACCGCGGCTCCCTTCTTCCTCGCGTTGAGTACTCCCAGCATCTTGCCGGTTGAGGGGTCCCCGTACCAAGGGGAGTGAATTACGCGATTGCGAGCGGTATTCGCTTGACGTGCGGAGGGCAGCCATTGGTGCACCTGCGTTCCATCAAGATGACACTTCGGTGTAGCAGCGACCTCGGCAAGAACGTCGAGCGCGGTACCGATCGCTAGATGAGCACCGAGGCGCATCGCCAGCTCAATGTTGAGGCCTAGGCAGCCGCCGAGCACCAAATGCACCGACACCTCGAAGCTCTGGGCGTTCGAGGTCGCCTTTCCGAGCATCTTGAGGAACTCATCCGCGTCCATCATGGCGCTCCCGGATTCTAGCCGCGGGACGACACACGCAGACACAACTAGCGCCCCCGCCGTAGACTGGCCGCGCCGGGCCCGGAAGCAAGCCCCCCGCTGATCGGACCCGGCCCCAAAGGAAAGTGCCCCAGGCACGTCCCGAGGCACTTCGGCGATTGGCGGCGAGAATGCTATCGGCGGTCGTCGTCCTTCACCAGGAATACGCTCATCGCGGCGGCGTGGGCGTCCTGCGGTGACAAGTGGGCGTAGACGTTGAAGATCATCGCGAGCGACGAGTGGCCGAGAATCTGCGCGAGCTGCAGCGGCCCGATGCCCTGCTGCAATGCCCACGTCGCATAGGAGTGGCGCAACAGGTGCGGGTAGACCCGCTTGTTGATGCCCGCCTGCGCCGTCAGCGTGGTGATGAGCTGGTGGACACCTGAGCGGGTGAGCGGCTCGTAGTCGTCGTCATGTTTGCGCAGCGCCAGGAAGATGTACGGCGAGCGGGCATCCCGTCGCCGCGACTGCGTGATGTATTTCTGCAGGCGTCGATCGAGCGCCTGCGTCAGCGGCACCAGGCGGTCACGCTGGCCTTGCCCGTGACATGCAGATAGTGCTGGCGCACGCGGTCATCGCCGACCCGTTCGGTGAGGTTACCGATGCGCAGGCCGCTCAGCTCCCCGACCCGCATCCCGGTGTCGGCAAGAATCCGCACGATGAGCTTGTCGCGTTCATTGCCGGCGACGTCCACAAGCTGGTCGATTTCCTCGCGGCTCAGCACCTCCACCAGCTTCTTCGACACACGGGGCTGTGTCGCCTTGATCTCCCCCACCTCGCCTTCCTTATGCGCCCAGCGCATGAAGACGTTTGACGATTCGGGTGTAGGTCAACACCGACTGCTCGGACAGCGGTCCCTTCTGCCCGCCCTTTTCGAGCAGCTCGGCGGTGAAGCGGTCGAGCATCCGACTGGTGAGCTGTCCCGGTTCGGTGATGCCTTCCCGGGCGCACCAGGACATGTCGCGCAGCGGGTAGCCATACGCGAATGAAATCGTCTTGGGCGAGAGCCGACGAGCGCGGCAGGCGGCGAGGTAGTCATCTACCAGGCGGTCGAGCGCGGGCGTCGGCTGCGGCGGGACGACGGCGAGGGCGACGGACGGGTCGTGCGGGCCACCGTTGAGTGCCTCCTTCCTCTGCGTCCTTGGAGGACATGACTGCAGAGTCGTCCTACCCTACGGCACATGATTGTGCGAAAGGATGGCCCGTTTGGAGGAGATTACAACAGAGTTAGAGAGGCGTTTATTTTCGAGTTAAGTGCTCCTATCCGTATTCGGAAGGGCCTATTTGGTGCCGAGGGCCGGAATCGAACCGGCGACACCATGATTTTCAGTCATGTGCTCTACCGACTGAGCTACCTCGGCACGAAGGCGTATTCTATCCGGCCGATATTCAGCCGTCGGGATCGCGGGATTTCCTGCGTGTGGCATCCTACGTAGCGTGAGTCCGACCATCTTCGCCAGCATCGTGGTCGAGTTGGGCCTCGCCGGGGCGATCGGGTACCTCGCGCTTCGGTTGACCACCCGCCGAGGTGGCCCCACCATCGTCTTTGGGCTCTTCATGCTGGCGATCATCTTCGGCATCGTGGCCATCGCCAGCGTCACCTTCTTCCGCAAGACCACCAGCGCCTGAGTTCGGTCCGCGTTACAATCGCCGGGAGGAAGGGCCGGCACCATGCGTTTTCTTTACAACGACCCTCATCGCGTGCGAATGGCGCTCGAGCAGCTGGCCAGCCAGCAGCCCGCCGCCACCCGGCGGGATCGCGATCTGCCGATCCCGGTCGACGTCTACCAGGAAGGGAACAGCATCGTGATCGAGGGCGCCCTGCCCGGCGCTCGCCTCGAAGACCTGGAGCTCAACTGCGAAGACGGCCTGCTGACGGTTCGGGGCAAGGTGTCAACCGCCGAGCGAGACTTTGCCGTTCAGGAGATTCCGCGCGGCAGCTTCTCCCGGACGCTCGCCCTCCCGACCGAGTGCGAGATCGGCGAGGCCAAAGCGACCTTCGAGAACGGCATCCTCCACATCGTCCTGCCTCGCCAGCGTCAGCGGGCCACCCATAGCATCAAGGTCGAAGTGGCGAACACCAACGACTCCTCGCGGATCGTGATGGAGAAGCCGGGCGTGATCGACGCCGTCAAGGGTCAGGATTATCGGGACGTGCAGACGAAGAGCAACCGGCGCCGGACCCGATCCAAATGATGACCACGACGAGCGACAGCGGATCGCACCAGGAGCTGACCAGCGAGCTGGTGCAGCTTGACCGTCAGTTACGTGACCTCTCGGCCCAGTGGGAAGAGGTCGAGCGAAGCATCATCGAGAAGATCCGCCGGCGCCGCGAGCTGATTGCCCGGCAGCAGGAGACAAACGAAGACCACGCCGAGGAAATCAACCGGCTGCAGTCCGATGTCTACGCCCTGCGCGACCGGCTCGACCAGCTGCGCGACTCGCACCTGGACTTCAGCGCGCTCTACCGCATCCTGCAGCAGGCTAAGGCGTAACCCACCCCCTCCCCCATCCCTCCCCACGAGGGGGAGGGAGATAAGGGAGCAGGGATTGCGTCAGGCGGAGGCTTCTTCTTTCGCAGCGTCGGACTTCGCCCGCCGGTCGATCTCGGACACCACAGCCGGATCGGCGAGCGTGGTCGTGTCGCCGAGCGGACGGTTCTCGGCCACATCACGGAGCAGGCGCCGCATGATCTTGCCCGAACGGGTTTTTGGCAGCTCCGGGGTAAACACGATATTGGCCGGAGCCGCGATCTTTCCGATCTTTTCGCCGACGAAAATGCGGAGCTCTTTCAACATCTCGGGCGATCCTTCAGCGCCGCCCTTGAGGGTGACGAAGGCCACGATCGCCTGGCCGGTCTGCGGATCGCTGCGGCCACACACGGCCGCCTCCGCGACCTTTGGATGTGCGACCAGCGCGCTTTCCACCTCGATCGTCGAAATCCGATGGGCGCTGACGTTCATGACGTCGTCGACCCGACCGAGGAGCCAGAAATCGCCGTCCTCGTCGATCCTGGCGCCGTCGCCGGCGAAGTAGACATCCTTGAACTTGCTCCAGTAGGTCTGCATGTACCGGTCGTGATCCTTGAAGATGCCACGCAGCATGGCGGGCCAGGGTCGCTTCAGCACGAGGTAGCCGCCGCCGCCCGGACCCACCTCTTGGCCCTGGTCGTTGTAGACGGCCGCTTCCACCGTGGGGAACGGCTTGGTGGCCGAACCGGGCTTCAGGGTGGTGACGCCCGGCAGGGGCGTGATCAGGATCATCCCGGTCTCGGTCTGCCACCAGGTGTCGACGACTGGGGTTCGGTTCCCACCGATAGTCTCCCGGTACCACACCCAGGCCTCCGGATTGATCGGCTCGCCGACGCTGCCGAGCAGTCGCAGGGAGCTGAGATCGTGCTTCTTCGCGTATTCCGGGCCCCACTTCATATGCGTCCGGATGGCCGTCGGCGCCGTATAGAGGACATCGACTTTGTAGCGCTCGATGATGTCCCACCATCGGTCTTTGTCGGGATAGTTGGGAACGCCTTCGTAGATCACGCCCGTGGTGCCGTTGCACAGCGGCCCATAGACGATGTAGCTGTGGCCCGTCACCCAGCCAATGTCGGCCGCGCACCAATACACCGAATTGGGCTTGATATCGAAGATGTAGTGATGGGTCGTCGATGTCCCCACGAGGTAGCCGGCCGTGGTGTGAACGATGCCCTTGGGCTTGGCCGTGGTGCCGCTGGTATAGAGCAGATAGAGCAAGTCTTCGGCATCCATCTCCTCGCAAGGGCACGATTTGGGATCCGTGCTGGCGTCTTTGACGACCTCATCCCACGAGATATCGCGCCCCGCCTTCATGGGCGTGTCGTTGGGCGTGCGACGGAGCACAATGCTCGTCTTGACCCTGGGAGTCTGGTCGAGAGCGGCATCCGCATTCTTCTTCAGCGGCACGACGTTCCCGTTGCGCAGACCTTCGTTCTGCGTGATCAGGAACTGGCACTCCATATCATTCAGTCGGCCGGCTAGCGAGTCGGCGCTGAAGCCGCCGAAAACCACCGTGTGCGGCGCACCGATGCGGGTACAGGCCAACATCGCCACCGGCAGCTCGGGAACCATGCCCATATAGATCCCCACCGGCGTCCCCTTCTTGACCCCCAGTTTCTTGAGACCGTTGGCGAAGCGCACGACCTCGTTCTGCAGGTCTTTAAAGGTGATCGTGCGCTTCTGGTCGACCGGTTCGCCCTCCCAGTAGAAGGCCACCTTGTCGCCCCGGCCGGCTTCGACGTGCCGGTCGACGCAGTTGTAGCAGACGTTCAGCTTGCCCCCGACAAACCACTTGGCGTAGGGGAGCTTCCACTCCAGGACCTTGTCAAAGGGCTTGAACCACGTGACCCGCTTCTGCGCTTCGTCCCGCCAGAAGTCCTCCGCCGGCTTGTCGTATATATCGGCCTTGGCGTTGGCCTGTTTTGCAAAGTCGGGAGGCGGTGGATAGCGCCGTTCCTCCAACTGCATCGTCTCGATGGCGTGGGCGCCCGACTGGATCGTCATCGCCTCATACATCCTCCTTCAAAACAAGACTCCCTCTTGTTAGCCTAGCGACGACGCGCCTCCTGCCACATGGCCGTGCCGACTGGCAGGATGTAGCGGCCGGCCATCCCGCTGATGACATCCGCGGCGGAGGTGTAAAACGCCACTGCCGCCGTCAAGACGCCAACCAGGCCGCCCACCAGGACCAATCCTTCGCCGGCTTTACTGCCATTGAAGTTGCCGATGAAGAGGAGGATCTCGGTGATTTCGAGCGTGAAGAAGACCAGGAACACCGCCGTGTTGACGCGCAGGCTCCAGAACATCATGTAGGTGTTGAAGATCGCAAAGGCCAGCAGGAACCAGCCAAGGGCGTTCGGGGCGTCGGCGGCAGGAGCCTTTCCAAAGACGACCAGCAAGAAGTAGGTCGCCAGGCTGAGCCAGAAGGCGCCGTAGGTGGAGAAGGCCGTGGCTGTAAAGACGTTGCCGCGCCGGAACGACCACATGCCGGCCAAGAATTGCGCCAGGCCGCCGTAGAAGAGGGCGGTTCCTACCCAAATGAAGTCCGGGGCCCAGCCGGCGTTATGGGCACTGAGAAGCAGAGTTGTCAACGCGAATCCCGCGAGGCCAAGTGGTGCCGGGTCGGCAACCGCTGGGACCGCTGCCGCTCGCATTTCCTGTGCCATCGATGCTTCACTTCCTTTCTTTCAGATGATCAAACGCTCCATTTCTCCCCTTTTTCACCGTCCCCTCTCAGGGGAGGGCTGGGGTGAGGGTCAATTAAGCGGAGCGTTCAGGGCGCGTGGGGACAGTGACTAGACAGCGCGAACCTGAAGGGATCGCTCGTTTCTCCACTCTCCCCTGCCGCGAAGTCGACTGAACCTCATCCTATCGCAGGAACCGGCACAAAGGAAGATGCGATAAAAGGGGCTGGCGGTCGGCCTCGCCTCCCCTCCCTGCCCGACTCAGGCCATCTCGGACGACTTCCCTCTCCCGAGCCCTGAGGCCGCCCGCCTTGAAGGGCACGATACGCCGTCCGAGCCCAGGGTTCAAGCCATCGAGTTGGGCACGTGGGCGGTGAGAGGCTCGAACTCCCGACATTCTGCGTGTAAGGCAGACGCTCTACCAGCTGAGCTAACCGCCCAAGCGGCCCCTAATTATGCAACGTGGGCGGCGGGTCGCTCTGGCACGGCGAAACGTTCGGAAAATTGGGCGACAACGGCCTGTTCGACGTCGCGCATCGCAGGCGTACGGCCAAGCTCGGCGGCCATCGAGGTCACGCCCTTGTCCGGGATTCCACACGGCAGGATATGGCCGAAGAGGCTCAGGTCCGTCGCGACATTGAGGGCAAACCCATGGGTCGTAATGCCCTGCGAGACTTTGACGCCAATGGCGGCGATCTTCTTCTGGTCTCCGATCCAGACCCCGGTGTAGCCCTCGAGCCGGCCAGCGGACACGCCGAAATCCGCGAGGACATCGATCAGGCAACCTTCGATATTGCGGAGATACCGCCCGACGTCCGGGGTCGGACCGAGGTCGAAAATCGGATAGCCGACGAGCTGCCCTGGCCCGTGATAGGTCACGTCGCCGCCGCGATCCACCGAAAGACAGGTAATGCCGCGCTCGCTCAGCTCCTCGTCGGAGAGATAGACGTGATCGCGCGTTCCGCTTCGCCCGATGGTGTAGACATGCGGGTGCTCCAGCAGGATGAGAGTGTCCGGAATGATTCCGGCACGGCGTGCTTCGGCCAGTTGCTTCTGCAGCGCCCACGCCTGTTCGTACGGAACCAGACCGAGACGGCGGACGTCCACGTTAGCCGGCGACGGCGCGAGCCGGCACCTGGCTCGCCGCATGGTACGAGCTACGGACCAGCGGGCCCGACTCGACGTGCCGGAAGCCCAGTTTCAGTGCCTCGGCCTTGAGCATCGCAAACTCGTCGGGGGTGACATAGCGAGCGATCGGCAGGTGATTCGCCGTCGGACGCAGGTACTGCCCAACCGTCAGGATCTCGACGTCGTGGGCCCGCAGGTCGCGAAAGACCTGAATGACTTCCTCCAGCTCCTCACCGAGCCCGAGCATGATGCCGGATTTGGTGAAGACGCTCGCATCCATCCGCTTCGCCCGCTGCAGCAACTCGAGTGATCGCGGATAACGACCCTTCGGCCGGACCTGCGGGTACAAGCTGGGGACCGTCTCGATGTTGTGGTTGAGGATGTCGGGGCGGGCGCGCATGACGGTGGCCAGGGCGGCTTCGTCACCCATGAAGTCGGGGATCAGAACCTCGATGCCGCACTGGGGGATGCGCTTTCGAATCTGCCGGATCGTCCCGGCAAAGATCGAGGCCCCGCCGTCCTCGAGCTCGTCGCGGTTGACCGAGGTGATCACCGCGTGCTTGAGCCCCATCTGCTCGACGGCTTCAGCGACGCGGATGGGCTCGCCAAGATCCAGGACGCCCGGCCGGCCAGTTTTGACGGCGCAGAAGCCGCAGGCCCGTGTGCAGGTGTCGCCCAGGATCATGAAGGTTGCCGTCCGGGCCTCCCAGCATTCGCCGATGTTGGGGCAGCGGGCCTCCTCGCAGACGGTGTGCAGCGCCTGCTCACGCATGATGCCCTTGAGCTCCGAGTAGTTCGGGCCGCCAGGCAATCGGACGCGCAGCCAATCCGGTCGGCGGGTGTCGATCGGGACCACCGCGTTCCGCTTGGAGCGGCCATAAAACTTGATCGGGGCGACGTCAGCCATTGATCTCAGTATCCCAGAGCCTTGGCAAACTCGTCCTCAATACAGCGGCACCTGCTCCGAAAACCCTTCCAGCCAGCGCCGGACGCCCTGCAGGAATCGTGCCGCTGAGACTCCATCGAGCACCCGGTGGTCGAAGCTCAGGCAGAGGTTCATCATCGACCGGATCGCGATCGCGTCACCGTCGGTGACGACCGGACGCTTGACGATCGCGTCCATGGCCAGGATGCCGGCCTGGGGCGGCGCGATGATCGAGTAGGACAGGATCGTCCCGAAGGTTCCTGGGTTGTTGACCGTAAAGGTCGCCCCCTGGACGTCGGGGATGGTGAGCTTGTTGGCGCGCGCCCGGCTGGCGAGATCATCGATCGATTTGGCGAGCCCGGCAATCGACTGGCGATCGGCCTGGTGGACGACCGGGACGATCAGCCCATCATCGACCGACACCGCGACCCCGATGTTGATGTCCCTGTGCATCAGGACGCCGTTGTCACTCCAGCTCGCGTTTAACACGGGGACCGCCTTGAGGCCCTCAACGACGGCCTTGACGATGATTGGCACGAAGGTCAGCTCCACGCCCTCGCACTGCCGAAAGCTGTCCTTCACCTTCTGGCGGAAGCGGACGACGTTGGTCATGTCCACCTCGGCCACCGTCCAGGCGTGGGGAATGGTCTGTTTGCTCTTGGCCATGTTGCCGGCAATGGAGCGCCGCATCGGGCTCAGCGGCACGACCGTTGATTCCGTCCCCTCCTGGGCGAAGGTCGGTTTGGGGGCTGCCGCCTCACGTTGCTCCCCGTCGGCTGCGACCGGCTGCGCGCGTCGCGCGACGAAATCCTCGACATCTTTCTTGCTGATCCGGCCGCCGATTCCCGATCCCTGGATGCGGGCGAGCTCGGCGTCGCTGATGCGGTGCTCTTCGATCAGTGCCCGCACGGCTGGTGAGAGGCGTGTCCGCCCCTCTCCCTCACTCGCTCTTGCGGGCTCGCTCACTCCCCTTTGTGAGACAGGCTGCGGCGCCGGAACTGCCGCTTCTGGCTCCCTCCCCCTCGTTGGGAGGGCCGCCCCAGGGGTGCCCGACTCCTCGATGACGGCGATCTCGGTGCCGACTGTGACCGTCGTGCCTTCTTTGACCTTGATCTCTTTCAGGACCCCGGCCAGCGGCGCGGGAACCTCAGCGTTGACCTTGTCGGTGATGACCTCGACCAGGCCCTCGTACTTCTTGATCTGGTCGCCCGGCTGTTTCAGCCACTTCGAAATCGTGCCTTCGGTGATCGACTCACCGAGCTGCGGCATCTTGACCGACGCCATCGCCAGCTACCGCCTAGTAGGCGGCGAGCTCCCTCGCTTTGGCCAGGATCCGCTCGGGGGTGGGCAGGAACGCTTCCTCGAGGACATGGTTGAAGGGCATCGCCGGCACGTCGGGGCCGGTGAGGCGCATAACCGGCGCGTCGAGCGAATCAAAGGCGTTTTCCATGATGATCGCGATCACCTCGGCGGCGATCCCGGCAAAGCGGTTGTCTTCGTGCACGACCAGCACTTTTCCGGTCTTTTTGGCCGTCGCGGCCACAGCAGCCTCGTCCATCGGCTTGATGGTGCGCAGGTCGAGCACCTCCGCCGAAACACCCTCAGCCGCCAGCTTCTCGGCCACCTCGAGGCAATAGTTCAGCATCAGCCCGTAGGCGATCAGGCCAATGTCATTTCCTTCCCGTTTGACCTCGGCTTTGCCGATTGGCACCACGCCGTCCCCGTCGGGAACTTCTCCGCGAATCAACCGGTAGGTGCGCTTGTGCTCCAGGTAGAGGACCGGATCAGGATCCCGTACCGCTGCTTTGAGCAGGCCGGCCGCATCCGCGGGATTGCTGGGGGCGACGACCTTGAGCCCAGGGATGTGGCCATAGGTGGCCTCGATGCTCTGGGAGTGATAGAGGGCCCCATGAACGCCGCCACCGTACGGCGTCCGGATCACCATCGGTAGGTTGAAGTCGCCGCCGCTGCGGTAACAAAAGCGCGCCGCCTCCTCGACGATCTGATTGAAGGCGGGCGCGATGAAGTCGGCGAACTGGATCTCCGCGATCGGTCGCATACCGTTGACGGCTGCCCCGATCGCGATGCCGACAATGGATGACTCGGCCAGCGGAGAATCCAGCACGCGGTACTCACCGTATTTCTTGTGAAGGCCGTCGCTGGCGAGGAAGACGCCGCCACGCTGACCAACGTCCTCGCCGATCAGGAAAACCGAGGGGTCACGAGCCATCTCCTGGTCCATCGCCTCGCGAATCGCCTCGATCACGGTCCTGCTCGCCATCAGCCGCGGATGTCCTGCTTGTAGACGAACTTGGCCAGGCTGTCCGGCGACGGATCGGGTGCATTCTCAGCGTATTCCGTCGCCTCATCAACCTGCTGGTTAATTCGCTCGGTGATGTCCTGTTCGACAGCATCCGTCAGGCTGCCGCTCTCCCGCAGATATTTCGCATAGCGCTGGATCGGATCCTTCTGACGCCAGCGCGCGACTTCTTCGGCCTGACGGTAGCGACGATCGTCGTCGTCGCTGGAATGGGCCGTCAGCCGATATGTCTTGGCTTCGATCAGCGTCGCCCCCTCGCCGCGCCGGGCGCGTGCCACCGCTTCTTTCGCAACCTCATAGCAGGCCAGCACGTCGTTGCCATCCACGACCACGCCCGGGAAGCCATAGCCCGCGGCACGATCAGCCAGATCCTTGATCGCCACCTGGTGGTCCTGGGCCACCGAGATGGCATAGCCGTTGTTCTCGCACACGAACAGCAGGCCGAGCTTGTGGATCCCGGCAAAGTTCATGGCCTCGTGGACATCTCCCTGGCTCGACGCTCCTTCGCCAAAAAACACCGCCGTTACACCGTCTTCCTTTCGTTGCTTGAAGGCGAGGGCCAGGCCGGCAGCATGGGGAAGCTGGGCGCCGACCGGGCTGCCCGTCGTCAGGATTTGCAGCCGGCGCGCGCCGAAGTGGCCCGGCATCTGCCGGCCGCCGCTACTCGGATCCTCGCGTCGGGCGAAGAAGGAGAGCATTTGATCTCTCGCGGTCATGCCAAACCAGAGCACCACGCCGGCGTCGCGATAGTAGGGGACGACCCAGTCGTAGCCAGGCTTGAGGGCCGCCGAGACGCCGACCTGCGCGCCTTCCTGTCCCTGGCAGGAGATGACGAACGGGGCGCGACCCTGGCGGTTGATCAACCACATGCGCTCATCGATGGCCCGGGCGAGGCGCATCACCTCATAGATGTGCAGCGCCTCCTCATCGCTCAGGCCAAGCGACCGGTGGCGACTCTGGCCGCCTTTCGCCTCCACCTCCCGCGTCTGGGTGGCCATCCGGCTAGATGTGGATCGCCACGCCGTCGACCGCCAGCGCAGCCTCCTTCACGGATTCGGAGACGGTCGGGTGGGGGTGGATGCTGGCGCCGATCTCCCAGGGGGTCGATTCCAGCAACTTGGCCAGGGCGGTCTCCGAGATCAGTTCGGTGGCGTTCGGCCCCATGATGAAGACGCCCAGCAACTCGGCGGTCTCTTCATCGCTGATGATCTTGACAAAGCCTTCGGTCTCGCCAAGAATGACGGACTTCGCGTTGCCCACCAGCGGGAACTTGCCGACCTTGACCTTCAGGCCCTGGTCGCGCGCCTGCTTTTCGGAGAGTCCCAGGCTCGCCACCTGCGGATAGCTGTAGGTCGCGCGCGGCACCCGGTTGTAATCGAGCGGCTTGGGGTTCTTGCCCGCGATGTACTCCATAATGTGCTCGCCCTCGTAATAGGCGACGTGCGCCAGGAGATAATTCCCGATCACGTCGCCGGCGGCGAAGACGTTGGGATGGCCGGTGCGGTAGTGCTCATCGGTTTTGACGTAACCCTTCTCGATCTGGATGTCCAGCTTTTCCAGCCCGAAGCCGTCGGTGATGCCCTCGCGCCCGACGGCGACCAGGAGCCGCTCACCCTCGATCGTCTGCGTCTGATCACCGACCTTGACGGCGACGCTCATCTTGCCGTTGGTGGACTTCATGGTGTCGGGCTGGACCTGAGCGCCGGTCAGGACCTTGATGCCGCGCTTGGCCAGCACTTTTGCCAGCGCCTGACCGACCTCGGCGTCCTCGGCCGGAAGGAGCGTGGGCAAAAACTCGATCAGGGTCACGTCCCCACCGTACCCGTTATAGACGCAAGCGAACTCGGTGCCGACGGCGCCGGCGCCGACGATGACGATCGACTTCGGCATCTGCTCGAGATTGACGGCGTGATCGCTGTTGATGACGCGGTTCCCATCCATCTTCAGCCCCGCCAGCGACTTGGGCCGCGACCCGGTCGCCACGATGAGGTTCTTGGCGTTGACGACCTCCCCGCTCTCCTTGACGGTGACCTTGTGCTCGGACTCGATGATGCCCTCGCCCTTGAAGACGGCGATCCTGTTCTTCTTCATCAGGAATTCGACGCCCCGCCACAGCTGATCGACGACGGATTGCTTGCGCGTGAGGACGACCGGCCAGTCGATTTCCAGGCCATCGCTTTTCAGCCCCAGCACGCCGCCGGTCCGCAGCTGATGGACGAGCTCGGACGAATGCAGGAATGACTTTGTCGGGATGCAACCGCGGTGCAGGCAGGTGCCGCCCAGCTTTTCCTTCTCGATGACCGCGACCTTGAGGCCAAGCTGGGCTCCTCGGATGGCGCCGACATACCCGGCGGAGCCGCCACCGATGACGGCTACGTCGAACGCCTCATCGGGCATATGAATTGATTGTACCGACGGTCAGCCTTCGAGCAGGGTCAGCGCGGCGGTGAGCTGGGTGTCCTTGGCGAAGTCGTTCGGCGACTGCTCGACCGAGTACTCGTTCTGGGCGTTCGCCAGCGTTACGGTCTGGTCTGGCGTGATGCCGGCCTTGTCGATCGAGTGGTGATTGGGGGTCAGCCAGTCGGCGACCGTCAGGTGCAAATCGCTGCCATCGGGCAGGTGGAAATCCCGCTGGACCGAGCCCTTGCCGAACGTTTTGACGCCCACCAGCTTGCCCCGGCCATGGTCCTTGAGGGCACCGGCCGTGATCTCCGACGCGCTGGCCGAGTTCTCGTTCACCAGCACGACCAGCGGATTGCTAAAGGCTTGCCCCTGGCCGCTCACCTTCCTGACCTCCTCGCTGCCGCCGCGCTGCACCAGGATGGTGGTCGTCCCGCTGCTTACGAACTCGCTGATCACGGAGTTGGCGGCATCGACGTAGCCGCCCGGGTTGTCGCGAAGGTCGAGCAGCACCAGATTGACCGACCCCTTCAGGTTCGTCTTCAACGCCTGGTCGAACTCGGTAGCGGTTCGACTGCCGAAATCGAAGATGCGGACGTAGAGCACCCGGTTGTCAAAGACGTGGGTGGCGACGCTAGGAACATTGATCTCGGCCCGGGTCAGGTCAAAGCTCAGCGCCTGGCCGTTGCGGTTCACGTCCACACGTACCTGGGTGCCGGCGCTCCCCCGGATGTGATTGACCGTGTCGTCGGCGGTCCATCCCTTCGTGCTCTGGCCGTCCACCGCGGTAACGACGTCGCCGGGTTTGATGCCGGCCTTCTGGGCGGGCGTGTCGGGCAGGATGCTGACGATGATGATCTGGTCGCCCTTCTGCTGCACCGACGCCCCGATCCCGGCGAACTGGCCATTGAGGAAGCTCAGGTTCGACTGGTACTGGTCGGGGGTGAGGTAGCGCGAGAACTGGTCGTTGAGTCCGCCCACCATGCCGGCGGCGGCCCCCTGCGTCAGCTTGGCGCCATCCGGGTTGGTCTTTACATAGTGCTGCTCGATGGTGGCGAACACCTGGTCGAGGGTGCGCCAGTCGACTCCCGACTTCGGGGGCGCATAGAAGAGCAGGCTCCTCGTCCAGTCAGGGGCGTAGACACCCCATTGAAACTCGGCCAGGCTGCCGAGGTAAAACGCGCCAAGCGCGACCACGAGGAGCACCGCGATCCTTCTGACCCGGGACATCAGAGGATTATCGCGGCTTACTTCTCTCTCACCTTGTGGGCGAGGGTTGCTGGGCTCGATCACGAGGCGGGCAGGTAAGCGAGCGGGTCGACTGGCGTCCCAGCGAGGTCGATTTCAAAGTGCAGGTGCGGGCCGGTGGAGTTTCCGGTCGAGCCCTCATAGCCGATCACGGCGTCTTTGTCGACCTGCACCCCATCACCCACCGCCCAGCTCGACAGATGGCCATAGAGGGTGGTGAAGCCGCCGGCGTGGACGATCACGACGTAACGGCCGTAGCCGCAGAGGCCGCCGCCCCAGGTGCAGCCCATGGTGAAGTTGTGGACGATGCCTCCGTCGGCGGCGTGCACCGGGGTCCCGTAATCGGTGGCGATATCGATCCCGCTGTGGAAATGCTTCGTCGGACAACTGGGGTCGTACGGCTCGAACGGATAGCTCGTGCAGCCAAAACCCTGGGTGATGACGCCGTCGATCGGCCACTTCCACTTGCCGGACGAGCGCGCTCGGAAGCTCTCCTGGATCAAGGCCGCGATCTGCGCCTGCAGGGCGGCGCGCTGCGCCTCCATTTCCGCAAGCTGTTGCTGGAACCGCGCCTCGATGGCGGCGATCTGCTGTTCGGCGGCGGCCCGCTGGTCGCGAACACCCTGCAGCTGGGCCTTCTGATCCTGGATCTGCTTCACGACCTGCGCCTGCTGAGCTTGCTTGGCCTCCAGGTCGGCCTTCATCGCCGCCACCGCTTCGCGCTCTTTTTGCAGCTCCGCGACCTGGCGGCGGTCCTCACGAACGATGTCGTTGAAGAAGAACACCCGATTCATCAGGTCGGTGAAGTTGGCGGCCGAGAAGACCAGCTCGAGCCCACTGACCTGGCCGCTCTTGTACATCATCCGCATCCGGTGCCCGAAATCTTCGATGTGCTGCTTTAACTCCGCCTCCTTTTCCGCCAGCAGTTGCTTGGCCTGTTCGACTTCCTGGCCCAGCTCGACAAGTTTTGCGGTCTCCTGGTCGATCTGGACCTGCACGGCCCGCAGCTGCGCATCCAGGGCGGCGACCTGCGTCTGCAGCGCGCGCTCCTGCGCCAGCAGCTGGGCGATCTCGGTCTTGGCCGTGACGATCTGGCCGTTCAGTCCCTGGAGCGCCTTCTGCTTGTCGTAGACGGTGTCCGACACCGAGCTCAACAGGGCAACCGTAAGCACGCTGAGGACCACCGCCGCCTGGAGCCGCGCGGACCTCACTGCTTGAGGAACCGCCTTACACCCAGATAGCTCCCAACACTTCCCAGTAACAATCCGAAGGCGAGCATGGCGGCGAGGACGACACGCAGGTAATACGGATCAAACGAAAGCGGCACGAAGATCAGGACGCTCTGCAGGTTGCTGACGGCGGGATGGTAGCCGAAGCCGACGATGAGGACCGCAACCGCGGCACCGATCATGCCGACCAGGAGACCCTCCACGATGAACGGCCAGCGGACGAACCAGTCCGTAGCGCCCACCAGCTTCATCACCTCGATCTCTTTGCGGCGCAGGTAGATCGCGGTACGGATGGTCAGCATGATGATGAACACCGACAGGCCAGTCAGTCCGATGATCAGGGTCAGGCCGGCGATCCCCGCCACCCGAGCCAGCAGGATGATCTTGTCGATCACGTTCGGCTCGTAGTTGGTGGCTGGTGACTTATCGACCAGCGGGGAGTTGCGGACTTCCTGATCGATGGCGCCGAGGTCGCGGATGTCCTTGACCGTGACGTCCAGGCTGGCGGGCAGCGGATTGGTCCCCAGGGTATCGATCACGCTCGGGTCCAACGCCGGCAGCTGCCGGAACCTTGCCATGGCCTCGTCCTTCGACACGTAGGTCACGGCCGCGACCCGCGGATCCGCCTCCAGGTGGAGCTTGAAGTCCATGGCGCTGCTGAGCGGGGTCGTATCCGCCAGGTAAACCGAGATGGCGCTGGCCTTGGTTTTCTCCAGCGCAACGATCTGGTCCAGCGAATGCAGCACCAGGAGGAGGCTGCCCAGCGCCAGCAAGACAACCCAGACAATCAGGACACTGGCGACGCTGACGGCGGCATTGCGCCAGAAGTTCTGCCAAGCACTGGCGAACGCAAAATCAATGCGATTCCAGAGCCGGTGCATGGTACCCTCCTGCATCTTCGTCTCTGACGATCTGTCCGCCTTCGATCGCCACCACCCGCCGCCGCATGACGTCGACGATCTCGCGGTTATGGGTCGCCATCAAGACGGTTGTTCCTCGTGCGTTGATTTGCAGCAAGAGCTGGATGATTTCCCAGGAGGTAGCCGGGTCGAGGTTCCCGGTCGGCTCGTCGGCCAGGAAGATGCGCGGGTCGTGCACCAGCGCACGGGCAATCGCCACCCGCTGCTGCTCGCCGCCCGAGAGCTCATCCGGATACTTGTTCTCTTTGCCCTCCAACCCGACGATGCTCAGCACCTCCTCGACCTTCGGCTTCAGGTGGCGCAGCGCGCCCTCGGTGACCCGGAGCGCAAACGCCACGTTCTCGAAGACACTCAGGTTGGGCAGCAGCTTGAAGTCTTGAAAGACCATCCCGATTTTGCGGCGCAGGTACGGAAGGTGCCGGCGCTTCAGCCGGCTGAGGTCCTGCCCCTCGATCCGGATGTGGCCCGAGGTGACTTTCTCCTCGCGGATCAACAGGCGGACCAGGGTGGACTTGCCGGCGCCGCTAGGGCCGACCAGGAAAACGAAGTCCTGCTTGGGAATGTCGAGCGTCACGTCGCGAAGCGCGACCGTGCCGTTGGGATAGGTCTTGTTGACGCGCTGCAGGCTGATCTGCGGCGTGGTGGAGATCAGCGTTGCCACCAGCGGCCGCTTGGTGGTCGTCCGTGTTGGCTGGATAGTGATGGTTGCTGGCACGAAAACAAATCCATTCCGAAAATCGGAGCCGCGACGGGGTGGGCCCTGGGGGGCCGAATGACGTCGGAAGTATAGGGCATCCTGTGGCGCAATGCTTTGTCAGGTCACTGTGAGTCCAAAAGTTCCGGGTGCCTCTCTTTATACTCAACCACCATGCCCGCCTCGGCCGCCCCACTGGTGCGGGTCGAGCGCAATGGCATCGAGGAGGCCCTCCATCCTGGTCACGTCGTCGTGGCCGGCGCCGGCGGTCACATCGAGGCTTTCATTGGCGATCCCGATCGCGTCACGTACTTTCGCTCGTGCGCCAAGCCGTTCCAGGCGCTCGCCAGCATCCGGACGGGCATCGTCAACCGCTTCGGCCTGCGACCGGAACACATCGCGATCATGGCCGCCTCGCACAATGGCGAGCCCCGCCACATCGACCTCGTCCGTGAGCTGCTGCAGCGTTGCGGCGTCCCAGAGAGTGCCTTGCAGTGTGGAGCGCACTGGCCCTATTACGAGCCCGCGGCCGCCGTGGTCCGCCGCCAGATGGATGATCCGATCCCCATTTTCAACAATTGCTCCGGCAAGCACGCGGGCATGCTGGCCGCGGCTCTGGCGTTGGGCGCACCGCTCGAGACCTACCTCGATCGCGCGCATCCCGTGCAACAGCGCATTCGCGACGCCGTCATCGAGTACACGGCCGTCGATCCGACGTCGCTCCGCTTCGGGATCGATGGCTGCAGCGCGCCCAACCCGGCGGTCCCGCTGGCGGCGATGGCACGCAGTTTCGCCAGGCTGACCGCCTCGGACGATGACGCGGTGCGCAGCATCATCGATGCGATGACCGGTCAGCCGTTTCTGGTCGGCGGCACCGACCGCTTCGATACCCGGCTGATGGAGGTCACCCGCGGACGCTTGCTGGCCAAGGGGGGCGCGGCCGGTGCCCATTGCACGGCCGACCGGCGATCCGGGCTGGGACTGGCGATCAAGCTGGATAGCGGCGACGGCACCTGGGTGTCGGTGGCGGTGATGGCCGCGCTCGAGCAGCTGGGCTGGATCGATGACGCCGAACGGGCGGCGCTGGCCGGATTCGCCGAGCCCGAGCTCCGCAACTATCGCCGCACGGTCGTCGGTTCGGTACGCCCCCTGCTCCGGCTCCGCTGACTTTGTAACGGCCATGTAACAACGGGAGTAAGCGAGCGGCCTACGGGTTATACGGCCGTGCGGCGAGTCGTTGGTTGGCCTGATCCCCGGCAGGTCACCCTGAGCGCGCTGATCGCGCTTTTGCTGGTGATTTACGCCTGGATCACGCTGGCTCCAGTGTTCGGCGCCCATACGCCGCGCGCCGACGATTTCGAGGATTACATCTTCGCCGCCCACAAGATTGCGACCGGCGGCGATCCCTATGCGGCGTACGCCCACACGCACGTCGCCTGGGACTGGTCGCTCAGCAGCGGCTATCTCTACCCGCCGGTCTTTGCTGCCTTTCTGCTCCCACTCACCTTGATCTCGAACGACCTGGCCGTCCGCCTCTGGTTGGTGTTGATGCAGCTCGCGGTCATCGCCAGCCTGCTGATCATTTACCGGACGATCGGCCGGCCGTCGAGGGGCGAGCTGCTGGGGCTGGTCGCCGTTCTCACTACCTTCTTTCCGCTGATCAGCAGCGCGCTGACCGGCAGCATGAATGCCCTGCTGCTCCTCCTGCTCACCGGCGCCTGGGCGGCCTGGCACGCGCGACGCGACGCGGCCAGCGGGGTGCTGACGGGTATTGGCGCGGTATTCAAGCTGATTCCACTCGGCCTCCTCCCCTATCTCGTCTGGCGGCGCCACTGGAAGCTGCTCGCCGCCATGGTCGCCACCGGGATTGTCGGAATCATCGCCGGCCTGCTCGTGACCGGCCTGGACCACAACATCTATTACTACCGCGACATGGTGCCCCACCTCTCGGTGGGCACCGGCTACCGGGAGAACCAGTCGATCGCCGGCGTGACGGCTCGCCTCTGCGCCCCCAGCACCGCGACCCAGGGCGGCGGCGCGGGCTGGTGCGGCCGGCTGCTCGACTGGCCGCTGGTCCTGCTCCTGCTGGGCGCCCTGCTCGCGGCGACGTCGCGCGCCACGCGGTCCCGGCTCGAATACGCCCTCGCCGTCACGGCCTTACCGCTGATCAGCAGCGTCACCTGGGGCTTCCACCTCGTCATCCTGGTGCTCCCCATCGCGCTGCTACTAAGACAGGCTTTCAGCGGAGCCCTCTCGCGAGCGGCCGGCCGCGTTCTGATCGTCGCCTGGCTCTGCTTCTCGATTGCGCCGGCGATCCATTACCTGCTGATCTTTCATCCTCTCCCCCATTGGCCTGGTGTCCTCGACCTGCTGCCGCTCGGCATCACCCGGCTGTTTGCCGAGGCCTATTTCGTTGGCACCGTCCTGATCTTCGGCAGCCTCTGGTTCATCGTTCGACACGAACGGCGGGCGACTGTGGCGGCGGATGCGCAGGCCGTGGCTGCCTGATATAACGCCCTTCTAGGCGGCTTTGCCTTCTCGACCCGCGTCCCAGCGAAGGAACGCTTCCATGAACGGCTCGAGGTCGCCATCGAGCACCGCCTGGATGTTGCCCGTCTCGTGTCCGGTGCGATGGTCTTTGACCAACGTATAGGGTTGCAGCACGTAGCTCCGGATCTGGCTCCCCCACTCCATCGACTGCCGCTCGCCCTTCAGCTCCTGGCGCTGCTCCGCCCGCTGTTGCTCTCGCAGCGCCACCAACCGGGAACGCAGCACCTTGAGCGCCATCTCGCGGTTCTTGATTTGCGACCGCTCGTTCTGGCAGGTGACGATGATGCCGGTTGGCAGGTGCGTCATGCGGACGGCGGATGACGTCTTGTTGACGTGCTGGCCGCCGGCGCCGCTGGAGCGATAGGTGTCGACCTTCAGGTCATCGGGACGGATCTCGATGTCTGCCTCATCCTCGATTTCGGGGATGACCTCGACCAGCGCGAACGACGTGTGCCGGCGATGCGCCTGGTCGAACGGCGATAGCCGGACCAGGCGGTGCACGCCATGTTCCGAACGCAGCCAGCCGAAGGCGCGCCGGCCGGAGATTCGCACTGTCACGCTCTTGTAGCCGGCTTCCTCGCCCGGCGACTCATCAAGGATCTCGGCCTGCATCTTGTTGCGCTCGGCCCATCGCAGGTACATCCGAAGCAGCATCTCGGCCCAATCCTGCGAGTCGATGCCTCCGGCGCCGGCGTGAATGCTCACCAGCGCGGAATTGTCGGCGTATGGATGCGCGAACAGTAAATCGATCTCCTGCTTTTCGACATCCTTGTCCAGCGCCCGCAGGTCGGTTTCGAGGGCGGGCTTCAGATGATCGTCGCGTTCGGCGATCGCCAACTCGGCGAGCCCGATCACATCACTGGCACGCGACTCGAGCTTGCGCCAGGTCTCGACCTCGTCGCGCAGGCTTTTGGACTCCTGGCCGAGCCGCTGGGCTCGTTGGGGATCCTGCCAGATGTTGGGGTCTTCTAGCTCGCCCTGCAGCGTCTGGAGCCGCTGACTCTTGGTGGGCAGGTCAAAGATACTCCTGGAGCTGAAGAATCTTCTTCAGCAGCTCGTTGGCACGTTCGAGGATCTCGTCCATGGCTTAGTGTCCGTGACAGTTCTTGAAGCGCTTGCCGCTGCCGCAGGGGCAGATGTCGTTGCGCCCGACGCCCGCGAAATTCAGGGACTGGGGACGCCTGAAGGGCAGGCGTTGCGGCGCACCCGTGGTCGCCGGTGCCGCCTTGGGTGCTGCCGGTGGCTGCGCAACATCCTCCGGACGGACCGGATTGGCCGCCGCGGCCGCCCTGGCGCGCGACGTCTTATTTGCGGCTGGTTTCTTCTTCGCCATCGCCCGAAATCCTACCCGAAGAGTGCTTCGGTCAACCCCTCCCCGACCCTCACAAGGGGGAGGGAGACACCGGGACTAGCGGCCATGACACTTCTTGAATTTCTTACCGCTGCCGCACCAGCAGGGATCATTTCGCCCGAGCTTGGTCCCAGCCGGCACCGGCGTCCGCTCGCCACCGCCGTTGGGACTCGCGCCGGCGTTCGCTCCGGCAGCGGCCGGGCGGCCGGCCGGTAGGCCACGGTTGGCGGCCATCGCCAATGGTGGCGGTGGCTTGGGCGGTTCCTTCACCAGCTGGACGCGGAACATCTGCGAGGCGATGTCGAACTGGATGTCGTTGAGCAGCTCCTGGAACGCCTGGAAGGCCTCGTTCTTGTACTCAATCAGCGGGTCCTTCTGCCCGAAGGCGCGCAATCCGATGCCTTCCTTGAAATGCTCCATCATCGTCAGGTAGCTGATCCACTTGGAGTCGATGGTCTTGAGCACGACGAACTGCTCGACCTTGCGCATCATCGGCTCGGTCAGCTCGGCCTCTTTGGCCGTGTAGGCGGTGTCGGCGTACTCCATCAGCCGTCCGACCGCCGCTTCCTTCGTCTCACCGAACTCGTCCTTGGGAATCTCGCTTACCGGTGGCAGCGGAAAGACGGCGCTCAACTGGGCGACCAGGCCCTCGACGTCCCAGTTCTCCGGATGCCGTGACTCGCAGTGTTCATTGACGGCATCCTCGACGACCTTCTGGATCCACTCGCGGATCTGAGGCCGCAGGTCGACGCCCTCGAGCACCTTGCGCCGCTCGGCGTAGATGATTTCGCGCTGCTTGTTCATGACGTCGTCGTACTCGACGAGATAGCGGCGGGCATCGAAGTTGTGACCCTCGACCTTGGTCTGGGCGCCTTCGATCTGCTTCGACACCAGGCGCGACTCGATCGGCTCGTCGTCCGCGACCCGGAGCATGTTCATCATGTTCTTGATGCGCTCGCCGCCGAAGATGCGCATCAGGTCATCGTCGAGCGCCAGGAAGAATCGAGACGATCCCGGGTCACCCTGGCGACCGGCGCGACCACGCAGCTGGTTGTCGATCCGCCGGCTCTCGTGCCGCTCGGTGCCGACGATGTGGAGGCCGCCGCCGGCGGCCACGCCTTCCCCGAGCACGATGTCCGTGCCACGGCCCGCCATGTTGGTGGCGATCGTCACCGCCCCGGGCTGGCCGGCCTTGGCGACGATCAAGGCCTCGCGCTCGTGTTGCTTGGCGTTCAGCACCTCGTGCGGCACGCCGCGTTTTTCCAGCAGCCGAGCCAGGCGTTCGGACTTTTCGACCGACACAGTGCCGACCAGGACCGGGCGGCCCTGGCTCGCCGTCTCCTGGATCTCGTCGGCAACGGCCTTGAACTTCGCGTCCTCGGTCTTGTAGATCAGATCGGCATGGTCGAGCCGGATCATCGGTTTGTGCGTCGGGATGACGACCACCTGCAGCTTGTAGATCTTGTCGAACTCCTCCGCCTCGGTGACCGCCGTACCGGTCATGCCGGCCAGCTTCTTGTAGAGCCGGAAGTAGTTCTGATAGGTAATCGTGGCGAGCGTCTGCGTCTCCTGCTGGACCTTGACGCCCTCCTTGGCCTCCACCGCCTGGTGCAGACCGTCGGCCCAGCGGCGGCCCGGCTGCTGGCGGCCGGTGAACTCGTCGACGATGATCGCCTCGCCGTCTTTGACCAGGTAGTCGCGATCCCGCTTGTAGAGGGTCGAGGCCTTGAGCGCCTGGTTGATCTGGTGCGCCTCTTCGACGTGATCGAGCTCATAGATGTTCTTGATCCCGGTCCAGCGCTCCAGCTTCGCAATCCCTTCTTCGGTGAGATGCGCCGACTTCGTCTTCTCGTCGACGGTGTAGTCCTCCGGGACGAGGCGCGAGATCAGGCGGGCGTACTGGTAATACTTCTCGGTCGACTCATCGGCCTGGCCGGAGATGATCAGTGGCGTGCGCGCCTCATCGATCAGGATGCTGTCGACCTCGTCGACGATGGCGTAGTGCAGGCCGCGCTGCACGCACTGGGTGAGATCGACCGCCATGTTGTCACGCAGGTAGTCAAAGCCGAATTCGCTGTTCGTGCCGTAGGTGATGTCCGCCTGGTAGGCCTCCGCCCGGCTGATCGGCCGCAGGTGCTGCAGGCGGGGATCGGGATGCGTCTCGTCGAGGTGGTCGGGGTCGTAGAGCAGCGACATCTCGTGGCCGATGACGGCCACGCTCATGCCCAGCGCATGGTAGATCGGTCCATTCCAGCCGGCGTCGCGGCGAGCCAGGTAATCGTTGACGGTGATCAGGTGCGCGCCCTTCGCCTCCAGGGCGTTGAGGTAGAGGGGCAGTACGGCGACCAGGGTCTTACCCTCGCCGGTTTTCATCTCGGCGATCTGTCCCTGGTGCAGGACGATGCCGCCGACCATCTGGACATCGAAGGGCCGCAACCCGATGGTGCGGCGGGCGGCCTCCCGAACGGCGGCGAATGCCTCGATCAGGACGTCATTCAGGCTTTCGCCCTTCGCCAGCCGCTCGCGAAATTCGGCGGTTTTGGCTTTCAGCTCCTCGTCGCTGAGCTTCTGGAAGAGCGGCTCGAGCTCGTTGATGTCCGCCACCCGCTCGAGATGCCGCTTGACCTCCCGGGCATTCGGGTCGCCTAAGACCTTGGTGAGAACGCTCATGAATTACCTGCTAGTCCGCAACCAGTAAGCATACCCGCCCGCTTTAGGGCCAAACGGCTGCGGACGATCAGCTCAGGTCGGCCTCGACCAGTCCGAAGGTGCCGTCGTTGCGGCGGTAGAGCAAGTTCAGCTCGTTGCTGTCCTCGTTCAGGAAAAGGAAGAAGGCATGTCCCAGCGCCTCCATCTGATCGCGCGCCTGCTCTTCCGACATCGGCTTCATCTTGAAGCGCTTGATCCTGGCGACGCCGTTCGGCCGCACCGGGGTGCTCACCGCGGCGGACGCCATCTGCGAAAGCTCGGCGCTGGGCCGCGACCGCCGGTGATCCTTCAACTTTTCCTTGTGCTGCCGGATCTGACGGTCCATCTTGTCGATCACCAGGTCGACGGCTTCGTTCATGTGCGCCGCCGATTGCACCGCCTTGAGGATGTTCCCGGTGCGCCCGGTCACGTGCACCGTCAACTCCGCCACTTTCATGTTTTCCAGGCTCTTGTTCTTTTCCGTGCCGAGCTCCATGCGAGCTTCCAGGATGTGATCGAAATGGCGGGCCAGCTTCTCGAGCTTGGCCTGGGCGTAGGCCTTGATCTGAGGATCGGCCGCAGCCTTCTTGGCCTGAATCAAGATCTCCATCTCGGCCTCCTGTGAGATCTCTGTGCACAGGAGTATAGATCAGGCTACCGACGCGACCGCCGCCTCGAACCTAGTTCCCGGGACGTTCGTTGGCGCGCCGGTCGGGGAAGACCCGCGCGAGTTCTGCCGGGATCGGCACACCGGCGGCAAACAGCTTGTCCATGATGTGCGGACGGATGCCAGTCGGCCGGAAGACGCCGGTCATCACGCCGTCTTTGCTCATGCCGTGCGACTCGTACATGAAGATGTCCTGCATGGTGATCGTGTCCCCTTCCATGCCGGTGATCTCGGTGATGTTTGTCACCTTGCGCTGACCATCGCGCATGCGCGAGAGCTGGACAACAAGGTCGATGGCCGAAGCGACCTGCTGGCGGATGGCCTTGGTGGGCAGGTCGATGCCGGCCATCAGCACCATCGTCTCCAGCCGCGAGAGGGCATCGCGGGTGGTGTTGGCGTGCAGCGTCGTCAGCGACCCATCGTGGCCGGTGTTCATGGCCTGGAGCATGTCGAGCGCCTCGCCGGAACGACACTCGCCGACGACGATCCGGTCAGGCCGCATCCGAAGGGCATTGATCACGAGTTCTCGGATCCCGACCTTATTCTCGCCGTTGAGATCCGGCGGGCGGGACTCCATCCGGCAGACGTGCTCCTGGTGGAGCTGCAGCTCGGCGGCGTCCTCGATGGTGACAATGCGCTCGTCGGTGGGGATGAAGGACGACATGACGTTGAGCAGGGTCGTCTTACCGGTACCGGTCCCACCCGAGATCAGGATGTTGGCCCGGGCCATGACGCAGGCCTTCAGGAAGCCGATGGCTTCGTGCGTGATCGTGCCAAAGTTGACCAGGTCGGCGTCCTGGTACGGATCGCGGGAGAACTTCCGGATGGTGAGCATCGGACCGTCCAGCGCGATCGGCGAAATGACTGCGTTCACGCGCGAACCGTCCAGTAGACGGGCGTCCACCATCGGGGTGCGGAAATCGATCCGGCGGCCGACGGCGGAGACGATGAAGTCGATGACGCGCAGCAGATGGTTCTCGTCGTCGAACTTGCGGTCGGTCAGCAGGATCTTGCCGTTGCGCTCGACATAGATGTTTTCGTGGCCGTTGACCATGACCTCGGTCAGGCTGTCATCCAGGACCAGGTCCCGGATTGGTCCCAGCGCCTCGTAATACCGACCGAGCTCGTCCTGCGTAACCTCGGACGCGTTGACCATCTGAGCCACTATCCCCCAAACAGAGATTCAGAACAGGCAGACTGTTCCGGTCATGTAACGGCCGGTGCTGGCAAAGCCTGCGCCCTGGCCAGGACGACAAACGCGGCGATCGAGCCGCCCGCCTGCCCGATTGCGGCAGCGGCCGCCTCCAGGGTGGCCCCGGTGGTACAGACGTCGTCCACCAGCGCCACGCCACGCGGCGCCGGGCTCGGTCCGACCCAGGCGAAGGCGCCGATCAGGTTCACGCGCCGCTCCGCCTGGCTCAACCCGACCTGGGCCGGGGTGGTGCGCACCCGGCGCAAGCCGCCGACCACCGGGCGGTCGAGCCGCCGGCCAAGCTCGAGCGCCAGCCGTTCGCCCTGGTTGAAACCGCGCTGGCGCTGGCGCTGCTGGTGCAGCGGCACGAAGGTCAGCGCCGAGATCTCGAGTCGCGCCAGCGCCAGCGCGGTCGCCATCGGCACAGCCAGCTCGGCGGCGAGGCGCCGGCGCCCCTCGTATTTGTAGGTGTGGATGGCACGCTGCAGCGGCCCCGACAGGCGACCAGCCGCCACCAGGGGCACCCCATCGAGCGTTTCCGGCCCCAGTGGCTGAATGCTGCGGGCGCACTGAACGCACCAGGCGACCCCTATGCGGCGGCAACCCGCGCAGCGCGGCGGAAAGACCAGGTCGAGCAGGCCCAACGTCAGGCGACCAGCAGCTGGTCGCCGACCTCGATCCCGTGACGTTCGATGGCTCCCGCCGGCAGCTCGGCGACCTTATCGGCCCGCCAGACGAACGGCACCATCCCAATCCAGGGCCGCAGCCGCTTGTAGGTCTTCACCACCGTGCCCTTCTTGTCGACGAAGACGGCGTCGATGGGAAAGCGCATGAACATCATGTGGATGCCATTGCAGTGCGGAATCAGCAGCCCGCCATTTTCCGGCAGCCGCGCCCTCCCCATGAGACCCAGCCCCTGGGTGAAGACGTTCTTTGCGACCTCGAGTGGCTCAGCGATCACCTTGCCGTCTTTTTTAGTCAGCCGCAAAAACTCTTGCAAGTATCAGTCCTTATTTTATCAGCGGAGCAACGAGCCCGCAGGGCGAGTCTTAGCGCGCTTCTGCGCGCCGCGCTTTCGCGCGTAACGGGGCGGGCGGCGTATCCGGCCTGTACGCGCAGACGAGGCCGTCGTGATTTCGGCCGAGTGCGCGATGGGCCGGTGGACGACGCCACCGCCCGGTCAGTTCCCGTGTGCAAGTTCGACTACTTGTGTTGGAAGGTGTGGATGATGATGATGACTGCCGGTCCCATCAGCACGATGAACAGGGTCGGGAAGATGCAGCCGATCATGGGGAACAACATCTTCAGGGGCGCCTGGGCCGCCTGCTCCTCGGCCCGCTGCCGGCGACGACGCCGCATCTCTTCGGACTGAATGCGCAGCACCTTCGCGATACCGACACCGAGCTGTTCGGACTGGATCAGCGACTGGATGAAGGTATGCAGCTCTTCGACGCCCGAGCGGCGGCCCATGTCATCGAGCGCCTCCAGCCGGGGACGGCCGAGGCGGATCTCGTTGAGGACCTGGGCGAACTCGTCAGACAGCGCATTGTGGAACTTCTCGACCAGGCGGCCGATGGCGGCGTCGAAGCCGAGGCCGGCTTCCACCGAGATGGTCAGCAGGTCGAGCGCGTTCGGCAGCGCGAGCCGCAGCTCTTTCTGCCGGCCCTTGATCTTGTTGTTGAGCATGACGTCGGGCAGGTAGCGGCCGAGCAGGAACCCGGCGGCAGCCGCTCCCAGCTTGCCCAGAATGTTGGTCGGGAAGACAAGGCCGCCGAACCAGAAGGCGAGCAGTGCCACGGCGACGCCGGCCATGACTTTGAGAACCTCGAAGCCGTTGACGGTCAGGCCGTACGGACGGCCGGCCAGGTTGAGCTTGTTCTGCAAGACCACCTGGCGGTTCTTGGCCATGCGGGCGGTCAGCAGGCTGCCCAGGCGCTCCAGGGTGGGCTTGATGAAGCGCTCGCTGAAGGGCAGCGAGAGCTCGATTTCATCCAGCGTCAGGTTGTGGTCGCGGTACTGCGCCAGGCGCTCGGCGATCAGGTCCTGACGCGGCTTGGCCGTGACGGCCTGGAAGACGATGATGACACCGCTGAAGGCCAGGAAGGCGAAGACGATGGTGAAAATGTTGAAACCCATTCCCTACACCTGGATATTTGTGATTTTCGAGATGATGCCGTAGCCGATTGCGATCGAGACCATGCCCATCCCGATCAGGACATAGCCGAGCCATTCGTGAAAGAGAGGCGTGATGTAGCTCGGTGAGATAAAGGTCAGGAGCAGCGCCAGGGCGAAGGGCAGGCCGGTGATGATGTAACCCGAGGCACGCGCCTGGGCGGTCAATGTCCGGATCTCACCCTGGATCCGGATGCGCTCGCGGATCGTGAAGGCAATCGTGTCCAGGATCTCGGCCAGGTTGCCACCGACCACCCGGTGGATCTGGACCGCGGTGACCATCAGGTCGAAGTCCTCGGACTCGATGCGCTTGACCATGTGCTGCAGGGCGTCGTCGACCGAAACGCCGAGGTTCATCTCGCGCACCGCCCGGCTGAACTCATCGGCCATTGGCGGCGACGAGCTCTTGGCGATGGTCGCCATCGCTTGGGCGAACGAGTAGCCGGCCTTGAGCGCGTTCGAGAGCAGGACAATCGTGTCACCCAGCTGGTTGTTGAACGCCTTCAGCCGGCGACGCTGCCGGAACTTGAGGAAGAACCCGGGGGCAAAGTACCCGACCGGGACGCCGATCAGGATGCCGAGGAGCGGGTTGTGGAAGCGCAGCCAGATGATGGCGGTCAGCAGCAGGATGAGGCCGATGATCAGCATCACGTATTCCGAGACCCGAAGCTTGAGGTCGGCCTTGGCCAGCTCTTCGGTCAGGCGCGAGGTGCGGCTGCCCTTGTTGCGGGTCAGGCTCTTGTTCCAGCTGTCCATGAAGCCCTCGAACAGTCCGCCCTTCTTGGCGGTCGGGCTGGCGGTTGGGTTGTAGTTGTCCATGTGCAGCTCGACGTCGGCCGATTGCCGGTTCGCCATCATCGCGACGACGACGATGAGGACACCGAAGGCGGCCATGATGGCGAAGATGAGCTGAATCGACACTTAGTTGCCTCCTTGTCCGGCGGGATCCGGCACCGGCGTAAACAGGTCCTTGGGCACGCCTTCGCCCGACGACTGCAGGTGATCGAAATACTTCGGCATGATGCCGGTGGCCGTAAAGAAGCCCTGCACTTTGCCGTCCTCTGTGACGCCGGTCTGTTTGAACACGAAAATGTCCTGCACCTTTACCTGGTCGCCGTGCAGTCCGAGCACCTCGCTGATGGCGATGATCTTGCGCGAGCCATCCCGTAAGCGACTCTGCTGCACGATGACGTTTATGGCGGAAGAGATCTGCTCCCGGATCGCCCGGGAGGGCAGTTCTGCACCCGCCATCAACACCAACGTTTCCAGACGGTTCAAACTGTCACGCGGCGAGTTCGCGTGAATAGTCGTCAACGATCCGTCATGGCCTGTATTCATCGCCTGGAGCATGTCGAGGGCCTCACCACCGCGGCACTCGCCGACCACGATCCGATCAGGACGCATGCGCAGGGCGTTGACGACGAGGTCGCGGATGGCGATCCTGCCGCGGCCTTCCACGGTCGCGGGTCGTGACTCAAGTGTTACAACGTGCTCCTGGTTGAGCTGCAACTCGGCCGCGTCCTCGACCGTCACCACCCGCTCCTCCTCCGGGATGAAGCTGGAGAGCACGTTGAGCGTCGTCGTCTTCCCCGAGCCGGTACCGCCGGAGACCAGCATGTTCAGCCGGGAGCGGACACAGGCACGGACGAACTGCGCCATCGGGTCGGTGATGGTGCCGAACTTGATCAGGTCGGTGATCTTGTACGGGTCCTTGGAGAACTTTCGGATGGTCAGGATGGGCCCGTTCAAGGACAGCGGCGGGATGATGACGTTGACACGGGATCCGTCCTTGAGGCGGGCATCCACCATGGGGGAACCCTCGTCGATGCGCCGCCCGATCGTCGAGACGATGCGGTCGATGACCCGCCGAAGCTGGTCCTCGCTCTCGAACTGGACGCTGGAGAGGGTCAGCTTGCCCTTGTGTTCGACGAAAATCTGGTCCGGCCCATTGACCATGATCTCGGTGATCGTATGGTCATTGATCAACGCCTCGATCGGACCGAGCCCGAGGAAGTCGTTGAGGACCGAGTCGAGGAGCCGCTGCTTCTCCGGCTTGGTCAGGTTGACCCCCATCTCGGCGATCACGGCGGTCAGGGCGTCGGTGATCTTGGTGGCCCGTTGCTCCCGGTCCTCGTCCCCCGAGTCGTCGGCCGACTCCTCGATCAGCCGCGCCTGCAGCCGGTTTTTGATCCGTTCGGCCTGGACCTCGAACGGCGTCCGGGAGCGCGTCGCGGCGGCCAGGCTCTGGCGGGGGCTCTGTCCGGCTTGTGGAACGTAGGCCCCGTCGGGGGGCGCGTTGGGGTCGGGGCCTTGCTGTTTTTGGACGCGATCCAGGAGTGACACGGCTCAGACCGCCCGTCTTCCCGCCACGCCCTGGCGCAACCCGGACGCGCACGGTGGCACGGCAAGGGAGGCCGAAGCCCGCGGGGTCATCTCAACCTTTCTAACGGCGGGCGAACAGACCCTTGCGGGGTTTCTTCTCGGCGGTCTCCGGCTGGGCCGCGGCGCTCGCCGGCACCGCCGGCAGCAACTTGGCGACCAGCTCGCGAATCCGCTGGCTGATCTCGGATTCCGGGTGGGTGGTCACGAATGGATTCCCCCGGTTGATCGAGTTGATGACCAGCTTGGGGTCGTTGGGGATCTGTCCCGCGATGGGGAAGCGCAGGTTCGCCTCCACGCTCTCCTTGTTGAACTCCGAGTGGGCGTCGGACTTGTTGAGCAGGAGGACGACACGCTCGGGAGAGATCGACAAGGAGTCGAAGATCTTCAACGCCAGCTTGGTGTTCTTGATCGCCGGGATGCTCAGGGAAGTAACCACGACGACACGGTCGGCATGGTCGAGCACCTCGAGATTGATCTCGCCGAGGTGGGCGCTGCTGTCGACGATGATGTAGTCGAACATCTTGCGCAGCTCGCTGAAGATCCGCCGCACATGGTCGACCGTGACGAGGTCGGCGAGCTCCGGGCTGATCGGTGGGAGCAGCACCTTGATCCCGAAGGGCCCGTCCACCATGATCTCGCGGATGAAATCGGGGTCCATGTGGTCGATGTTTTCGATCAGGTCGGTGATCCCCTGTGAGTGGTCCAGGTTGAGGAGGACACCGATGTCGCCAAACTGGAGGTCGAGATCGACGAGCGCGACCTTGCCCTTGGTTTCGTTCGCCATCGAGACGGCCAGGTTGGCGGCGACCAGGGACTTGCCGACACCGCCCTTGCCCGAGTAGAAGAAGAAGACCTGACCGTGTTCCGCCCGGCGCGGGGTTTCGCCGTCCGCCGGCGGCGCGGGTACCTTTTCCGCCCCTGAGGTGGTCTTGGCCAGGAAGGACTCTTTCTTCTGCTCCAGCTGGTAGACGCGCCGGATGCTGGCGATCAACTCATCGCCACTGAAGGGCTTGATCAGGAACTCGCGGGCCCCCGACTGCATTGCCCGCCGCAGGTAGTCGCGCTCGCCCTGGACGGACATGATGATGACGGGTGAGGTCGGCACCTCCTGGGCCAGGGTCTCGGTGGCCTGGATGCCGTCCATGATCGGCATGTTGACGTCCATCAGGACGAGGTCCGGGGCCAGCTTCTGGGCCTGCGCGATGCCTTCCTTGCCGTTCATGGCCGTGCCGACGACCTGGATGTCGGGCTCGAACGACAGCAGCTTCTGGAGGTTGTCCAGCGTGCTGGCGATGTCGTCCACGATCAGGACCTTGATTGGCTCGCTCATCTGATCATCCCGTTAAAGAAGGCACCCCGCGAAATCTTCCGATTTCGCGGGGAGCCTGTCAACGTTTTTCGTCTTGGTGGTCCTAGCGGATGCGGTAGGTAGCGGTGAAGGTGTCCATCGACGTCGCGCTGGTGTCGGGGTCGGGGACATCGTAGTCCTTGACCGACTTGAGCACGAACTTGTAGTTGGTGTTGTCGAGCGCCCACTTCAGGTCCTCGGCCTGCTTGAGCGTCACGATGACGGTCAGGCTCGAGCTGATCCCACGGGTGTTGGCACCGCCGGCCGGGCCAACGCGGATCACATGAAGGTTGGTAAAGCTGGTCTTGGTCAATGACTGTTGCGCGCCCTTCGGCTGGTAGCTGACGATGACGTCGATGCGGTCATCGGGCTGGATGTAACCACCGGCGCCGACGAGCTCCCCGGTCGGGATCTGCATCGCGACCATCCCGGCGGGAATGGGCAGGAAGGCCTGCTTCGCCGGCTGGACGCCGCTGACGTCGCTGACGACGTCATAGTCGATGATCGCCGAACCAGAATGGATCGGGATCGCCGCGAACTTGCCGACGACCAGATCCTTGGCGCGGAACGCGTACGGCGGCGCCTGGTCCGCTGAGAACTGCTGCACGGTGACCATGTCAGCCGTGATCTGGGTCGATGCCGGAATGTCTTTGAGCGCCACCACCGCCGGCACGTTCTTCGCTCCTCCAACCGAGACAGAGCCGCCCGAGGTTCTGCCAACGAGCAAGGCCCCTCCGAACGCCACAATGGCAAGGAAAACACCGAAGATCAAGAGGATGCGGTTGCTCTTCGGCTTAACCTCCGTCGCCAATCGACTCACCTCCTGAAACTCGGCGCCAGCGCTCCAAGGCGTGACGCTCCTTCGGCTCATGTATCTACTGGCGAGCGCCCTTCCTTGCGCAAGCTGGAAAAGAAAGAGAGCCCGCTTTCGCAGGCTCTCTCTTGTTGCTCCCAAGAACGAAAGGGCTTACTGGCCCAGGCCGCCCGAGATGTTGCAGAAGACGTTCTTGACCTGGTTGCCAAGGATGATCAGGACTACGATCACGACCACCGCGATCAAGACGAGGATAAGGGCGTACTCGACCATACCCTGCCCTTCCTCACGGTTGAGCAGAGCGCGAAGCTTGAGATAAAGGTTGGTCAACATGCTAGTTTCACCTCCTTGTGGAGCAGATCGAACAGGACCCAGTTTCACACCGGCCCGCGTTCAAATCAACGAATCCCAGGCAGAGGAACGGCGAAGAACTTTTGACGACTCCGTAACAAGGAATCGCCTAGGTTGCGATCGTCGCTACAGCACCTAGCGCTTGCCGAGCGCGATCTCGACCTTGACCTCAGTCCCGCGGCCGGGTTGCGAGCGAATCTCGAGTGTCCCCTTTTCCAGCTCGGCGCGTTCACGCATCGACAGCAGTCCGAGATTCTTGTTCTTGTGCAGGTTGGCCTCGGTGCGAGCCACGTCGAATCCCTGCCCGTCGTCCTTGACGGTGACCGAGACCCGCGATGGTTGGAGGTTCATGGTGACCTCCGCCATCTTCGCGCGGGCATGCTTGTGGACGTTGGTGAGGGCCTCCTGGACGATGCGGAAGAGGACACCCTCGGTGTTCCCCGGCAGCCGGCGCTCCTGGCCGACGACGTTGAAGCGTGTCGCCAGACCGTAGCGATCGCCGTACTCCTTGATGAACTTTCGCAGCGTCGGGACCAGGCCGAGGTCGTCGAGGGTCATTGGCCGCAGGTCGAAGATCAGCTGACGCGTCTCTTCGAGGGCATTGCGCACGCTGTTCTTGAACTCTGCCAGCTCGGTCACCAGCTGCTTGGGATTGCGGTCGAGCAGCCGCTCGAGGATCTCGGCCTGGAGCACCAGGTTGGCCATCGATTGGGCCGGCCCGTCGTGCATGTCACGGGCGATGCGCATCCGCTCCTCTTCGATGATCTGGAACACCTGGCGCGAGGCATCGCGGAACTGCTTGTCACCGTCGGCGGCCGTCGGCGGGGCGCCGTTCTCACCGTACATCCGCTGCAGGTCGGCGAGGATCTGGCTGGCGGACCGCAGGAACTGCCCCTGGTCCTTGAGCTCAGCCCGGCGCGCCGTGAGGAACTCGTACTCGAGCTGCACCCGCTCCACGCTCAACTGCGTCTCCCGGATGTTGGCGAAGGTCTCCTGGACCTCGGACGGCGAGAACTGCTTCAGGTTGTTGAGCAGGTGCTTCTCGACCACCCGCGATTCCTCGGCCTGGTCCCGGACCTGCTCCAGGGACGCCTCCAGCTCCCTCGATTTCGCCTCAGCCGTCTCCAGCTCCGCCTCGACCGTCTGCAGGCGGGCGGTGACCGATTGATGAATCAACACGAATGGATCGAAGATCTCATCCGTGACCTGGATCGCACTCATATAGGACTACTAGGACTACGGAAAACGGTGTCGCTTTCTGGCTGGAGCCCCGCTTGGCGGCCCCATGATAGCAGGAAAATCGCGGAATTCACGCTGAATCTCCATACCAGATGAATGACAGGCTGTCCTTCATCGTCGGACGGGCGCTGCCCATCGGCGTCTTTGGCTTCCTGGTAGCCATCCAGGCGGAGCTGGCCGTCGCCGGGGTCCAGAGCGCGTTCCACGGCAGCCTGGACCGGATGCAGGTGATGTACCTCCTCAACCGGGTCCTCACGGTCGCCTTCTTTGGCTTCCTGGTCGTGGTCTACGCGGTGCGCAGCAAGGCCATCGCCAAAGACCATAACCCGGTGGCCATCGCGGCGGCCATGGTTGGCAGCTTTGTCCTCTACGGGCTGTTCCTCATCCCCGGCCAGGCTCGCACCAGCAACATCTGGGTGCTGGCCGGTAGCGACGTGTGCCTCGCCTGTGGCATGACCTGGGCGCTCTACTCACTGACCTATCTCGGGCGGCGTTTCAGCATCGTGCCCGAGGCCCGCGGCCTCGTGACCAGCGGACCCTACCGGCTGGCTCGCCATCCGATCTATCTGGGAGAGATCATCGCCGGCTTCGGCCTGGTGCTGCCAACCGTGTTCAGCCTGCACGCGGTGGTGTTCGCGATCTTCCTGGGCGCGCAGATCCTGCGGACCTATTTCGAGGAACGGGTGCTGCGCAGCGCCTACCCGCAGTACGAGGCCTATGCCCGGCATACCCGCCGGTTGATCCCCTTCGTCCTGTAGATTGGCAACCCTGGCCCGTTCCCCCGACCCGTCCCCGCTCCAGCCAGATCCTGATCGGTGGCTGAGCCGAGCCGTGCGCTGGCTCGACCTCCCGCATTTCTTCACCGTCGCCGTCCTCCTGACGATGTTGATCGCCGCCATCCAGCCGGTCACCGACCCGGACTTCTGGTGGCACGTCACGACCGGCAACTGGATCCTCAATCACCACGCGGTGCCCCACCAGGATCTGTACACCTTCACCGTCCACGATCACCGCTGGATCACGCACGAATGGCTGAGTGAGGTCTTTATGTCGGCGCTCTACGCCGCCGGCCGGCTGCCGCTGGTCAGCCTCGTCTTCGGGGCCATCACCGCCGTGGGCTTTCTCCTCGTCTACCTGGCGATCGACCGGCGGGTCAACTTCGTGATCGCCGGTCTGACGCTCGCCCTCGGCGTGGCGGCGGCCAACCCGATCTGGGGCCCCCGCATTCAGATGATCACGTTCGCGCTGACGGCGCTCACCTACCTCTGGGTCAAGCGCTATTGCGAGGGGCGCGGCCGGGCCCTCTACCTGCTGCCGCTCGTCGTGCTGGTCTGGGTCAACCTCCACGCTGGCTTCGTGCTGGGCTACGCGATCCTCGGGATCGCGCTGCTGGTCGAAGCGGCGCGCTACCTCCTGCGGCGCCCGGGGACCATGCCGTTTGTGCGCCTGCGCGCGATGGCGGCCGTCCTTGCCGCCTCGATCGCGGTCGCGATGGTCAACCCCAACGGCTGGGACATCTACCTCTACCCCTTCCAGACCGGTGGCAGCCCCGAGCAGCAGCGCCTGATCGTCGAGTGGTTCTCGCCGAACTTCCAGATGTCGCAGATCTGGGCCTTCGAGGCGATGATCTTCCTGATCATCGGCGGCCTGGCGCTGGCCCGTCGCATCGAAGCGCGCCAGTTCTTCCTGCTCCTGGTCGGCCTCGGTCTCGCCCTGCATTCGGTCCGCAACCTCTCATTGTTCATGCTGGTCGCGGTCCCGGCGCTGGCGGATTACGCCCAGCAGGCCCGGGAGCGGATTTCGTTGCGCTGGCCGCGGCGGGTGCCGAAGACGACCCCGGTGACCTTCGCCCTCAACGTCGTCATGATCGTCCTGGTCCTCGCGATCGTGGCCGCCGCCAGCCTACCGAGCCTGCTGCAGCGGGTCGATGGCAAGCTCGTCGCGCGCGACTTCCCCGTCAAGGCGGCGGACTTCCTCACGCAACATCCGCCCCCCGGCCACATGCTCAACGTCTACGGCTGGGGTGGCTACCTGATCTTCCGTCTCGACGCGCAGAGCACCACGCAGCCGGTCTTCATCTTCGGCGACGCGGCCCTGGACGGCGACCAGTTGTTGCGCGACTACGACCATTTGCAGTCCCTTGGCGCAGACCAGGCTCAGCTCTTCGAGCGCTACCAGATCAACTGGGTGATCTTTCACTCGAGCGACCCGATCATCACCGAGCTGCGCCAGGACCTCAATGCGCCGGGCCACACGGGCTGGTTCGAGCTGAAGACCTTCGACAAGGCGACCATCATGATGCGCGACACGCCGGCGAACCGCGACTACGCCGCCGCCGCACGTGAATGATGGCCGCGCAGCGCGGCATTCGGCGCCGGCAGCGGCTCTTGGTGGTCTTCACCGCGGTGCTCGTGCTGGCCTACGTCCGGCAGCTCGCCATCGCGCCGACCGCGGGGCAGGACTTTCGCGCTTTCTTCGCGGCGGCAACCGTGGCGGCGCAGGGCGCTGACCCCTATAACTGGGCAGCGCTGGGCCGCACCGAAGAGGCGCTCTACAACGCCCCCGCGCAGATCCGTCCGGGGGATCCGACCTACTACGATTTCCTCCCCTATCCCGAGGGCCCCTGGCTGGCGCTGGCGCTCGAGCCGCTGACCGGGCTCAAGTGGCAGACCGTCTATCCGATCTTCGGCGCCCTGATGCTGCTGGCTATCGCGCTCGGCAGCTGGCTCATCCTCGCGCGCCTGGGCTGGCCCCAGACGCGGCGGCGCGTCGCGGTCGCGGTCGCCACCCTCTCCCCCATCGCTTTCTTCAATATCTTCCAGGGCCAAGTCAGCGCCCTCGTGTTTCTCGGCTTCGCCGGCGCCTGGTATCTCGCCTGGCGTGGGCAGCCGGTGGCCGGCGGATTGGCGCTGACCCTGGTCTGGATCAAGCCGAATCTTGGCCTGGCCTTGCCGCTGGTGGTTGCGCTGCTCGAGCCACCCGCCGCGCGCCGGCTCTTGATCAGTTTCGTCGGCGGCAGCGTGCTGGCCTTTGGCGCCGCGGCGCTCGCCCTCCCCGGGGTCCTCATTCACTGGCCGGCCGAGATCCTCTCGCACTGGCGCGCCGCCCAGGGGACCCAGCCGGACATCGCCTCGATCCATAGCTTCTATTACCCGGCACTCAGTGGGCCGCTCAAGACCATCGCGTTGGTTGTCGTGATGCTCTCCGGATGCGCCTATGCCGCGTGGGCGTTGCGTCGCATCCGAGCCCCGTTGGCCCGCGGACTCACCGTGCTCCTGCTCTGGTTCGTGCTCCTGCCCTACGTCCACTCCTTCGATGCCATCCTGTTGCTTCCCGTGCTCACCGTCCTTCTGGCCCCGGACCTTCGCGGCTGGGAAGATGCCACGACCGAAGTGGCCCTCTGGGCCTTCGCCATCGTTCCCTTCGGCTACTTCGTCGGCTGGCACCTCGGCTTCTTCAACGGCTTCACCGCGATTCCGATCGCATTGCTGCTGCTGGCCTGGCACCGGCGAGCCGTGACGCCCAGGCCATCCGCGCTCCCCGAGGCCCGGGCCGCATGAAGCGCTGGTACGGCGTCCGGCGCCTCTACGAGCCGGCGTTTCGTGACCGCCTGCTGTTGACGCTCGTCATCGTCATCGGTGCCTACTACGTCACCTGGTCGGTGGTCCAGTGGGTCACGCTAACGCCGGAGAGCCTGCGCTTCGACTTCGTCAACTATTTCGGCGGCGCCCAGGCGGCCGCCCATGGCACCGACATCTACGCCGATTTCAAGCGCTCCTGGGGCACGCAGGCCTGGGTGGTCGCGTACATCTACCCACCCTTCTTCGCATTGCTGCTCGCTCCGCTGACGGCGTTCGGTCTCCTGGCCGCGGCGCGCATCTGGCTGCTCGCCGTCCAGGCCGCATTCGTCGGTTCGCTGTGGCTCATTCTTCGCATTCATCCGGAACTGACCCGCGGCGGCCGCCGCCTGCTCCTGCTCGCGAGCCTTGGCTTCATGCCGGTCTACCTCAACCTCAAGTTTCAACAGGTGGCGACGGTCTGGTTGCTGCTGATCACGGCCACGCTGTGGGCGGCACTGCGACGCCGCGCTGGCCTGGCCGGTGGCTTCATCGCCATGGCCGCCTCGCTCAAGGTGTCGCCGATCTTCCTCATCCCGCTCTTCGCCCGTTTGGGTCGCTGGCGCATCGCCCTCACCGGGAGCGTGATGCTGGTCGCGCTGACGGTGGTGACGATGGTCGCCGCTTCCGGCAGTTGGCAGTTCTTCACCGTCGTCCTGCCCCGCATCGGTCTCGGCACGGCCAACTG
>DASTJZ010000208.1:0-9790 GCA_035716185.1 Candidatus Dormiibacterota bacterium
GGCAAGCTGGCCAGCAAAGTTGCCGTCACCGATTTCAAGAGCTGGTCGGGCGACATCTTCGGCGAACGAACCCCCTGGGGCAAAGAAGATTCGCCGGCCTTCGTCACCGAGGTCGAGACCGCCATCGAGCGCGAGATCTCGCAGCAGATCATGCGAGGTGGCGCGAAGCCCCAATACCGGAAGATCGGCGCCGGGCAGATGCTGGTCGAGCAGGGTGAGCCGGGCGAGGAGCTGTTCCTGCTGCTGGACGGCGTGCTGTCCGTGGAGGTTGACGGCAAAGCGCTGGCAGAGGTGGGGCCCGGCGCGATTCTCGGCGAACGCGCCCTGCTGGAAGGTGGCGCCCGAACCGCCACGCTGAAAGCCCTGACGCCAGTTCGCGTAGCCGTCGCGACGAAGGAGCAGGTGTCACCCGACGCCCTTGCCGAAGTCGCGGGCAGCCATCGCCGCGAGGAGAAGGGTTAGCCCTTCGATTCCCTCTCCCTTCTGGGAGGATAAGGGAGGGGAATGACTCTCGATGCCGTCGTCATCGGATCCGGCCCCAATGGGCTGGCGGCAGCCATTCGACTCGCGCAAACGGGAAAGTCGGTGACGGTCCTCGAAGCCGAGGACACGATCGGCGGCGGGGCGCGCTCCGCAGAGCTGACCCTGCCCGGGTTCACTCACGACATCTGTTCGGCCGTCCACCCGCTCGCGGTCGGTTCACCACTTTTTCGCACGCTGCCTCTCGACCGCTATGGTCTTGAATTCATCCATCCACAGATCCCGGTTGCCCACCCCCTCGATGACAGGACCGTCGAGCTGACGAGGTCGGTCGAAGAGACTGCCAACGGCCTCGGGGCTGACGCGGACGCCTATCGCCGGCTGATGCACCCGCTCGTTCGAAACATCGACTACCTGATGGGGCAGTTCTTCGCCCCACTCCGGCCGTCCTTGACCTGGCCGGCACACACGCTGCTCCTTACCAGATTTGCGAGCGTTTCGATCCGCTCCGTCGTGGGGCTCGCCAGGAGTCTGTTCAAGCAGGCGCCGGCCCGAGCGCTCCTCGCCGGGCTCGGGGGCCATTCGATTCAGCCCTTGACCAATCTCTCAACCGGTGGCTATGCCAGCTTGATCGGCGCCAGTGGACACGGCTATGGCTGGCCAGTTGCTCGCGGAGGCTCGCAGAAGATTGCGGATGCGCTGGCGGCTCACCTTCAGTCGCTTGGAGGTCGAGTCGAGCCTGGCCGGCGTGTCGCCGCCATGGCCGACCTACCGCAGGCGCGCGCCTACCTCTTTGATGTGACGCCGCGCCAGCTGGTCGCCATTGCCGGCGACACGCTGCCTTCCGGATTCCAGCGGCAACTCACACGCTTCCGCTATGGGCCGGGCGTCTTCAAGGTCGACTGGGCGCTCGACGCACCGATCCCCTGGCGCGATTCACGGGCCCTACGTGCCGGGACGGTCCACCTGGGGGGAACGCTCGAAGAAATCGCCGCATCCGAGGCCGCAGTCGGCAGCGGCCAGGCGCCGCAAGCGCCTTATGTGCTGCTCTCGCAGCCCACCCTCTTCGATCCAACGCGGGCGCCGGCCGGCAAACACACGGTCTGGGCATACTGTCATGTGCCAAATGGTTCGAGGGTGGACATGACGGATCGTATCGAGGCCCAGGTGGAACGCTTCGCACCCGGGTTTCGCAGCCGCGTCCTGGCGCGCAGTGTGATGACGCCGGCGGATATCGAACGACATAACGCCAATTGCATCGGCGGCGACATCAACGGCGGCAGCGGCGATTTGTGGCAGTGGTTCTTGCGCCCGACCTGGCGGCGATATGCCACGCCCAACCGGCAGATCTACATCTGCTCCTCATCAACCCCGCCGACCGGTGGGGTGCATGGATTGTGCGGATACTTCGCCGCCGAGACCGCGCTGCGCCGAGCATTTCGATGACAGGCCACAAGCGACAGGTCGTCATCGTCGGCGGCGGCCATGCCGGTGTCCGCTGCGCCCAGGAGCTGGCGCGACGGCGCCGTCCCTCGGACAACGTGGATATCGTCCTGGTCAGCCGCGAGAACACCGAGGTCTGGCATGGTCTGATGCCGCAGATCCTCTCCGGCGTCCTCCAGCCGCAGCATGTCCTCGTCCCGCTGCGCGAATTTCTGCCCGGCGTGCGTGTCTACACCTACGACGTCGAGGAAATCGATCTCAATGCGAAGCGGGTGACCCTCTCACGCGGCGATGAGGGCCGGCAGATTGTCCTCGAGTACGACGACCTGGTGCTTGCGCTGGGCTCGATCACCGACCTCTCGCGATTTCGAGGACTGCAAGAGCATGGCCTGCAGACCAAGACGATCGGCGATTTCATGTATTTGCGGAACCACCTGATCGACATGCTCGAGACAGCCGCGGTCGAGACGGATGCCGAGGAGCGCAAGCGACTGCTTACCTTCGTCGTCGCCGGCGCGGGGTTTGCAGGCATCGAGATCGCCTCCGAGGCCAACGAGTTCATCCGCTCATCGCTGCGCTACTACCCATCGATCAATCGGTCCGAGATCCGAATGATCGAGGTCGACATCCTGACTCGCATCCTCCCGGCCTTCGAGCAGCACCTCGCCGATCGCGCGATGCGTCGGATGCGCGAGCGTGGAATCGATCTGCGCCTCGGCGTCGGCCTTTCCGACGCGACCGCGGGCGCGGTCACCCTGGCGAACGGCGAACGGATTCCGACCCGGACCATCATCGTCACGGTTGGCGTCGGCACAAACCCGCTATTGACCAAGCTGCCGATCCAGCTGGTCCGCGGCCGGGTGAAGTGCGACGAGTACTGCCAGGTCGAGGGCTGGACCAATGTCTATGCGGTGGGCGACAATGCCGCCGTTCCCGGCCCAACCGGTGACCCCTACCCGGCGATGCTGCTAATTGCGTTCGGCGAGGGTCGTCAGGTTGCCAACAATATCCTGGCCATCGTCCGCGGGCAAAAGCCAGCGCCATTTCACTCGGGGCGATACGCCGAGGTGGCTCTCTTGAGTCGAGGGTATGGACTCGCCCAGGTCCGAGGTCTGAAGCTGGCCGGCTGGCCGGCTGCGGTTATCGCGCGCCTCCGATTCCTTACTTATATGCCGACCTGGCAGCGCCGGCTGGCGCTCGTCCTGCACTGGTGGTCCAGCGCCATCTTCCGCCGTGATATCAGCCAGCTACGGATGGGCCGGACCGATGCCATCGTGCCGATGCGCTTCGCCGCCGGCGAGACGATCGTCCGCGAAGGCGAGATCGCCAGCCGTTTTTACGTGATCACCTCCGGTGAGGTCGAGGTCGTCCAGCATCTGAACGGGAAGGAGCAGCAGCTCCGACGATTGGGCCCGGGCCGCCATTTCGGCGAGCTGGCCCTGCTACAGAAGAGCAAACGAACCGCCAGCGTCCGGGCCGTCACCGACACGACCGTGCTTGCTATCGCCCGTCAGGATTTCGCCAGCCTTGTGGGTCATATGCCCGAGCTTCAGGAGGCTGTTCAACGTCCTCCGGAATGATTCCTAACCGACGACCCGGTTTCTGAGATCTGCGACCGCGGCGCGCCATTCTTCCGCGTCGCCGCTGTCGTCCCACAATTCACGCAGCTCGGAGTTATCACCCAGGATCCGATCGATGGCTCGGCCGGCCTGCTCGATGACATGCGCATCTGGATCGATTGGATGACTCGCGACCCAGTCGTCGACTTTCTCCGTGTAAGCGTTCTTGTATCCCGGCCGGCCGCGTAGGCGAGCCAGCACTTCACAAGCGGCGAGTGCCTCGGTTGCGGCATCCGCGTCGAGGTCGTCGGCGCCTGCAGTATCGACGCCGGCGAGCGCCGCCTGCACTGGTGCCAGGTCGTCGGCATCTTCGAGCCCATATGCCCAGTCGTTGGCCTCGTCGTTATCGAAGGCGAGCACGCCCCACGCGCCCATGTTGTCCCTTGCGCCGGTCTAGGGCGCCCTTTCCTGCCGCACCGTGCTCATCGGTCGGCCATCACGATCTCAGCGGTCACCGCAACGGCCGCGCCGTAGGCGAGATGACCGAAAAACCCACGCAGGTGTGTTGAGAACGGGTACTGGTTGTTGGGCGCGCTGAGCCCGAGGGTCGGCGTCAGGCCTTCGTCGACCACCAGGAAGAGCGCCATTCCGGAAAAGATTGCCGCCATGACCGGATTCATGCGGGCCACCCGCCGAAGCGCGACGTACAACAATCCGCCCGCGATGCCGACGGTGTAGGGCATCGCCGACGCCGCCGTTTCGAGTTGCTTCTCATCAAGCTTGACCCCGACCAGGTCGGCCGCCTTCTGCGCGCCGATCTTGTAGGGCGACCCAGGGCTCACCGCCTTTTCCCGCTCTTTGTCCGCTTCCGGGACCAGCGCCTGCAGCTTGGTCGTCACCGGATTCATGACCTTTGTTCCGACATACCCGGCGATGACACCCGCCGCAGCCCCGGAGACGACATCCTTCGTTCGCACTGGCTCACCTCCGGAACCAATGCTAGGGGACAAGCGAAAGGGGAGGGCCAACCGGGCTCTCCCCTTTCTGATGTCTGGCTTCTGTTAGCTGGCCTTGTTGGCGAACTCGTTTGTGTAGGTCTCGCTCAGGTTCGCGCTCTTGCCCTTGAAGGACGACACGAAGTTCTGCTCGATGCTGAGCACGGTCTGCGGGCCGGCGGCCGGCATCTTGCAGTCGGTGCCGAAGATCTGGAGCTGGTTTTGAAGCGCGGCTACGTAGAGGTCCTTGCTGGGAACCAGGTAGTCGGCCGGCATCTTGTCGGCGATCTCCGCCGCAGTATGCGCATGCATCCACTTGAGGGTCTTGACGTAGACGTTGACCAGGCGCTGCGCGACGTCCTTATTGCTGCTGACCCAGTCGTTCCGCGCGAAGATGCCGATGAATGGGTAGTCGCCGCCCAGGGCAGCCCGGGTGGTCTGGGGTGTCCGAAGGTCGATCAGCACCTTGGCGTCGCCACTCTGCAACAACCGGGTAATGGTCGGCTCGGTCGTCATCCCGGCGTCGATCGTGCCGTTCTTGATGGCCGCGATAAAGGTGTTGCCGGCGCCGACCGCGACGAATTTGGCATCCGAGCCGCTATAGCCGGCTTTGCCGAGAAGGGCGAGGGTGATGGTGTGCGTGCCCGAGCCGATGTCGGTGACCCCCAGGTTCTTCCCCTTGAGATCCGCCGCACCCTTGATCGTGTCCGCCTTCCTGGTCGCCACCATTTCCGCCTCACCTGGCGCGATGCCGAACTGGCAGATGGTTTCGATCTTCTTGCCGAGCGCATTCAGCTCAACCGGGTGACTGTAGGCACCCGAGCCAGCGTCGACGTTTTTGGCGACCACCTCGAGCTCCGTCCCCTGGCCCGACCCCTCGTCGACCAATGTCACATTGATTTTTTCCGCATCAAAGTAGCCGAGCTGCTTGGCAAGCATGTTCGGCAGATAGATCTGCTTGTTCAGGCCGCCGACCATGATCTTGAGGTCGACCGGCTGCATCGAGGTGCCCGATCCCGAGCCCGACGCGTTGTTCGCCGTTCCGCCGCAGGCTGCTAGCACGATGGCTGCCGTGACGGCTGTGCCCACCGACCTAACCGTTCGACGTTTGAGTACGTTTATCAATGGTTTCTCCTCCCTAAATCGGTACTTCGCCGCTAACTCGACTCGGTCGCCATTTGATGAGCCGGTTTTCCAGCACGGTGATTAGGCCTTCGGCCACCAGGGCCATAACCGCCAGCACGAACATGCCGGCGAAGACACCGTCGACATCGAAGGTGTGCTGGGCGTTATAGACGAGCTGACCCATCCCGGCAGTCGCCCCGAACAGCTCGCCCACGACCGCGCCAACAATTGCCAGGCCAAAGCTGATGTGCAGGCTTGCCAGAATCCAGGAGAGGGCGGACGGAATCACGATCTCCGTCGTCATTCGACGGTTGTCGGCACCGAGCACGCGCGCGTTTGCGATCAGATTTGGGTCGACTTCACGGACACCCTGGAAGGCGTTGAAGAAGACGACGAAGAACACGAGCACCGTCGCGGTCCAGGCCTTGCCCCAAACCGACAGGCCGAACATGATGGCAAACAAGCCGCCAAGGATAACCCGTGGGATGGCGTTGGCGCCCTTGATAAACGGTGCGAGCACGTCGGCCAGCAGCTGAATACGGCCCAGCAGAATCCCGAAGACAACGCCAAGGGCCGCTCCGATGAGGAAGCCCAGCACGGCCTCTTCCATCGTCACGGCCATCTGGAACCACAGCGGTCCCAGCGCGGTACCTTCGGTGATCCAGGTCCAGAGCCGCTGAACGATTCCGGATGGTTGCCCGTAGAAAAAGGGGTCCACCCAGTTGAGCCGGGTCGTCAACTCCCAGCTGCCCAGCCAGACGACTGTGAAAATAAGGCGCAGCCCATAGATCGTGAGGCGCCGCCGGCGCGCGGCGCGTGAGCGCCGGCCGGCGAGTTCGCTGTCCAGCGAGCCGGGCTCGGGCTTGGAACTTATCGAGGCAATCGTCGCGCCATCCTGGGTTCCCACGCCGGCCAACGAGGGTCTGCCGCCCGGCGTGTCCACGCTAGACGGCAGCAGCGTGCTTCTGACGTTCATAACTCACGAGGACCTCATCGCGTAGCTGACTCCAGATCGCTTCATAGATCTGCGCAAACCGTGGCTGGAAGCGGATCTCCGCCACGTTTCTGGGCCGAGGAAGGTCGACCTTGTAGGTTCCCTTGACCGTTCCCGGGCCGGCGGTAAGGACGACCACCCGATCCGCGAGCGAGATCGCTTCTTCCAGGTCGTGAGTCACGAACACCACCGACGCCGAGGTTGCCGACCAGATGGCGAGCAGCTCGTTCTCCATCAGCGTCCGCGTCTGGACGTCGAGGGCGGAAAACGGCTCGTCCATTAGCAGGATGCGCGGGTTGTTGATCAGGCTTTGTGCCAGGCCGACGCGCTTGCGCATGCCGCCGGACAGCTGGTGTGGGTAGCGGTCTTCGAAGCCGGCCAGGCCGACGCGGGCGATCCACTCCCGCGCCTTCTTTCGCGCCGCGCTTCCGGTGGTGCCGTGGTACCGCGGTCCGGCAGCAACGTTCTCGAGGACCGTCTTCCAAGGGAAGACCGCGTCGGTCTGGAAGACGTAGCCGATGCCATCCGGGATGCCCCGGATTGGCTCACCCATGACCAAGACCTCGCCGGCGCTGGCCCGCTCCAGGCCGGAGATCAATGCCAGGGTCGTTGACTTCCCGCAGCCGGTGGGGCCGACGACAGCGCAAAACTCACCCGGCGCGACCTCCATCGTCAGGTCGCGGAGCGCCGTGTAGATGCCGCCCTTAGGTGTGGCGAACCGCTTGGTCACGTTGCGCAGCTCGATTGCCGCCGTTGCCATGGCCATCCACGGTAAGGGGCCGCTTGACGGCTGAAAAGCTATTTGGTGGTTGCGACCGTTTTTGGTCGTAATGGTCGTTCGATTTTTCAATTACGACCCGATACGATGAGATCGATGGAGCGACCCCGGCGTAGCCTGGCGTCTCGCATCCTCGCCTTTCAGCTGGCGATCATCCTGGGAGCGCTGATTACGGGCGCCGTGGTTTCCGTCGTCGCTGAGCGGCTTCGGCTTGACTCCCAGTACGAGCAGCGAGCCATGAACGTGGCACAGTCCGTCGCCGACATGCCGTCCGTCCGCGAGGCGTTACGCGACTCGGACCCCTCGCGGATCTTGCAGCCACTCGCCCAGGGAATTGCGAACGCCACGGGAGCCAGCTTCATCGTGGTCGCCGGGCCTGACGGCACGCGTTACTCCCACCCCAATCCCGCCTTGATCGGCAAGCCGATCGACGAGGACCCCGGCGCGATCCTTGCCGGGCATCCCTACATGGGGATCCAGACGGGCACACTGGGGACCTCCGCTCGTGCCAAGACCCCGATCTTTGACGGCACGGGCCGCGTCGTTGGTATCGTCTCGGTTGGATTTTTGGAAACGGAGCTGTGGAAACAGCTCCTTAGCGACCTGCCTCAGCTGGGCCTGTACCTGCTTGTTGCCGTCGGCCTGGGCGTGATTGGCTCCCTGCTCCTCGCCAGGCATCTCAAAGGGCAGACCTTCGGGCTCGAACCGCAGGAAATTGCGGCGCTGCTCGAACAACGCGAGGCCAGCCTGCACGGCATCCGCGAAGGAACGGTCGCAACCGATCAGGAAGGCCGGATCACGTTGATCAATGACGAAGCCCGCCGCCTGTTGCGGTTGTCCGATGACGTACAGGGCAGGCGGCTGATCGATGTCCTTCCTCCGGGTCGGGTCCGTGACGTCCTGACAGGCGAGGTGATCGGCGCCGACGAGGTCGTGTTGGCCGCGGACCGCGTGCTCGTGGTCAGCCGGATGCCTGTTGTCGTGCGCGACCGGACGATCGGATATGTCGCCACCTTCCGGGATCGAACCGAGCTAGAGAGCCTGCTCCGCGAGCTCGATAACGCACGCAGCGTCAGCGAGGCGCTACGCGCCCAGGCGCACGACTTTTCCAACCGGCTGCACACCATCGCCGGTCTGATCGAGCTCGGTCGACTGGAGGAAGCGATGCAGCTGACAACCGAATCGTCGTCAGTCTCCCAGGAACTCACCGAGTCACTGCTCGAGCGGGTTGGCGATCCGGTGCTCGGCGCGTTGCTGCTGGGAAAGTCGGCGGTGGCGGCCGAACGGGGCATCCAGTTCCGGCTCTCTCCGGACAGCCGGCTCGACGGCGACGCCGGTCATCCCCGCGACCTGATCACAGTGGTCGGCAACCTGATCGACAACGCCCTCGACGCCGTCGCCTCGTCCCCAAACGGCGCGCCGCGCTGGGTTGAGGTCTCGATCCGCCAGGACAACGGCGATGTCGTCATCAAGGTGCACGATTCCGGCCCCGGCATCGGTGTAGAGGACACCGAGCTCATCTTTTCGGAGGGCTACACGACCAAGCTGGGCGGCCCTGGATCACGACGTGGTCTTGGGCTTGCGCTGGTCAAGCAGGTCGCCGCGCGACGCGGCGGCGAGGTGTCCGTCGTCAGCCACGGCGGTGCGATGTTTACAGTGCGCCTGCCCCTGGGCAAGCGACCGGTGCCGGTGACAACGCCATGATCCGCACCATGGTTGTCGACGACGATTTCCGGGTCGCCGATTTGCATCGCGCGTATGTCGAGAAAGTGCCGGGCTTCGCCGTGGTCGGCCAGGCCGGCAGCGGCGCCGAGGCACTTCGAATGCTGGCGACGACCCACCCGGACCTGTTACTGCTCGACATCTATTTGCCGGACATGTCCGGCCTCGACGTGATGCGCCGTATTCGCGAAGCCGGCGCCTCGCGGGTGGACATCATCGCCATCACCGCCGCCCGCGACGTCGAGAGCTTGCGTTCCGCGATGCACGGTGGTGTCGTCCACTACCTGATCAAACCCTTCCGCTTCGTCGCGCTGCAGGAAAAGTTGCAGAGCTACGCCGCCATGCGCCAGCGGCTCGCCCAACTCTCGGAAGCCGATCAGCACGCGGTTGACACCCTGTATCACATCCTTCGACAGGGAGCGGCCGAGACGTTGCCCAAAGGGCTTGCACGACCGACGCTCGAGCTGGTCCTCAGGATTCTGCAAGATGGCGGGCGCGACCTGGCTGCGACGGAAGTGGCGGACCTCGCCAGCCTCAGCCGCGTGACCGCGCGCCGCTATCTCGATCATCTCGTACAGTCGGGTCGCGTCGAGCTCGTGATGCGATACGGCTCGCCCGGCCGGCCTGAGCACCGCTATCACCTGCTCGGCGCCAGCTTGCTGACCGGCCCCGCCCCGCACGAAAGCTAGCCGCA
>DASTJZ010000209.1:0-2963 GCA_035716185.1 Candidatus Dormiibacterota bacterium
ATCGCGATGTGCGAATCGACCTGGACAATCTGCCCGATGATCCCAGCATGCTGCAGTGGATGCTGCGGGAAGTCGTGCAGGAGCTGAATGCCGAGAACGACAAGCTGCGGCTGCTGATTCAGCGGCTGGTGCGGCACCAGTGCAGATTCCGATGACGGCGGACGGCGATTCCGATTGAAGCCGGACAGTGATTCCGATCCAAGGCGGACAGGGATTCCAACCGATCCCGGCCAGGGTCGTCATCGGCGTGGCTATGAGGTCAGGCGACGGCTTCGGCGTCAAGCATGAGCGCCTTGGCCGCCCGCTTTCGCAGTGACTCTCCCTTCAGCACCAAGCGGTGTGCATTGTGGACGAGCCGGTCCAGCACGGCGTCCGCGATCGTCGGATCGCCGATCACCTCGTGCCAGTGATCGACCGGCACCTGGCTGGTGACGATGGTTGAGCCGCGGTCATGGCGGTCGTCCATGATCTCCAGCAGGTCGCGGCGTTGCTCGCTGGTGAGCGGCGCCAGGCCCCAGTCGTCCAGAATCAGCAGTTGCACCCGGCCGAGCGCCTTCAAGAGCCGTCCGTAGCGCCCATCGCCGCGGGCCAAGGCCAGCGTCTCGAGCAGCCTGGGGACACGATGATAGACGACCGAGCGGTTGTCCCGGCACGCCTTGTGGCCGAGCGCGCAGGCGATCCAGGACTTGCCGACGCCGGTCGGGCCGATGACCAGCAGGTTCTGCTTGCGATCGATCCAGTCGCCAGCTGCCAGCTTCTGGAACAGCGTGCGGTCGAGACCGCGGACCGCCCGCAGGTCGACGTCCTCTACGACGGCTTCCTGGCGCAGGGCGGCAAACCGTAGCCGCGCGATCAGCCGCTTGTTCTCGCGCTCCATCGCCTCACGGTCGAGCAGCAATGCGAGCCGCTCCTCGAAGCTCAAGGCGGCGATGTCGGGTTGTCGTCGCTGGTCGTCGAGCGCCTTTGCCATGCCGGTGAGGCCGAGGGCGAGCAGACGTTCCTGCGTGGGGTGGGCAAGCATCGGGGTCTCCTTCAGTGGTAGTAGCCGCGGCCGCGGATGTTCGCGTGCAGCAGGGGAGCGGGCTCAGGCGCCGGATCCTCGTGGAAAGCCCGGTCCAGGCCGGTGCGCAGGATCGAGGCGATCGAGCCGTAGGTTCGCGCGCCGATCGTCAGCCCGCGCTGGCAGGCCGCTTCGAGCCTGACCTCGCCGTAGGTCTTGGCCAGCTGCAGGATGCCCAGGCATGCCCGGAAGCCCTGCTCGGGGTGCGGCTTGGTGCGCATGATCGTCTCGACCAGAGCCGCCGTGCCCGGCCCGACCTGGGCGGCAAAGGACAGCAGTCGCGCCGGCGTCCAGCTGGCGTAGCGCCGATGTGCGCTGGGCATGTGCTCGGCCGTCGTCGTGTGCCGCCGCCGCAGCGCTGATCGCGGATGGGCCGCAACACGCGCGCCGGCGTGGAACACCTCGATCGTGGTGTCGGTGATGCGCGCCTCGACCACCTCGCGGATCAGTCGCGACGGCACCGAGTAGAAGTGCCCATGCACCTCGACGTGATAATCGGGCGCCACTCGGCAGCGCCGCCACTCGGCATAGGCGTACGGCTCGGGCGGCAGCGGCAGCAGCGCCGGCCGGTCGATCGTCTCGAAGAACTCACGGCGACTGGCGCCAAGCTTGCGCATCAGCCGGGCGTTCAGGTCGCCCAGCACCTCGCCGATCGCCTCGTTCAGCTCGGCCAGCGAGAGGAACCGGCGATTGCGCAGCCGCGCCAGGATGAACCGCTCGACGATCAGCACCGCGACTTCGACCTTGGCCTTGTCGCGCGGGCGACGGACCCGGGTCGGCAGCACCGCCGTGCTGTAGTGGCCCGCCATCTCCTGGTAGCTGCGGTTGATGCCGGGTTCGTAGCGGCAAGTCGCCGTCACCCCGGCGCGCAGGTTGTCGCACACCAGCAGCTTCGGCACGCCGCCGAGGTACGCGAGTGCATTGACGTGCGCCCCGATCCAGTCGGCCAGCCCCTCGCTCCAGCGGGCCTCCGCGTAGGTGTAGTTCGACGCGCCCAGCACGGCGACGAACACGTGCGCCCGCCGCTCCTCTCCGGTCGCCCCGTCGAACACCGGCACCGTGTCGCCGGCGTAGTCGACGAACAGCTTCTCGCCGGCGACGTGGGTCTGGCGCATCGTCGCGCTGACGCCTCGTCGCCAATCGATGTAGAGGTCACAGAACCGGCTGTAGCCGTAGCCGTCCGCGTGCTCGGCCCTGTATTCCTCCCACAGCAGAACCAGCGTCACGCCCCGGCGCCGCAGCTCCGCATGGACGTGGTTCCAGTCGGGCATGACCCGCGTCGGCGCCTTATAGAAGCCCGCGGGCGTGAACAGCCGCCGCTCCAGCTCGGCGTCGTCGATCTCCGCCGGCACCGGCCAGGTAATCCCGATCACCGACGTCCGCCGCAGGTATTCGGCGACCGTCGTGTGGCCGACGCCGACCGAGCGCGCGATCGTCCGAACGCTCGCGCCGCACGCGTGCCTCAGCCGCAAAACCTCTCGTACTCTCCGCATCGACAATCTCTCGGCTGGCATCGTGTCCCCCTTGGTCGGAGGACCACGCTACCGGTCAGGGGATCGCCGACTTCGGCCCCGGATGCCCCTCCTCAGGGCTGTCCGGGATCGATCGGAATCACTGTCCGGCTTCCGTCGGAATCAGTGTCCGCCTTGCGTCGGAATGACCGTCCGCCTTGGCTCGGATTCCGCAATAACCCCCAACGGGCTCCTTTGTTTCGCCCCAAACACAGGCGCGCCATTGCCGAAAGCGTGAGCGAGAAGAGGAGAAACCGCTGCATCGAATATTGCGTTGCTGCGCCGCCAGCCCGTGGCGGACGACGACGGAGGACGGCCGTGTACCACCATGTCAAGAAACTGATGTACACCGTTCGGATCGGCGATCCGGAGCCAGGCTTTGGCCGGATGCT
>DASTJZ010000210.1:0-3574 GCA_035716185.1 Candidatus Dormiibacterota bacterium
GCTCAGCGGGCGCTACCCCTCGGACGAGTTCGCCGAGCTACGGCCGCGCATCGTCTGGGATCGGCTCGAGGGAAAAATCCGGGGCCGGGCCGGCGCGCAGCGCCTGGCCGTGGTCAGCGGGGGTACGATCCCCGACCGCGGTCTGTTTTCGGTGAACCTGCTCGACGACGGCAAGAAGGTGGGCGAGCTCGACGAGGAGATGGTCTACGAGATGCGGCCCGGCGAGACGTTCGTCCTCGGGGCGAGCACCTGGCGAGTCGCCGATATCACGCCATCGCAGGTGATGGTGACGCCGGCTCCGGGCGAACCGGGTCGAATCGCCTTCTGGCACGGCGATGCCCTCGGACGACCCGTCGAGGTTGGCCGTGCGATGGGCGCGATGATGCGCGAGCTCACCACCATGGAACCGAAGAGGGCGATCACGCAGCTCAAGGAGCGATCCCGATTCGACGACCTGGCGTCGAGCAACCTGCTCAATTACCTATCCGACCAGAAGGAGGCAACCGGTGCCGTCCCCGACGATCGGACGATCGTGATCGAGCGGTTCCGGGATCAGCTGGGTGACTGGCGACTGGCCGTCCTGACGCCCTTTGGCGCTCGTGTTCATGCACCCTGGGCGCTGGCTGCGCGGGCGCGGATGCGTGAGCGGCTCGACCTCGAGGTCCAGATGATCTACACGGACGACGGCTTCGCCCTGCGCCTGCCCGAGGCGGATCGGGCGCCCGATATCCAGGACCTGTTGCTCGATCCAGAAGACGTTCGCGACCTGGTCACCGGCCAGCTGCACGGCTCGGCGGTGTTTGCGTCGCGCTTTCGTGAGAATGCCGCGCGGGCGCTCTTGCTGCCGCGCCGCCGCCCCGGAGAGCGCACGCCGCTCTGGCAACAACGGCAGCGTAGCCACGACCTGCTGCAAGTGGCGAGCAAACACGCCGAATTTCCGATTCTGATCGAGACCTACCGCGAATGTCTGAGCGATGTCTTCGATATGGACAGCCTGCGCGACCTGATGCGCGCGATTCGCGCTCGTGAGGTGCGCACGGTCGTTGTCGATACCGAGAAGGCCTCGCCGTTCGCCTCAACGCTGGTGTTCGACTACATCGCCCAGTACATGTATGAAGGCGATGCCCCGCTGGCGGAGCGCCGCGCCCAGGCACTGACTCTGGACCGGGAGCTGCTCGCCGAACTACTGGGCACGGAGGAACTGCGGGAGCTGCTCGACCCGCGCGCCATCGAGCAACTCGAGCTCGAACTGCAGGGCCTGCTCGAGGAGCGCTGGCCACGCGACGCCGACGAGGCCGGGGACATGCTCCGCCGGCTTGGCGACCTCAGCAATGAAGAGGCGCAGGCGCGCGGCATCCGCGAGGAATGGCTCGAGGGACTGGAGCGTCAGCGGCGTGCCGCCCGGGTTCGGATCGCCGACGAACCACGGTGGATCGCCGCCGAAGATGCGAGCCGTTATCGGGATGCCCTGGGAGTGGCCCTTCCGGTCGGCCTGCCCGAAGCCTTCCTCGAGCGGGTCGACGATCCGCTGGCGTCGTTGCTGGTTCGCTGGTCGCGCACGCACGTCCCGTTCTTCAGCAGTGAACCGGCGGCGCGATGGCGACTGCCGGTTCGCAAGGTCGAGGAGGCGCTGGCCCGATTGGCGGCCCGCGGCGACATCCTGGCGGGCGAGTTCCGGCCTGGCCACGCGGGACGCGAGTACTGCCATCCCGATGTCCTGCGCACGTTGCGCCGGCGCTCGCTTGCCGCGCTCAGGCGCGAGGTCGAGCCGGTGCCAGTCGAGACACTGGGCCGCTTCTTGCCGGCGTGGCATGGAGTCGGCACGCACGCCACCGGCCTCGACCGCCTGGCCGAAATCGTGTTTCAGCTGCAGGGCAGTGCGATCCCGGCGTCGGTGCTGGAGCGGGATGTGCTGGCCGTTCGCATGCGCGACTATCGGCCGCAGCTACTGGACCAACTGATCTCGATGGGCGAGGTGCTGTGGATAGGTCGAGGATCGCTGGGCAGCAGCGACGGCCGCGTTGCGCTGTATCTGCGACCGGATGCCCCTCGACTGATTCGCGAACCGGCAGAGGCGCCGACTGGCGAGCTTCACCAGCGCCTGCGCCAGCATCTGCAGAACCGGGGAGCCTCATTCTTCCGCGACCTCTATTACGCCGCCGGCTCTGGTGATGAGGACGAGGTGCTCGATGCGCTGTGGGACATGGTCTGGGCGGGCGAGGTGACGAACGACACCTTCCTCCCTGTGCGGATGATCGGCCCGCGCACCCGCCGGCGGAATCCCCGCCGGCCCTTGATGCGCCTTGGGCCGCCGGCATCCGCGGGCCGCTGGTCGTTGGTGAGCGACCTGCTGCGTCCGGCGGTTTCCGCCACGGAACATCTCCACGCGATGGCTGGAGCGCTCCTGCAGCGCTACGGTGTGCTGACACGCGAGGCGGCGCTATCCGAAAGCATCACGGGCGGCTTCGCCGCGCTATATCCCGTGCTTCGAGCGATGGAGGAAGCAGGAAAGATTCGACGAGGATATTTCATCGATGGGCTCGGCGGCCTGCAGTTTGCACTGCCGGGCGCGGTCGATCGATTACGGGCGGGGCGCGATGAAAACCAGGCCGTGGTGGCGCTGGCGGCAACCGATCCCGCGAGTCCATATGGCACGAGCGTTCCGTGGCCCGAGCACGAGGCGCGCATGGCACGCATTGCCGGGGCTTACGTCGTGCTGGACGGCGGCGAGCTGCGCCTTTACCTGGAGCGAGGCGGTCGGTCACTGCTCACCGTCGGCGAGGTTCAACCAGCTCACTTGCAAGCACTCGCAGGAATCGCCGCCCGGCAGGACAAGCTCGAGATCCAATCGATCGATGGCGCGCCCGTCAAAGGATCGGACTTAGAGGCGATGCTGCGGGAGTCCGGCTTCGGAACAACGCCGAAGGGCGTCGTCCTGTGGCCAGAACGGCGACCGGCGCTTGCCTGAAGGCGACACGATCTGGCGTACGGCGGTCGCCCTCCGCCAGCGCCTGTCCGGCAAGACCGTCCTCGACGCCCGACCGCAGGCGATTGCTCGCCTGAAGGGACGGCAGCTCGAAGGGGTCGAGGCAACCGGCAAGCACCTGATCATGCAGTTCGAGGGCGGGGTCGCTCTGCACTCGCATATGGGAATGACCGGCTCCTGGCATCTCTATCGGCCAGCCGAGCGGTGGCGTGAACCGACCTGGACCGCGACCGTGGTCCTTGGCTTCGACGATGTGGTCGCGGTGTGTTTCGCCGCGCCAAAGATGGAGCTGGTCGCCGACGCCGAGCAACCGGTGGCCCACCTCGGACCAGACATCCTCGTCTATCCCTTCGGTCTGGAGGAGGTGCTTCGGCGTGCCCGCGCTGCCGGAGCGGCCACCATCGGCGAACTGCTCCTGGAGCAGCGCGTCTGCGCCGGCATCGGCAACATCTATAAGTGCGAGTCGCTCTGGATCGAACGGATAAACCCATGGGCGGCACCAGGCGACCTCAGCGACGAAGCGCTACGCCGGCTCTATCTGACGGCGCGCGACCTGATGCGGCGCAGTCTGCTGGCACCAATCGGCCG
>DASTJZ010000211.1:0-22291 GCA_035716185.1 Candidatus Dormiibacterota bacterium
TCCCGGGTTCGAATCCCGGCGCCCCGACCAGCTCTAAAGCACGGCCATGATCCCTGTCCTGATCGTCATCGTCCTCATCACGATCGTGGCCGTGGTCGGCTTGCGATGGTTCGCGCGGTATCGATACACGGACGCCTGGCGACGAAGCGAATTCCGCGGTTGGGCATTCGGATTCCTAATGTGGTTCGGCGGCTTGTTCGGACATCGCGTACCGCCACCGCCCCAGGCAAAGATCGAGTACGCGACCAAGGATGCCCCGCGCGACCCACCAGGGTCAGGCGGCGCGACGTTCCCGGATCAGGCTTCGAACGAAGAACAGTAAGTTCGCCGGCCGCTCCGCCAGCCGCCGCATCAGGTAGGGATACCACTCGGTTCCGTACGGGACGTAGATCCGGACGCGATAGCCGCCACGCAGGAGGCGCTCCTGCAAATCGCGCCGAATCCCATAGAGCATCTGGAACTCATAACGGTCCGGCGCAATCTCCTGGTCACGGGCAAACCCCGTGGTGGCATCGATCAAGCGGTCGTCATGCGTGGCGATCGCCGGATAGGTCCCGTGCGACAGCAACTCCCGCATCTCCTCTTCGAACCTGGCATCGACGTCGGCTTTCTTTGGATACGCAACGGTTGCCGGCTCGTCGTAGGCGCCCTTGACCAGCCGCACCCGCACGCCGGCCGCGTTGACCCGCTTGACGTCGTCCATGGTGCGATAGAGATAGCTCTGCAGCACGACGCCAACGTTTGCGAACTGCTCATGCAGGCTGAGCACCAGGTCGAGTGTGCGCTGCGTATAGACCGAGCCCTCCATGTCGACCCGGACGAAATTGCCCAGCTGCTGAGCTCGCTGGAGAATTCGGGTCAGCAACTCGCGACACAGGTCGGCTGAGATATCGAGTCCGAGCTGGGTCAGCTTGACCGAGACATTGGCGTTCAGGTGCTCGCTGGCGATCCGCTCGAAGGCTGCCAGATAATCCTCGGCCGCCGCTCGGGCCATCTTTTCTTCGGCGACGTTCTCTCCCAGGTGATCGAGGCTGCCGGACCAGCCCCGCCCGTTGAGGTCGGTCATCACCCGGATGGCGGCATCCAGCGTGTCGCCGGCGACAAACCGGTAGGCGAGCCCCGCGGTCAACCGTTGCCGAGTGACGAACCGCTGCAGGCGGCGGCGGTGCGACAGATATAGAAAGGATGCCCGCAGCATGTCAGCTGCTCTGATTCCCTCCCCCGCGGGGGGAAGGCGGACCCGCCAGGAGCAGGCTATCGAACGCACCGTGTACCTCGAGGGCATTGATCGCGCGGGCCCGGTGGCTCAGCAGATTCTTCTCGTCGGTGGACAGCTCGGCCAGCCGCCGCCCATCGGCCAGCTGGAAGATCGGGTCGAAGCCAAACCCACCGGCGCCTTTAGGCTCGCCGGCGATCGTCCCCGAGAGGACACCCTCCCCGTCGAACGTCCGCCCATCGGGTAGCGCCAGCACGGCGGCGCAGCGAAATTGCGCCGGGGGCGAACTTTTTGCGCGATCACCCAGCGCCGCGAGCAGTGCCCGGACCAGGGCAGCGCTATCACCCTTGTGCTCGGCTCCGGCAAAGTAGGCCGACTGCACGCCGGGCTTTCCGCCAAGCGCCGGCACCTCCAGCCCAGAATCATCGGCCAGGGTTGGAAGACCGGTCATTCGCCGGCCGGCGTCCGCCTTCTTGCGGGCGTTGTCCAGGTAGGTCGCACCGTCTTCCTCGACGTCGAAAGCGATGCCGATCTGGTCCGGGCTCACCAGCTCGAGTGGCAGCTCGGCCAGGATCAACCGCAGCTCACGCAGCTTCCCCGCGTTGGTGGTCGCCAGCAACAGCCGATTCAGCGCAGTTTCAGCGCCTTCTTCTGCGCCTCGACCAGCTCGGTCGCCCCCTTGACGGCGAGCTTCAGTAACTGCTCCATCTCCTGCGGAGCGAAGGGCTCCTGTTCGGCAGTGCCCTGGATCTCGATGAAGCGGCCGTCCTCCGCCAGCACGCAATTCATGTCGGTCTGCGCGGCAAAGTCCTCCAGGTAATTCAGGTCGAGGCGCGGCTGTCCCTGCACGATGCCAACACTGACCGCCGAGACGAAATGCCTGATGGGCAGCACCCGAAGCAGGTTCCGCTCCATCGCCTTCTGCAGGGCGAGGTGCACGGCGACGAAGCCGCCGGTGATGGAAGCGGTGCGCGTACCGCCATCGGCCTGCAGCACATCGCAATCGACGACAATGGTCCGCTCTCCCATCAGCGGCATGTCCACGGCGGCGCGCAGGGCGCGACCGATCAGCCGCTGGATCTCCTGGGTGCGGCCGTCGACCCGGCCGGTGCGCGACTCGCGCGCGGTGCGGGTTTGCGTGGCGCGCGGCAGCATCGAGTACTCCGCCGTCACCCAGCCCTCGCCGCTGCCCTTTTTGTGCGGTGGCGGCTTGTCATCCCAGCTCGCGGTACACAGGACGCGCGTGTCCCCCATCTCGATGATGGCCGAGCCCTCGGCGTAGAGGTTGACCCCGGTCTGGATCTTCACCGGCCGCAGCTGGTCCGACTTACGGCCGTCCGGTCGCGTCTGAGCCAACGCCCGTTATCTTCGCAGAGTGCGGATGACGACGATGCTGGCTTCGAAGAGGACGATCAACGGCAAGGTGAGCAGCGTGGGCGTGAAGGGATCGACCCCGGGTGTGACCATGTTCGCGCCGGTGAAGATACCAAGCCAGAATTTGAAGCGATGCCGCGAGAGAAACGCCGCGCTGACAATGCCGGCCAATCCCAGCATCGTCATCGCCAGCGGTAGCTCGAAGGTGATCCCAAAGATCGCGATCAGGAACAGGACGAAGTTGATATAGCTGGAGGCGATCGGCAGGTACTGGATGTCAGAGGTGCCGAAGCCAATCAGGAAGCGCAGCGCGATCGGCATAGCGAAAAAGGCAAACCCGATGCCCATGGCAAAGAGGGCAAGGGCCGAGCCGATGAAGCCGAGCGCAAAGCGGCGTTCGTTGCGGTGCAAACCCGGCGCGATGAACGTCCAGACCTGCCAGAGAATGACGGGACTGGCCAGGATGAGGCCGGTAAAGATCCCCACCTTGAAGTAGAGGAAGAATTTGTCGATGGGCGCCAGGAAATAGATCGGCTTTCCCGCGCCGATCACCCGCTTCACCGGCCCCAGGATGATCTCCAGGACAAACCCTGAGAGCAGGAAGCCGATCACGGTCGCCACCGCCCAGGCAATCAGCGAGATGATCAGGACGCGCCGCAGCTCCTCGAGATGCTCGATCACCGTCATGCGGCGCTCGTCGTCGGGGTTGACCAGCTTAGGTTTGGCCATCGACCACCTCGGCCGGCCGCGCGATCACTCGACGGCGGTCAGGATTTGATGTCGCCGGCGGGCTTGGCATCGCCACCCGGCTTGACGTCGGTCGCCGACGGCGATGGCGGAGGCGGCGTCTCGCTGGTGGTGGAAGTACTCCGTCTGATTTCGTCGGTCAGCTCGGTCGACTGCTTGCGGAACTCGCGCATCGCCTTGCCGAGCGCCCCGCCGACCTCGGGCAGCTTTCCGGGTCCCCAGATGATCAGCACGAGGATGAGGACCAGCAGCAGCGCCCACCAGTGGTTGAAAAATGGCATCCGAATGGCTCCTTGGCGCGCCCATTATACGCCCGCTCAATCGGCGTCTCCTTAGACGCGTCTGAGCTTTAGCTGTTCTCTTCCTGCACTGTTACGGACGTCATCACGTCGCCGACCGCGATCTTCAGGACGACATCCATCCCGTTCGCCACGTAGCCGAACAGGTTGTAGCTTTTGGCCAGCTTCTTGGAGTCATCGACGGTGCAGATGAAGAACTGGCTGCCGTTGGTGTTGGCCCCCGAGTTGGCCATCGCCAGCGCGCCCGCGGTGTATTCGCCCTTGACCGGTTCATCGTTGAACTTGTAACCCGGCCCGCCTGTCCCATCCCCCTTGGGGTCGCCGCCCTGGATGACGAAGTTCGCCTCGACGCGATGGAATTTCAGGCCGTCGTAGAACTGGTTGCGCGCCAGGAACACGAAGTTGTTGACGGTGTTTGGCGCCAGCTTGGGATCGAGGCACATCGTGATGGTGCCCTTGCTGGTCGTGATGGTGGCCAGGAACCGATGGGCGGTGTTGATCGTCAATGGAGGCGGGGCACTGTAGCTTTTCTTTCCCGCATTACCCGCGGTGGGTGGCAGGGCGCTGCCGAACGTCAGGCCGGAGCAGACCGTCGCCATCGGGCCTACGCTCGCCGACGGCGAAGGCGTGGCCGTCGGCGTGGGGACCGTGCCCGCGGTGCTGCCAACGGTATGACCAACATAGATTGAGAAGGCGAGTATACCGGCGGCCAGGACGCCCAGCGTCGCCAGCATCTGCCAGACCGGCCTCCCTGGCTGGCTCATCCGAGCTCGTCCCAGCAGGGAAGGTCTCTGGCGGCTTCTCTCGCGTGATAGGTCAGAATCATCTGCGCGCCGGCGCGGCGGATGCCGAGCAGGATTTCGCGCAGCGCCCGCCGTTCATCGAGCCAACCGTTGGCGGCCGCGGCTTTGAGCATGGCGTACTCGCCGCTGACGTTGTAGGCCGCAACCGGCACGTCGGTTGCCTCCGCCACCGCCCGGATCACATCCAGAAAAGCGAGCGCCGGCTTGATCATGACGATGTCGGCGCCCTCCACGACGTCGAGGCGTGCCTCGCGCACCGCCTCGCGCACGTTTCCCGCATCCATCTGATATCCACGCCGGTCGCCGAACCGCGGCGCCGAGCCTGCCGCTTCGCGAAACGGACCGTAGAACGCGGACGCGTACTTGGCGGCATACGCCAGGATGGCGCGGTCCTGGAAGCCCTCGCGATCGAGGGCCGCGCGGATCGCCGCCACCTGGCCGTCCATCATTCCGGACGGCCCGACCAGGTCGGCGCCGGCGGCCGCCTGGGAAACGGCGATCCGCTGGTAGACCTCGAGCGTCTCGTCGTTGGCGACGACCTCGCCGCGCAAGACGCCGCAGTGGCCGTGGTCCGTGTACTCGCAGAGACAGAGATCGGCGATCAGGGCGGCGTCCGCCCCGAATGACGCTCGCAACCGGCGCAACGCGTCCTGCACGATGCCGTCGTCGGCCCAGGCGGCCGAGCCCTGCGCATCCTTCTCCGCCGGTATGCCGAAGAGCATGAAGCTGTGCACCCCTTCAGCCAGCGCATTCTCGACCTCGCGAACCAGCGAGTCCAGGGTGTGCTGGCGCTGGCCGGGCATCGCCTCGAGCGGCTGGGGCTCACTGATGCCGTCCCGAACGAACAGCGGATAGATCAAGTCCTGGGCTCCCAGCTGCGTCTCGCGCGCCAGCCGGCGAAGCGCGGGCTTCGACCTCAAGCGGCGGGGTCGTTCGGAGGGAAAGGTCATGTTGAAACGAGGCTTCGGCTGCGCACGATGGCCTCGACCAGGCCGCGCGCGGTGTACTCCTGAGCGATGATATCAACCCGAAGTCCGAGCTCCCGCGCGGTTTGCGCGGTGATCGGGCCGATGCAGGCGACCGCAACCGAGGGCGGAAGGCGCGAACCGGCGGCGTCGACAAAGTGGCGCACCGTCGACGAACTGGTGAAGGTCACCAGGTCGATCTCGGGTAGGGTGGCCGCCAGCCGCGCGGGCAGTTCCGCGGGTGGCACCGCCCGATAGGTTTCGAGCACATCGACCCGCGCCCCGTTCGCGCGCAGGCGATCCGGGAGCGCCTCGCGCGAGCCGGCGGCCCGGGCCAGCAGCACCCGGCTGCCGGGCGCCATCATCGGACGCAAGGCCTCGGCCAGTGATTCCGCCACGAATTCCTCGGGAACGAGCGCCGGCTCGACCCCATGGCGACGAAGCTCGGCGGCCGTCTCGGGACCGATGACCGCAACCTTTATATGTGCGGGAAATTCCAATTGCGACTCGGCGAGAAGGTCGAAGAGGCGCTCGACGCCATTCGCGCTGGTCAGGATCAGCCAGTCATAGCGAGCGAGCTCGCTCAATCGGGCACGATCGATCTCGAGGGGCTCGATCTCGATCACGGGGCAGGATACGACGGTCGCTCCCTGCGCTCGCAGCGCGTCGACCAGCGGCGCCGCTTGCCGGTCGGCGCGGGTCACCATGACGCGCAGCCCGGACAGCGGACCGGCGCGCGACGTGAGCAACCGATGCGCCCCGCCGGCCTCGAGCTGGCGAGCCACCTCGGCGACGACCGCGGCATCGTCTCCACCAGCGGCCTCTGCTCGGACGACGCGGCGGCCACTCTCGTCGAGCAGGACCGCCTGCAGCACCAGACCGGCATCCCGAATCACGGCATAGGCCCCGAGCGCAGACAGACAACCACCGCCAAGCCGCCGCAGCAGGCCGCGCTCGGCCAGGACCGCCCGACTGGTGGGCGCATCGTCGACGGCCTGCGCCAGGACGGCGGATTCGCTTCCCTCGACCGCCTGCACGACGAGGGCTCCCTGACCGGGTGCCGGAAGCATCACCTCGAATGGCAGGATCTGCGTCGCTTCGCCCAGCCGGCCCAGTCGCATAAGCCCGGCGGCGGCCAGGATCAGGGCATCGACCACCCCCTCCTCCAGCTTGCGCAACCGCGTATCGACGTTGCCCCGGATCTCGACCGCCACCAGGTCCGGCCGGATGGCCGCGATCTGAGCCGCCCGCCGCGGGCTCCCGGTTCCAACCCGGGCAGCGGCAGCGAGGTCGGTCAGGACAGCCCCGTTTCGAGAGATCAGCACGTCGCGGGCATCGGCGCGCGGAAGAAACGCGGCCAATGTCAGTCCCGGAGTGGAGAGCGTCGGGAGATCCTTCGCCGAATGGACGGCCAGCTCCGCGTTCCCGTCGAGGAGCGCTCGCTCGAGCTCTTTGACGAACACGCCCTCACGCGGTGATTCGCTCAGGCGGAGCGTCGGATGCCGATCGCCATGCGTCCTCAACGGCTGAAGCAGGAACTCGTTCTCCGGATAACGCGCGCCGAGCGCGTCCGCGGCCAGCTGGGCCTGGATCATGGCCAGCTTGCTGCCGCGCGTGGCGATTCGAACTCTCAAACGCTAGCTGCGGCGTCCGACGACGTAATAGGTCAGCGTTTCGAATGCATCGCGGTACGGTGAAGCGGGGAAGGCGCGCAGCTCGGCCCGGGCTTTGTCGCCGAATTGCCGAGCGTACTCGTACGATTCATCGATCGCGCGGGAGCCGCGGACGATTCGGACCACCTCGGCATAGTCGGGATCGCCGAGGACCGGCTTCGCGAGCACGGCTTCGAGCTTGCCGTTGACGCTCGGGTCCGAGCGGGCGAGCATCAGGGGCAGCGTCACGGTGCCTTGTTTCAGATCGTTGCCGACCGGCTTGCCGACCTCCTCTTCCGTGGCGAGATAGTCGAGCACATCGTCGGCAATCTGGAAGGACATCCCCAGCAGCCGGCCGAACTGGCGGACGTGTTCGACCTCATCTTCGCTCAGGCCACCGAGCACTCCGCCGCAGAAGGTCGATGCGGAGAGCAAGGCTGCCGTCTTGCGCTCGATCTTTGCGTAGTACTCCTCGAGCGACTGGTCGTACCGCCGCTGGCTGGTCAGCTGCAACATCTCGCCGAAGCAAATCGTCATCACCGTCTGGGAGAGCAAGGCGTCGATGCTCGGATTGCCGACCTGCGACATCAGGTTGGCACCCTTGGCGAAGTAGTAGTCGCCGATGATGATCGCCGGGTTGGGACCGAGCGTCTCGTGGATGGTGCGTAGGCCCCGCCGGGTGGGAGCGCCGTCGATCAGATCGTCGTGGATCAGGGTGGCGCTGTGGATGAACTCGATAGACATAGCGGCTCGATAGACGTCGTCCATCCGGGCCGGCCGCCCGAGGCCGGCCGCCAGAAAGACCAGCGCGGGTCGGAGGCGTTTGCCCCCCGCGTCGAGAATCTGCTCCATCGCATCGGCGACGGCACCCAGGTCGGCCCGCACCGTGTCGTGCAGCCGCTGTTCGAAGTTCGCCAGCTCTGCACGGATCGGAGCGACGAAGTCGGTGCCGGTCATGGTCGCGGTCATGCCGCGCCCTCACGGCCGTTGGCAGCTTCGACCAGCTCGAGGCGCACCGTCTTGATGGGCGGCAGGTCCTGGCCGAAGAGAATTCGGGCCGTCTGGGTGAAGCGCTCGGGCGAGCCGGTGACATAGATCTGATGGCGCGGCGTCTCGTCGGCGCCCGACTCCAGCCCGTTCTTCGCCAGCACGCGCTTGACCCGGGCGGCGGTCGTCTCCGCCGAGTCGACCACGGTCATGGCCGAGCCGACGATCTTCTCGATCAGCGGCCTCAACAGCGGATAGTGGGTGCAGCCGAGGATCAAGGTATCGGCACCGAATCGCTGGATGTCCTCCAGGTCGCCGCGCAGGACCGCCTCCGTTTCGGGCGCCTGCGACTTGCCGGATTCCACCAGTTCGACCAGTCGGGGCGCCGCCCGGGGCATCACCGCGATCGTCGGATTGGCCTCCCGGATGGCGTGCAGGTACTCGCCGCTGTGCAGCGTCCCCTCGGTCGAGATCACGCCGACCTTCCGGTTCCGCGTCGTGGCGACGGCCGCCTCGGCGCCCGGCGTGATGACCCCGATGATGGGGATATCGAAGGCTTCGCGGGCGGCGTTCAAAGCGGCGGCGGTGGCGGTATTGCAGGCGATCACGACCAGCTTGACGTCCAGCTGCTCCAGGAAGCGAATGATGTTCAGGGCGAAATGGCGGACCTGGGCCTGGTACCGGGGGCCGTAGGGAAAGTGGCCGAGGTCGCCGAAGTAAATGGTGGATTCGTTGGGGAGCTGCTGCTGCAGCTCGCGAAGGACCGTCAGCCCGCCCACACCCGAGTCGAACACGCCGATCGGGCGCGGATCACTCATTCTGAGCCATCTTAACAACGCCTAATTCAATTGGACGCGAGCGACGCGCCGATCACAATCGGGCGGCGAATTGATCCCGGCGGCTTGCGCGCTGCAAGCGAAACGGACCTCCGCGAGTTGTATGGGCCGATGAAACCACACGTGCGCCGGGGTCGGGTCGCCAAAGAAAAGCGGATCGAGCGCGCCAGGGCGCGCCTGGCCGCCGGCACCAAGAAAGCCGCCTGAGCGATCCGGCCGGCCGAGAATCGGACATTCCCGCTGCAGGCTTAAGGCACCGATCTTGACCGAGCCTTCACAACCCCCGAGTACGGGTCAGGACCGAGCGTCCAAAAGCTGTAACAGTGCTCCTCGCACCCGGCCTCCTGTCCAGCTTTTTCGGGACATGACCTGGTAGCCAAGATCGGACGACGTCGCTCGGCCACCTTGCGTCACCAGGCTCGTTTGTCTCCGTCCAGAAGGTCCCCGAAGATGGGCGCCGGTTTCCCACTGCCCTTTCCGAGGTTCTGGCGCTTTGCATTTTCACCGAGTCTTCATTCGCTTACTCCAGCTCCTGACGGCCGCAGGGGTCGCCTTCACGGCGGGGGTCAGTGGCCCACTGGCGGCTTCCGCGGACAGCACGATGACGATCCCGGTCATGGGCCAGCAGGATCCCGCCTGGGCCGGCGCCCCGCTCGGGACTTCGCCGACGGACACGATCGGCTCGGCTGGTTGCGTCATCACGTCGGTGACGATGATGCTGCGCTACTACGGCATCAATACCGATCCGGGCGCGTTGAACGCCTGGCTGACGGGGAACGGCGGATATGCCTTCGACGATGCCCTGGTCTGGGATTCGATCACCACCTACTCCGGCGGCAGGGTCACCTTTTCCGGGTGGCTGGGTGCCGACTTGGGCACCATCACGAATGAGCTCGACGCCGGGCGGCCGGTGGTGGCGGAGGTACGGCTCGATGGCAACCAGCACTTCGTCCTCCTGACCGGCTATTCCCAGGACGGCGGATTCGTCATCAACGACCCCTGGTTCGCCGATAGCGTCAACTTCGCCGACCGCTACGGCGACCCCGCAAGCGGCATCGTCTCGATCCGGACCTTCATGCCCGCCGATCCCGGCGGCGAGCACGGTCACGGCCGGGTGAGCTGGACTGCCAATGCGACAGGCGCTGTGCATCTAGCGCAATAACCAGGGCGCCGTCGTCGAGCGGGACCGTGGTCCGGTATTGCCGGTACTTACGCCGCAACGCCCTGATGGCGCGCTCGTGTTCGGTCCCGGACTCCAGGATGCGGGCGGTTCCTCGGAAGAGCGCGTACCAAAGCCGCCGCCAGTCCTCTTCGTAGTGGTCGACCAGAAGGGCGGCGTTCTGATTCGCTCGAATGTTCAGCACCCTCTGCAGCCGGCGCGGCTCGCGCGCCTTCGGCTTGGCGTCGATCGCGTGGTAGAGAGTGGCACCCAGCAAGACGAAGCAGACCGGTACCAGCGCAGGCCTCTCGCCATCGGACGAGGCGAAGTGGCCGACCCGGGCACGGGTGACCTGGCGCCGCACCGCCGCCGGAATGCGAGTGATCTCTCAATGATCCGCTGAGAAACGCTTTTGCGTTGATTTTGCTGACAATGCCGCTGTAAGCTTTTCGGGTGATGGAATCGCCGATCGCCTGGCTCAAGGCCAGGGCGGTGGAGCTGGGCGCCGCACTCTGCACCGCGGGCGTTTTGATCGGCGGGCTCGCGCTGGGGGTCCCCTTCTTGCGAGCTCGAATTCCCGAGACATTCCTCTATAGCTTCTGCTGCGTCAGCGCCGTCCTGCTGCGCGCCGTCCTCGACCTCGCGGCGCGCGGGGCGCTCCTGGCCGTTCGCCGGGTCCGCCCGGCCAATATCGTGATACCGGCGCTATCAAGATATCCGGCCGGAGTGGTAAGATAGCTGCCGGAACGCCGGCGGCGGAAGCCAGCGAGTAAGGGAGGACAGGAATGGGATACGTCAGAGGCCTCGTGCATGGAGCGATCATCGGCGGCGCTGTGGCGCTGCTGTACGCGCCCAAACCGGGACGCCAGCTCCGGGATCAGCTGTCGGACCGTCTGGACCAGGTCCGCGGACAGGTGCAACCCGTCATCGACCAGGCGCAGGGCATGGTCGAAACCGCCCGGCCACAGGTCGAGCGCGGGATCTCCAAGGCTCAGCAGCAAGCCCAGAAAATGACGCGCCGGGGCAACGAACCGAGCAGCGGGTCGGCCTATGGTGGCGCCTCCGGCATGGGAAGCGGTACCGCGCCCGCACCGGGCGTCTAACGCGACAGACCAAGGCTAGAATCGAGGCGTGGCGGTAAACGGAGAGGGGATCGTCGTCGCGGGCGCGGCCCGCACCGCGATCGGAAAGTTCGCCGGCGCCTTCAAGGATTTGCCGACCTCGGACCTGGGCTCGCATGCCATTCGGGCCGCCATGGATCGCGCCGGGATCGAGCCCGGAGTGGTCGATGAAGTCATCCTGGGCTGTGTCGGGCAGGTTGGCGAGGACGCCTTCAACGCGCGCCTGGCGACGCTGAAAGCCGGCCTCCCCGAGCGGACCACCGCCTTCAACGTCAACCGCTTGTGCGGCTCCGGCCTGCAGGCGATCAACAGCGCTGTCCAGGAGCTGCGGACCGGCGAGGCACAGGTCGTCGTCGCCGGCGGCAACGAGAACATGTCGATCCAGCCCTACATGTTGCCCCGCTCGCAGGTCGGCTGGCGTCTGGGCGAGGCCGAGCTCGTCGACGGCACCCTCTCCCTGGTGACCGACCCCTTCGGGCGCTACCAGATGGGCTGCACCGCGGAAAAGGTCGCCGACCGCTATGGCGTCTCCCGCGAATCGCAAGACACGTTTGCCGCGGAGAGCCAGCGGCGGGCCGCCGCGGCCATCGCCGAAGGCCGCTTCACCGATCAAATCGTTCCGATCGCGATTCCGCAGAAGAAGGGCGAGCCCGTCGTTGCGAACCTGGACGAGCACCCCAGGCCCGGGACGACCGCCGAGTCGCTCGCCCGGCTCAAGCCGGCCTTTCGCGAAGGTGGGAGCGTCACAGCGGGAAACTCCTCCGGCATCAACGATGCCGGTGCGGCGGTGGTCGTGATGACGAAGGCCAAAGCTGCTGAGCTCGGTGTCACCCCACAGCTCGAGTGGGTCGCCGACGCGGTGGCTGGGATCGCGCCCGAGATCATGGGCGTCGCGCCGATCTTCGCCGTGCAGAACCTGCTGCGCAAGGTCGGCATGACGGTCAACGACATCGACGTCATGGAGCTGAACGAGGCCTTCGCCGCCCAGGCGGTGGCCGTGATCCGCGAGCTCGAGATCGACCCCGACAAGGTCAATCCAAACGGCGGCGCGATCGCCCTCGGCCACCCGGTCGGCGCCACCGGGGCCATCCTGACCGTGAAGCTGGCCTACGAGCTAAAGCGGCGCCAGGCCGAGTGGGGCATCGTCACGATGTGCATCGGCGGCGGCCAGGGCATCGCGACCCTTTTCCGCAACCCGAACTAGGGCCAATTCTCTCGCCCCTGGGGTAGGGTGGGGGCTCCGGCCACGTTCTACCCAGAGGCATGTCGCGCATCCCCCGCCGGCCGATCGTTCTCGCCCTGACCGCCGCCGCCTCCATCTACGCCCTCTTGCGGTTTGGGGTGGGCGTCACCATCCTGGTCATGGCGATCGGCGTCACGGCCGCGATCCTGGTTGGCCGCCACCAGGCGGGCCTTTTTGCCGTTCGCAAAAAGACGCAACGAGCGCAACAGGGTCCTCGCTGGCGCCCGACCGTCCAGCATCAGGAGCTGCCACCGCCAACCGATGATCCGGTGATCGCCTTTGCCGAACCGAGGCCGGAGGACTTCACCGGACGGACGCCACCGCTCTCGCACCTCCAGCTGAGCGCCACCACCCGCAGCCAGCTGGATGGCTTTGCGCTCGGGCGCGCGAAGCGCATCGTCGAGGCGCCCGACCTCCTGCCCCACGCGGCTGCCGATGCGGAATCCTGGCCGGTGGTCGAGGCCGCGGTCCAGCGAACGCTCGAGCTGGCCCGGAGTCGCGGCACCGAGCTCAACCCGGAGGGGCAAACGTCCCTGCAACGCGCCCTGGCGCTGAGCGCCGCCCAGGGCGTCCTGCTCGCCGAGTGGCGTCAGCTCGAGGATGGGAAGACGATGTGGGACGGCGCCAACGCCCGCATCCGCGGCTCCGATGCCTTCGCCATTCAGCGAATCACCGAGTCGATGGAGCGGCAGCAGCTGCCCGATCTCTTCGCCGGGATCGCCAGGCGGCCGCCGAATTTCGAAGTTCGCCTTCTGCTCCCGTATGCGTTGGCGACGGCGTTCTATCTGCGGCTACAGGGAAACGCGCCGAAGGCCTTCGCCGCCTAACGAGACACGACGCGTTGCGTGATGGCTTCGTGCCGGGGGACAGTGAAGCGCACGACCGAGCGATCACCGATCCATTGCGTCGGCGGAGCGGCCCACCACTTAGCCATGTCGTTCAACTGGCCGGCGTACTGCGCGCGTAGGCGCGAGAACCCCTTCCAGGAATCCTCGGCGCTGTGCAGTTCCCAGCCCGCCGCGGCCAACCGCTCCCGCGCCTGGTCAAACTCGTACCGCTCGACGCCAACTTCATGATCGCCATCCACCCGGAAGAATCGGCCCAGGTCCTCGACCAGGTGCGTGCCCATCGCGAACATCATCTTGGCGGGCCCATGTGGGCCGTCGATCACCGTGGTCAAGCACAGGGTGGTGGCATCGAGTACCGCGCCCAGCGCGCTCACCCAGGACTCGTTGTCGTGCGAGGAGCGGAAGTAGGCGAGCACGGGATAGGCGAGGTGGCTGTCCAGCACCTCGGCGGCCCATTTTTCCCAGTCGGCGAAGAGCCGCGGCAGGTCCTCCACCATGCCCAGCTTCGCCGTGGTTTCGAGCAGGTTGACACCCGATGGCGGAGCTCCCGCCCGGGCGTCCAGCGTGACGATCAGAATCTCGCGCCGCTGGAAGGACGCGTAGAGCGAGAAAAGAAAACTGATGGCCAGGGCGATGGTTCCCAGGCCCGACCCACCCGCGATCAACGCCAGCACCCGAGTCAGGCCGGATCGGGCGACGAAATCACCAAAGCCGATCGTCAGGACGGATGTCCCTGCGAAATACAGCGCGCTCGGAAAATCCCGAACCATCGGACTCAGTTGGCTACCGAGGCCGAGAAAGATCAACGCGAAGCCGAGGATCAGCCCACTCAACCACAGGACGAGCAAGATGACGACGATCAGCGGGGCGAAGACGCCCAGCAGCCGTTCCCGTTCCTCCGTGGAGCTGGCGCGGAGGGCGACGGCGCGGCATAGCCGCCAGCCGGGACGCACCACCCAGCGGGTGAGGCGATAGGCGGCGGGAGTGGACCGCGGGACGACCACGCTCTGAAAGAGATCGTTGAGGATATAGGCGACCACAATAATGCCGACGAGGACTTCGAGGACCGGGAGCATGAGCGCATAGTAGTACCACGAGTTCGGGCTGGGCGAAACTGAACCCAGGCCGGCGCGTTGAATAGGCGGCATGCCGGGACGGGGACTCGAACCCCGACGCCCTTACGGGCAGGCGATTTTAAGTCGCCAACGTCTGCCTATTCCGTCATCCCGGCGCGACGAACATTGTAGGGCGGCTTTCCTTGTTTTCCAGCCGCTGGTGCGGTAGGCTGCCTGCCCACATGTTGCCGTCCCTGGTGCGGCTGACTGCCCTGCTGCTGGTATCCGGATGCGTGTGCGCCGGTCTGGCATCGGTCGCTCCAGCTCGCCCGGCCCACGCGATCGACACGCCGGCGCTGGTGGCGGCTTCGCTATCGCCTTACGACGCAGCGTCGGCGGCGGAGCCTTTCCACGTCCGAGCGCAATCGGTAGCAACGCCCAGCCCGACGTCGGCGCCGACGCCGGCACCGGCGCCGGTTGCGGTCGTGCCGCGATCGTTGGCAACCGTTCGTCCCGTTCCGGTGCCGGCGATCGATGCCCAGGAGATCGTCATCTTCAACCTCGACACCGGCCGCTTTCTCTGGCAATCGAATGCCCGGGCGGGTTGGGCGCCGGCCAGCCTGACCAAGATCTTCACCGCGATGGTGGCCGTCGACCTGATGGGGTTGAACGCCACCCTCACGGTGCCGGCTTCCATCAGTCAGTTACCCGCGGACTCGACGTTGATGGGATTGACCCCGGGTGAGCGGGTGACCGTGCGCGAGCTGATGTACGGCGTCTTCTTGAACTCGGGCAATGATGCCGCAGAGACGCTGGCCTCGGCGGTCACCACGCGCGCCGCGTTCGTTGCCGACATGAATGCCAAGGCCGCGCGGCTCGGTTTGCGGACTACGCACTTCGAGAACCCGACCGGGCTCGATGCCGCCGGCCATTACTCCTCAGCCTACGACCTCGCCATCGCCGGCGCCTACCTGGAGTCGCATTATGGCGCCCTGGTCAGCATCGCGGCGACGCCGTCGATCACCCTCCCGGCGACCGCGACCCACAAGGCGTTCAGCCTGGTCAGCCTCGACAAATTGCTATGGACGTATCCCGGCACCTACGGCCTGAAGACTGGATGGACCGATGCCGCGCTTGGCTGCCTGATCACAACATCGAATCGGGGCGGCCACCGCCTGCTGGCCGTTCTGCTCGGCGCCCCCGCCGGCACCGCTTACGCGCAAATGCCGAAGGTCCTGGACTACGGCTTCGAGCTGATCGGAGTGTTGCCGCGTCCGGCGTCGCCTTAACAGTGTTTTGGCACAGCCGGTCTCTATCGTTCGCGCCGTGATCAGCGTGGTGCTCGCCCTGCTGGGCATCTATCTCGAGGAATCCGGCATTCCCATGCCGGTCCTATCCGAAATCTCGGTCGGCTATCTCGGTCACCGGCTATACGGCAGCCCGGCGGCGATCCTGCTCGCCTGGCTCGGAATCACCCTGCTCATCGTTCTCGGTTCCACCAACCTGTTCGCGGCATCGCGACGTTTCGGGCCTCGGCTCCTCGACGGTCGGGTTGGCGCGGCGTTGCATTTGACGCCAGGACGAATCGAGCGTGCTCGACGCTGGTTCCATCGTTGGGGTCCGCTCGCGATCGCGGTCGCTCGCTACGTGCCCGGACTGCGCTGGGCGATGGCCATCACCTGTGGCAGCCTCGGCGTCCCGTATCGCGTGTTCTGGATCAGCACCGCCGTTTCGGCGGCGATCTGGAGCGGAATCCTGCAGTCCCAGCCCTGGATCGTGCTGCTGCTCCCGGTTCCGGCCGCCACGGTGATCGGTCTCACGCTCCTTCGATTGGCTTTCCGGGTGGGGGCGGCCCCGTTCCACCAGGCAGCCCCCGTCACATCCGGGGCACGGGCGGTGCTTAATCGTCGATGAGTACGCCCATTCTGGCCACCCGCGACCTCTCGAAGAGCTATGGCGACCGACCCGCTGTCAAGCATCTCAGCCTCGAACTCGAGCCCGGCGAGATTCTCGGATTTCTCGGGCCCAATGGCGCCGGCAAGACCACGACCATCCGAATGGCTCTCGGGTTGATCCGGCCCACATCGGGACGGGTCGAGGTCCTCGGCCAGGATGTCGCCCACCACGCCGCCGCGGTGCTGCCCAGGGTCGGAGCGTTGGTGGAGGCGCCGGCGCTCTATTTGTACATGTCGGGTCGCGACAACCTCCGTGCCTTCGCCGCCGTGTTGGGTGGCGTCAAAAAAACGCGGCTCGACGAAGTCCTGGAGCTCGTTGACCTGACCGGCCGGCAGCGTGACCGGGTTTCCTCCTACTCGATGGGAATGAAGCAGCGGTTGGGCGTCGCCACCGCGCTTCTGCACGACCCCGAGCTGCTGATCCTCGATGAGCCCGCCAACGGCCTGGATCCCGCGGGCATCGTCGAGATGCGCGACTTGCTGCGCCGCCTCTCCGGACAGGGCAAGACCGTCTTCATCTCCAGCCACGTCCTGGGCGAGGTTCAGCAGATCTGTGATCGGGTCGCCATCATCAACCACGGCGAGCTGGTTCGGCTAGCCGGGGTTGCGGAGCTGCTCGATGCCAGCGGCGAGTTCGTGATCCGCGTCGAGAATGCGCCTGCTGCCCTCACCGTCCTGAAGCAACAGCCGTGGGCCACGGGCGCGCGTCTCGAGGACAGCGAGCTGATCAGCCGGTCGCCGACCGGCCGTGGTCGTGACCTCGTTCGCTTTCTCGCCAACGCCGGCTACTGGCCCGACAGCGTGGCGCCGCGTCAGCAAAATCTCGAGGAGATCTTCCTCAGCCTTACCGGAGGTGTAAATTGAGCACCGCGGCCCAAGCCCTTCCTCGCGATCGGACCGAGCCACTGTCATCGACCCCGTCGCCGAAATTCCTCGGCGCGGTGGGCGGCGAACTCCTCAAGCTCTCGCGGCAGCGTGCCACCTGGGTGATGCTGGGCTTTGCGGTTCTCCTGTTCGCCGTTGCCATTGGCGCCATCATCAGCGCGCCCGATATCAGGACGCAACTCCACAGGGACCCGCGAGGCTGGTATTCGGAACTGTTGAACATCTTCACCTCGTTCTTCAATGCTGGCGCCGGCATCTTCCTGTTGATCGTGTCGGCACGCCTGGTGGGAATGGAGTACAGCGCCGGGACCATTCGAGTGCTGCTCGGTCGCGGCACCGGCCGGCTCACGTTGCTCGGCGCCAAGCTGGTGACCCTCGCGCTGACCGGCCTGGCCCTCCTGGCAGGGTTTCTCATCGTGGCCACGATCGCGGTCTATCTGATGGTGGTCTCCTGGGAAGGGAGTTTCTCCCCCATCGCCTCGCTCCCTTCAGTCTGGCACGACCTTGGCCTCGAAGTGCTGATCGCGTCGATCAGTATCGGGATCAATATCCTGCTCGGCACAGCGGCCGCCGTGGTCGGCCGGTCGCTGGCTTTCGGGATCGGTGCCGCGTTGGCGTTCTATCCCGCCGACAACTTCGGCACCCTCGTCATGAACCTGGTGTTCCGGTTGACCCACCAGCAAATCTGGAATGACGTCACGGCTTATCTTCTCGGACCGAACCTGAATGTCCTGCAATCGCTCCTCATACCGGGACAGCGTGCCGCTTTCGCGCAGCCCCTGGTAGCCGTCGACGCGAGGCACACACTGATTGTCGTCGGAGTCTACGCGGCGGTCTTCCTGATCGGCTCGATCGTCCTGATGATCCGGCGCGACGTCCTCCAGTGACTCGGCCTTAGAGCGCGGCCCTCATCGGTTGCGCCCATCGGCTGATCGCCAGACCGAGGGCACCGACGCCGAACACGAAGGCAGCCAGCCCGATCAGCCAGCCGATCACGGGAATGATCGTGATGACGGCCAGGATCAGCAACCCGGCCAGAAGCGCCAGCGCATCATGGTAGGCGCCCCAGCCGAGCCTGGCGAACACCACTCGCCCCAGGAGAAATCCCGATACCACCCAGCCGAGCGCGAGCGCCAGGATCCAGAAGGGGATCAGGAGGAGGCCCAGCCACCACCCTCCGATCAACAACCCGATGATGAAGATGATCACCGCGATGATCGGCGTGGCGACCAGGATCGCGGCTCCGATTCCGAGACTGGCCCATGGCTGGGCGCGCAAGGTGTCGATGCTCCGGACGCTCAGGCGCGGTAGGAAGAGGACGAAGAGCAACCCCAGCACGGCGATGCCGATCAGTGCCCGCAGCCATCCGAGGAACGCGTTGCCTGCGCCGTCCCTCGTGGCGGGCTGATGCCGGGTGGTGGTGCCTTTGACACTCGCGCCGTTGGCGAGCTCGACCTGGTTGTTGCTCGTGTAGTCGAGGCTGCCGGCGACTTGCGCCCCGTCCAGGCGAAGGTGGTCGACGCTGCCGCGAACGGTACCGCCGATCCGACTCTTCAGGGTCAGGTTCCCCGAGCCCATGTCGACGTTCCGGGCAATCGGGGCGGACACCGTCGCCATGCCTCCCGCGATGACCAGGTCGCGCCCAATCCTCGCGTGGGATCCGATGTCGACGGTGCCGCCGGCCAGCACGATATCCTGCTCGACCGGTCCGTTCAGCGTGAGGTTGCCACCGGCCGCGCGGATGCTGCCGCCGACGCGTCCGCTCACGGTGATCGTGCCGCCGGCCACGATGACATCACGGCTCACCGTTCCCGCGATGCTGACCGTTCCGCCGGCGACGATGACGCTGCCGTTGACATTGCCGTCGATCGTGATCGTGCCGGCAGCCGCGTAGAGATCGTCGTTGATCGTCTCCGCGCTGCCAATGGTGACGTCGGTTCCCTGGCGTAGATCAGCCGCGGCGGCTTGCACTGGCAGCCACGCGAACGCGCCAGCAATCGTCATCGCGGCGGCAAGCCTGGCAACCGGCAACCGGCGCATCGAGGCAATACGTGTCATGCCGAACCCCTCCTCTCTGACAACGAATGCTGGCCGCCATTGTCGCACGCGCGGACGCAGCTTCGCTCAGCTTGCTTCGGCGAGTTCGTCCGTGAACTGGCTCTGGTAGAGCCCGGCGTAGAAGCCGCCGCGGCCGAGCAGTTCCTCATGGGTTCCCTGCTCCACGATGCGGCCCTGATCCATCACCACGATGTTGTCCGCATTGCGGATGGTTGACAGCCGGTGCGCGATCACAAAGCTGGTGCGTCCCTGGCGCAGGCGCGCCATGGCTTCCTGGATCAGCACCTCCGTCCGGGTATCGACGCTGCTGGTGGCTTCATCGAGGATCAGGATGGCGCGGTTGGCGAGGAATGCCCGGGCGATCGTCAGCAGCTGCTTCTGGCCGGCGGAAATGTTCGAGGCGTCATCGTTCAACACGGTGTCATAGCCTTGGGGCAGCGTCCGGACGAACTGGTCGACGTGCGCTGCCTGGGCTGCGGCGATGATCTCGTCCTCGGTCGCGCCCTGCTTTCCGTAGGCGATGTTGTCGCGGATCGTCCCGGCGAACAGCCAGGTGTCCTGGAGAACCATGCCGAACACACTCCTCACGTCGTCTCGAGGACGCTGCGCAGCATTCACCCCATCCAGGCAGATCCGGCCCGAATCGATCTCATAGAAACGCATCAGCAGGTTCACCATCGTCGTCTTGCCGGCGCCCGTCGGCCCCACGATGGCGATCATCTGGCCCGGCTTCACCTCGAGGTTGAAGTCGGTGATCAGCGGCTTCTGCGGCTCGTACTGGAAGAAGACGTGCTCCAGGGCGACGGAGCCGGACGGCTGCCGCAGCGGGCTGGGGCCGGCAGCAGAATCGGGAGCCTCCTCCTCAGCGGCCAGGAATTCGAAGACCCGTTCCGCCGATGCCAGGCCGGATTGCAGCAGGTTGAGCTGTCCGGCCAGCTGCATGATCGGCATCGTGAACTGCCGCGAGTAGGTGATGAAGGCCTGCACGTCGCCCAGGGTCATCGTTCCGGAGACGACCATGTAGCCACCAAGCGCGGCGATCGCCACGTAGTTGACGTTGCCCAGGAACATCGTGGCCGGCTGGATGATCCCCGACAGGAACTGCGCCCGGAAACTTGCCTCGTACAGGGCATCGTTCTGCTGGTTGAAGGCCTCGATCGCCCGCTGGCGCTGGCCGAAGACCTGGACCAGCGTGTGACCGGTATGCATCTGTTCGACGTGACCATTGAGGGCGCCCGTGCGTGCCCATTGCGCGGCAAAGTGTCGTTGCGACCGCCGCGCGACCAGCAGGGTGACCGCCATCGAGAGCGGGATCGTGATCAGGGCGACGAGCGCGAGCACCCAGCTGATCCAGACCATGATGGCCAGCACGCCGACGACCGTGAGCATCGAGGTGAGGATCTGGCTCATCCCCTGCTGCAGGGTGGTGGTGATGTTGTCGATGTCGTTGGTGACCCGGCTCAGGATGTCACCATGCGCGTGGCTATCGAAATATTTGAGCGGGAGCCGTCCCAGCTTGGCCTCGACATCCTGCCGCATCCGGTAGACCGTCCGCTGGGCGACGCCGGCCATGATGTACGCGAGCAGCCAGCCGAGCGCGGCGCTGAGCAGGTAGACCAATGCCGCCAGGGCGAGGATCTGGCCCAGCCTGGTGAAGTCGATGCCGTGACCCGGCACGACGTTGGAACCGGAAACCAGGTTGGCGAGCTGGTTCTCCCCTCGCGCCCGGAGGAGTTCGACCGCCTGGACCTTGGTAACCCCGGCCGGCAAGAGCTTGCCGATCACGCCGTCGAAGATCACGTTGGTTGCGTTGCCCACGACCTTCGGCCCAATGACGGTGAACGCCACGCTCCCGATGGCCAGCAGCGCGCTGGTCGCGATCCACATTCGCTCGGGCCGAAGCCGTGCCAGCAGCTGGCGCAACGTCCCCCGAACGTCCCTGGTCTTTTCGGGCGGCAACATGCCAGCGAACCCTCCGCCACCGAATCCGCGGGCCGGCGGCCGGCGGACCTCGCCACGGGCGATCACGCCACGGCCTCCTCGCCCAGCTGCGAGGCCACGATCTCGCGGTAGGCCTCGGTGCTGCTCATCAGCTCCCGGTGGGTCCCGATGCCGACGACGCGTCCCTCGTCCAGTACGATGATCTGGTCGGCGTTCATGATCGTGCTGACCCGTTGGGCAACGATCACGACCGTCGCGCCGCGGGCTTCGCGCTTGAGCGCGGCGCGGAGCCGGGCGTCGGTGCCCGCGTCCAGCGCGGAGAAGCAGTCGTCAAACAGATAGATAGGAGGCCGCTTCACCAGGGCCCGGGCGATGGCCAGCCGCTGCCGCTGGCCGCCGGAAAAATTGGTGCCGCCCTGGTCCACCGGGGCCTCGAGTTGCTCGGGCATGGCACTAACGAAGTCACGGGCTTGCGCGACGTCGAGCGCGTGCCACAGCTCCGCCTCGGTCGCCGTGGGGTTGCCGAACCGCAGGTTTTCGGCAATCGTCCCGCGGAACAGGTAGGCCTGCTGCGGAACCAATCCGATCGATTGCCACAGAGTGTCGAGCCGTTGTTTGCGGACATCGACGCCATTCACGAGCAGCGCGCCGGCGCTCACGTCGAACAGGCGCGGGATCAGGTTGAGCAGCGTGGTCTTCCCCGCACCGGTCCCGCCGATGATGGCGGTCGTCGCCCCGGGCCGAAGCGCGAATGACAGGTCGCAGAGAACCGGCTTTTCGCCACCGGGGTAGCCGAAGCTCACGTCACGAAATTCGACCTCACCGCTGACCCCAGCCGGCACGATCGGGTCGAGCGGATCCGCGATCGACGGCCGGATGGAGATGACCTGCTGCAGCCGAGCCCCGCTGGCAGCGGCGCGAGGAATGAAGATCACCATCATCACGGCCAGCATCATGGCCCAGAAGATCTGCATGATGTAGGCGAGGAAGGCAAAGAGATTTCCGACCGGCATCCGGCCACCGTCGATCAGGTGCCCACCAAACCAGACGATCGCCACGCTCGACAGGTTCATGATCAGCATCAGCACCGGGAGGCTGAGCGCGAACATTCGGTTCACCCGTAAACCGGTCGAGGTCAGCATCTCGT
>DASTJZ010000212.1:0-11168 GCA_035716185.1 Candidatus Dormiibacterota bacterium
CGTTCGAGACCTGGGTAGGGGAGAGGTCGTCAGCTACGGAGAGGTGGCACGCCGAGCCGGCTACCCGCGAGCGGCCAGGGCAGTTGGCAACGTCCTCGCTACCAACCACGGGCTGCCCTGGTGGCGGGTGGTCCGGTCCAATGGCGAGCTGGCCGCCCACAGTAGCGACGAGCAGGCCAGACGGCTCAAACGCGAAGGGAATCGGATAGAGGACGGCCGAGTCAAGGGGCATTTCGGCTCGAGAAAACCCTCAGTAAAGCCCAAGTCTTAACACGCTCTAACCGGACGTTGACTTAGCTGGAGCTCGACGGTATCGAGTTGAGCGCAACACACCTATTTGGGGTTGAGCCGGCCGTCCGGCCCGCGATAGTAAAACGCATTTGGTCCGAGATCACCGGCCGCGTAGTTCCGGGGATGCCGGCGTTGCTCGATCTGACCCGGTAGCGTCCGCATCCGTCGGGGATGGCCGTCTTTCCTGAACCAGACGATCGCCTCCCCGCTTGAGAGCTCGCCGTCGGTCGTCTGGCCGAACGGCCGAAGCACCTCCGTCGGCGAGCCGATCGCGATGACACCATCGACCCGGTCGAGGACGCTCGTCGCCAACCGATCCGGGTGCACCGTGATGAGGATCGTGCTCGCCAGCGTTTCGGGCAGGGTAAGCTCGACCGGTCCTGACGACTCGGGACGCATATGGTGCGCCTCGTCGATCACGACCCAATGCGGCCGTCCGGTTGCGGCCCGGAGTTCCTGAATCCGGGGCAACAAGGCTTGAAAGAACCCCGGACGCTCCTGGACGCGCAGGCCGACCAGGTTGATGACGACGCTCTCTTTTGGATCCCGCAGGAGCATCACCGCCTCGTCGACGCTGGGCGCGCGCTCGGCCGAACCCAGCGTGACGGCGATCCCGAGCTGATCGTAATCGCCTTCCGGATCCACCACGCAGAACTGATAGCGCTGCTTGGCCAGGCGCTCGAGTATTCCGCGTACCATCGTCGACTTGCCTTTGCCCGACGGTCCAGCGATCAAGAGGGTAGGTCCGTAGGGGCTGATACTGACGAGCTCGTCGCCCACGTAGCCAAGCGCGATCCGATGACGGGCCAGCTTCGCGTCGAGCGCGCGCAGATCCTCGCGGACCAGCAGATCGGCCAGCTCGCGGACGCCGTCGCTGGCGCGGCCTTCGGTGACGTAATCGGCGCCGGCCTTCAGCGCGTCGAGCGCATTGGCGACCGCCACCCCACACTCGCATACCCTGAGAAAGGCGTGGTCGTTCTCGGCATCGCCAACGCCGACGACATTGTGTGCCGAGAGCTGCAACTCATCGAGGGCGGCCTGCAGCCCGGTCGCCTTATTGACCGAGGACGGGAGGATCATGACCGAACCCTTGTTGAAGATGACCTGGAGCTCCAGGCCCATCTCCCGGATCACTTCGAGCGCCACCGTCTCATTCGGCTGCACCGTCGCGACCACCACCTGACCGACCGCAAGCGGTTCGACGCCACGTTTTTTCAAGGCAGCGACAAATGGCGCTGCCGGCGGCGGAGCGAGTAAGCGGGTCTGGCTCTTCCCCGGCACATCGATGAGGGCGCCGTTCTCGGCGACGACGCGGTCGAAGATGTCGACCTCGGGAAATACCTGAGCAAGGTCCTCCATCTGCCGTCCCGTCACCAGGAGCAGCTTGCGGCCGCTCGCTCGCACCCGCCGCAGCGCCTCGAGCGTCGCCGCATCAACGGCCCCGTGGTGGGCGAGGGTCCCGTCGTAGTCCGTGGCGAGCGCGAGGTACCGCATCCTACGGAATTTTCGTCTCAGCGCGCGTGGCCAGGATGATGCGAATCGGCCGATCGTGCCGCACGTAATCCCAGGCCCAGGAAGCCAGCGCGCTGATCCGGTTGCGGAAACCGATCAGGTAATAGATGTGGACAAAGAGCCACGTTAGCCATCCGAGAAAGCCGGTGAACTCGAGCCCCCCGGCGAGGTGCGCAACACCCGCATTACGGCCGATCGTTGCCATCGTTCCCTTGTCAACGTAATGGAACGGGCGTCGCTCGCGCTGCACGCCCGCCAGCTCGTCAAGGATCGCACGAGCGACATACCGCGCACCCTGCATTGCCGGCGGCGACACCATTGGCAACTGGTCCGTACCACCCTCGCCGGGCGTCGCCACGTCGCCGATAGCGTAGGCGCCCGTCATGCCCGGAATCTGGAGATAGCCATCGACCTGAATTCGGCGGTTGCGAAGCCGCGGCAGTGCGGCGTCGGCGATCGCGTCATTGGGCCGGACGCCAGCGGACCAGATGATCGTTTCGCAGGGGATCGTCGCGCCATTGGCGAGGTGGACCGCATGGGCATCCGCATCGTTGACGAGGACGTTGATCAGGACCTCGACGCCCCGTCGCTCCAGCACTCGCCGTGCATAGCCGCTGATGCGCGTGGAAAAGGTGCCGAGCAATCGATCCGTTCCTTCGACGACCACGATCCGCGTTTCCCGGCGAGAGATCTGGTGGTAATCCGTCCCTGCGACGATGCCGAGCAGTTCCGACAGCGCACCCGCGGTCTCGACGCCCGTCGGCCCGCCACCGACGATGACGAAGGTCAGCAGCGCCGCTCGCTTGGCGCGATCCACCTCCGCGTCGGCGAGCTCGAGACAGGTGAGCACGTGATTGCGCAGCAGGGTCGCGTTCGGCAGCGACTTCAGACCGAGTGAAACTTCAGCGACGGACTTGTTGCCGAAATAATTGTCGGAACTGCCGCTCGCCAGCACGACGTGGTCGTAAGCAATTTCTGCGCCACCATCCAGGACAACCACCTTCCTGTCGAAGTCGACGTGGTCGACGCGCGCCTGCCGAAATCGCACATTCCGCGAATGACGGAAGACGCGGCGCAAGGGGTAGGCAATGTCGCTGGGATTCAGGAGGCCGGTCGCGACCTGGTAGAGCAGCGGCGTGAAGAGGTGGTAGTTGTTCTGGTCGATCAGCGTCACGTTCACCGGCTGACCGTCGAGCTTGCGCGCGCAGGTCAGACCGCCGAAGCCGGCCCCGACGATGACAACGTGGGCCACGCTTTGTTTTTTCCCCGCCCGCGGCCGATCAAATCGCCGCGATCTTACGCAGCCGCATTCGAGGGCCGAAGCGCGGTGCCTGGATCCCACTCAATGCCAGCAGGCGGATGACGCGGGCGCGATGACCGCGATATGGCTCGAGCAGTTCGATCATTCGCTGATCGCTGCCGCGCGGCTCGCCTGCCAGCGCCCAGGCAACCTGATGCGGCAGGTGGTAGTCGCCAACCGAGACGGCGTCACGGTCGCCGTAGGCCCCGACGGAGACCTCTGCTGCCGACCACGGTCCGATCCCGGGCAGGCTGACGAGCTGCCGCCGGGCCGCTTGCGGCTCCAGGCTGGTCGTGCGCTCGAGTCGCGCGGCCCGGCTTGCGGCATACTGGATGACCGCGAAGCGCCGCTGCTCGATTCCCAATCGATGGACCGCCCAGTAGGGCGTTTCCAGAAGCCGCTGCGGCGTCGGTTGGAGAAAGAGGCCCACGTCGCCCGGAGCCGGCTCACCCAGGGTACGAACCAATCTGGCATACGACGCCCAGGCCTCGACACCTGGGACCTTCTGTTCCAGGATGGTCGGCAGCAGCGCTTCGAAAACCAGGCCCGTTCCGCCCAGTCGCAGCCCGATGTGGCGGCGATGCAACTCGCGGAGCAGGCCGTTGCGCGGGAGAAACGTCTCGGGCGTGTCGTCGAAGCCCAGCCACTGCGGGATGCGCTCGAGGATCCAATCCGAGCCCGCGCCCCAGGCCTCGGCCTCGACTTCATCGGGGTTCATCCGCAGATGCACGGATGCAGGGCCGCGGGGCGTGCGGCAGGCGCGCCAGGCCTCCTGACCCTCGAGCCAGATGGTTGGATCGGATCCGCCCCGCTGCAGCGGCCCGAGCGTTATGGCCAGGTCGACAGGGAAGGAGACGGGAAAGGTCGCGCGAGCGTCGGGAGGCACCTGTCCAACGTTACTACCGCCTAGCACGGCTGAGCTCGAGCAGGTCCCGGTCCTCCCTGCGTATTATCAAGTCAACTGACAGGAGGAATACCAGGTTGAGGCACGCCGGCAGAACCCGCTGCCCGTGGTGTGGTGCGCGCAACTACACCATCGACATCTGGTGCTCGCGCTGCTCCCACTACCTCGACTGGGCGCCGCCGGGGCATCGCTACCACCGCAGCCTGGCTGTTCTATCGGCCCTCGCGGCGGTCACCGGCGTCTCCATGTTTCTGGCCCTGCCGCTCGCGGGCTGGGCCGCGGGTTCGCGGCCCACCGTCTCGTTTAGCCTTCCAAACCTGGGCCTGAGCCCCCAGGCGAACGCGGCGCTCCAGCCCGCGGCGACACCAACGGCTGAAAGGTCTACGCAGCCCGATGCTTCGCCATCGCTGGAGGCGAGCCCGACGCCCGACATCGCGCCGAGCCCGACGCCGGACATTGTGCCGGCGCCAGCCCTGGCGCCATCCGCGGCCCCGCCATCACCGCCTCCGGTAACCCAGAACATCGGACAGCCCACCGACGCAGTCGTCAACTTCTACCGGGCCGTATCGGCGCACCAGTTTGATGTTGCTGCGTCGCTCTGGACCCAGCAACTGCAGCAGCGGGATCCGCCCTCGCTGTTCATCGACCAGCGGTTTGCTGCGACCGACCGCATCGACGTGGCGGCGGCGCGGCTGCTGTCGACCGGCGCCGGGATCGCCTCCGTCTATGTCGATGTCGTCGAGGTCATCGGCGGTTTAAACCGGCGGTGGATCGGTACCTGGCAGGTCGTCGATACGCCTTCGGGGTGGCTGCTAAACAACCCAAATTTGCGGTCGGGAATCTAACGGTGTTGAAACCCGGACCCTACAAAAGGATCGGCACCCCGGTGCGGTGTCCATCGTGCCGGCATCGCAACCTCGCCATCGACATCTGGTGCGAGCGCTGTGGAACCCCGCTCGACTGGCAGCGCACGCCAGGACTCGCAGCTGCGCCGCCAGAGCTGGCGCCTGAGCAGGACGTGGCACCCCAGGCGCCAATCCTCCGGCCGGCTGTCCGCCGAGCTCGACGGCCCCGGAGCTGGACGCTTCCTCGACTGAGCCTGCCCGCGATTGCTCTTCCGAAGATCGCCCTTCCCCGGTGGCATACGCCCGAGTGGCGGACACCTCGGTCCACAACAGTGCCCAGGCTACCTGGGCTCCGACTGCCGGTTATCCCAAGAACCGTCGGCATCGTCGCGGTCGTGGTCGCCGTGCTGCTCTTCGTGCCGCTGGCCTACCTGCTCCTTCCGGGAGCCCACTCGGTGAGCAGCCGGCAGGCATCACCACACCTGGCACTGACGAGCGCCAACAAGCCGGCCCCGGATTCGCCTCAGGCGGCTGCGATCGCGGCGGTTCAGGCCAAGACCGGGCTGAAGTACGCGAGCAAATGCACCGGCACTGGTGCGTGCCTCTCCATGACTGGCCAAACGATGGGCCAGAATGCGGCGGCGGTCGTGTTCTCAACCGCTGCCAAGGGTGGCCGCGAATGCGCTGCCTACGTGGTACAGAGCAGCGGCAAGTGGCGATCGCTCGATACGGCCTGCGGACTCCCGGGCCAGGTCACCCCGTTAGTGGGCCACGACGCCACGGTGCACGTTCCGGGCAACTGCGCCAATGTCCGCGACGCTGCCAATCTCCAGGCTGGCGTGGTGGCCTGCCTGCACGATGGTGCCACGGTGAAGGTTGACCGGGGGCCTGTCTACGCCGACGGCTTGATCTGGTGGCACCTCAGCAACGGCTGGATGGCCCACGACTTCCTGGTCGGGCCCTAGTCCTGCTGCCTCGGCGCCGTCGCGCGTAGCCGCTTGACCATCTCCTGCAACATCTTGTAGGTAAGCCCGGCGTCCTCCATCAGAATGGGCTTGACCTCCCAGGAAATCAGGGTCAGGCAGACGGTGTCGGTATCCGCCCGAACATCCGCGGTCCTGGGGCCGCCGTCCAGGACCGAGATCTCTCCAAAGAACTGGCCCGGCCCCATCGAGGCTACGGTCCGCCCGTTCTGGATGATCGACACGCTGCCGTCCTTGATGATGTAGAGCCCGTGACCGCCGGCACCGGATTGCACGATCGTCGTGCCGGCCGGATACGACTGCTCTTTGACAAGCCGGGCGAGCATCTCGAGCTCTTTCTTGTCGAGCCCGGAAAACATTGGGACCTTGCGCAGCGATTCGGTAGGGTCGGTCTTGACTGCCATCGAGTCCTCCCTCAGGCGGATAGGCCGTCCCTACCATACCGCAGTCGACCCCAGCGAGAAGGGGCCGGCCGCCGGGCCGAACCCCTTGTGATCCGCTAGCGGCCTTTGACCGCAGCCTTCGCCCAAATAGGGGCAAGTCGCTGTGACTTCATCGCTTCCATTCGTGCGCCGAGGTCTTCGAGCTGCTCCCTCGACAGGACCTTGTCCTTCACCTTCGGGAACATCTCGTCTTCTTCCTCGCCGACGTGATGCTGCACGTCTTCCATCAGGACCTTGACCCCCGCAAGCCAGTGTTCGGTTTGCTTATCGGCGGCGTCGAGATCGGCGAGCACCTTCTTCACCTGGGCGTGTTCCTGGAAGGATTCGACAACGATGTCGTGCGTCTGCTTCGCGTCACGTACGGCGGGATAGAAGAGCTGCTCCTCGATCTCCGCATGGACCTCGAGCTCGGTCTTCAGCTCGCGGAACAGTTGGTCGCGGTTGCCCTTGCCCTTTTCGAGGTCGGAGAAGATCTTCTCCACCTTGCGGTGGTCGTTATTCAATAGCGTGATCGCATCCATCAGTTGTCGCCTAGTGATGGAAGAACAGCAGCCAGACGATCAGCAAGACGATCAGAAGCGTCCCAATTCCGAAGTGCGGTCCGTAGCGGTACATTCCAGCCTCCACAATAGTGATATGTCAACTACTGACATCGACACTATCATGTTCGAGGTTGCCTGGGCAACCCCGGACGACGCGAGAATTAGCCGGTCAACGCCCCAGACGCGCGATCTGGAACTGGTTGCGTAGCTTCCAGATCCCGTCGACGTAGGTGCGGCTGCTGGGGTAGATGCCGTAGCGTCGAACGGCGCCGAGCCCCTGGTAGTAGGCGGCCAGCACGAGTCGAGGATCGTGGAGTTGATCCAGGTAGCTGCGCAGCAATGCCGCGCCGAGCTCGGCATTGTCGATGGGGTTGGCCAGATTCACCGGACGATGGAGTAACGCCGGGCCAGCCCAGGCGGCGGTATAGGGTTCGATCTGCATCAGGCCGACTGCGCCGGTGCGCGAGCGAGCTGCCTGATTCCAGCCGCTCTCCCAGTAGGACACGGCGAGGACGAAGTTCGGGTTGACGGCATGATGCCGCGCGGCGCTGATCAATATCGCCCGGGCCTGGGCCCGCGTGATGCGAGCCGGGGCGGGCGCCACGCGGTGGACCGCGTGCACCGTTGCCTTGCGATGGCCGGCGTAAGCAGGCTGGCCGGCGAGGACGATGGTCAGGGTGGCAGCGGTACCGAGGGCAACGGCAAGGCGAGAAAAGCTTGGCACGTGGCAGCAACGTGACAAGCGAGGAGTGGCTTGCGCTTTATGCTGTCAATTCTTGTTAAGGTGGACGCTGATGGCGAAGCAGACGGCGATCGACGCACCGCCTGTCAACGTCTACGAGTCGCCGGATCAGGTCACGGTCGCCATTCCACTTCCCGGCGCGCACCATGACACCGTTTCGGTCGACCTCGAAGGGCGACGGCTGACGGTCGACGCCGAGGCGCGCTACCCGCAGGAGCAGCAGCACTATGTCCAGCACGAGTGGACGGTCGGGACTTCTCACCGTGAAGTCGAGCTTCCCAAAGGCGTGCGTGCCGGCAGGGCGAAGGCGATGCTGTCCCACGGCATCCTGACGATTTCGCTGCCCATCGGTGAAGAGGAAAGCAGCTCACGGACCCGCATCCCGGTAGCCGAACCTCACGTCCACCAGGGCCTGCCTCACTAGATCAATCCAGTGTTCGGGCAGGGCCGTGGCTCTGGCTGGAATTGCTGCATCCGCTGCCCTCCCTGGCAACGACGGCCGCTGCTGTGGCCGTTGGTCTCGTCATGGGGCTGGCATCCGATCTCTCCCGCTTGACCCTGATGGCGATCACGATGCTGATGATCCAGTTCTCGATCAGCGTCCTCAACGATTGGGCGGATCGAGGTCGGGACGCGGTGGCCGGACGGGCGAAGCCGCTCGTTCGTGGCGATGTGTCACCTCGCCTTGCCCTGAGCCTGGCATTTCTCTTCGCCGTCGGCGCCCTGCCCGGTGCCGTCGCGTTCGGCAGGACCGCCGGGGTCGTTGTCTTGATCGGGTTTCTTGCTGGCTGGGCCTATGACCTGTGGTTGAGCTCAACACCGCTGAGCTTCCTGCCCTTTGCGATTGCGTTTCCGCTGCTTCCCATATGGGTCGGGCTTCTTGCCGGAAGGCCCCTCGCGAGCCTCGCCTGGCTGATCCTTGCCGGTGCTCCGCTGGCGATTGGCATTCATCTTGGTGATTCATTGCCAGATATCGCGAACGACACCACCGCTGGGTCGCGCAATCTCGCCGTCATGCTTGGCCCGGCGCGATCGATCGGCGTCATCGTCGGCCTTCTGCTCATCGGCGCGCTGGTTGTGGTGATCGCTGTCGTATCCCAGGCGGTCCTGGCCGTGGTGGTCGGTGTTGCCGCACTGATCGCCGCCTGGCTCGTCACTAACAATCGCGCGCGACCCGAGCGCGTGCGATGGATAACCGGCGCCTACGCGATCGTGGCCACGCTGGCGCTCGTCACGCATCTGCCGCATGGCTGACCGGATCGACGAGCAAGCGGTTGGCCGGCGCTATGCGGAATGGTTCACGCGTGGCCTGCGCGGCATCGGCATGCGCTATGTCTTCTCCCGCCGCGGCCTATGGGTGATCAACACGCCCTATCGACACATCCTCGACGCGGCCAGGATCACCGCTTCCGATCGGGTGCTCGACCTCGGGTGCGGAATCGGGAACATCCTGATCGCGCTCGCCGAACGCATCGATTTCGCGCATCCGGCGATTGGCGTCGATGTGTCGCCGACGCTGATCGATATTGGACGGCGCGAGATCGAGAAGGCAGGTCTGACAGCGAAGATCCAGTTACAGGTATCGCCGGCAACGAGCCTGCCGTTTCCCGATGAGAGCTTCGATGTCGCGTTGACCTCGCACGTCATCAAGCACCTCGACGACGAAGCTCTCGGGAAGACCTTCGAAGAAATCCATCGCGTGCTGGCCCCGCGCGGCCGCTTTCTGCTCTGGGAATTCAAGAAGAGCCCGCTCTCCGCCCCGCTCTTCATCAGCGCCAGGGCGACCGGACTACCGCCGACGTTCAAACTCCGACGCGAAATGGAGCTCGAGACGTTTTTGAAGTTCGCGCAGTTTCAGACGTCGCGCCGCGTCTCGACCGGTGTCTTCCTGATGCCGCCTGTGCCCCGGATCGCGATGCTGGCGATTCGATAAGCGCCGCCTACCATAAGCGATGTGGCCCAGACAATGACCGAGACGATGCGCGCCGTGGCGGTCACGCCGAAAATGCCGGGCAGCGCGCAACAGATCGAGCTTCCAAAGCCGCAGGCCACCGATGGGCTGGCGCTGATGCGCGTGCTGGAGGTCGGCATCGACGGCACCGACACCGAGATCAACAATGGCGAGTACGGCGAGCCGCCGCCGGGATCCAACGTGCTGGTGATCGGACACGAGGCACTGAGCCTGGTCGACGCCGTCGGGGCGGGCGTCCAGGGATTCTCGGTTGGCGACCTCGTCGTCTCGACCGTGCGCAGACCGGACGGTTGCCCCAACTGCCGCGCCGGTGAGAGCGACATGTGCCTGCTGGGCAACTACACCGAACGCGGGATCAAGGGCGCGCACGGCTACATGGGCGATTTTTACAGCGAGAAGCCGGAGTTCATGGTGAAGATTCCGCCGTCGATCCGAGGTTTCGCCGTCCTGCTCGAGCCCCTGAGCATCGTGGAGAAGGCGATCTATCAGGCATGGAAGATCCAGGAGCGCATGCTCTGGCAGCCGGCGCGGGCGGCGGTCCTCGGCGCCGGTCCCATCGGCATCCTGGCCACCCTCCTGCTGCGCCTGCGCGGGCTGGAGGTTCACGTCTACGCCAAGACGCCCGGCGACAGTCTGCAGGCGGCGGTGATCAAGCAGCTCGGGGCGACCTACAAAAGTGTCGACGACCATCCCGTCACCGGGCTGCGGGCCGAGCTGGGCCAGATCGATTTCATGCTCGAGGCGACGGGCAACAGTGCCGTGGCCTTTCAAGCTGCCCAGCAGCTTGGCATCAACGGTGTGCTCTGCCTCACCGGCGTTTCCGGAGGGAATCGCAGTATTGAGATCCCGTCCGACGTCCTGAACTTACAGATGGTGCTCGGAAACCGCGTCATCTTCGGATCGGTCAATGCCAACCGCCGCTACTTCGAGGCCGGTGTCCAGCACTTCCAGGAGGCCGAGGCGCGCTGGCCCGGGATCTTCGAACGGTTGATCACGCGTCGGGTTGCCTTCGATGATTTCAAGGCGGCCCTCGACCGCCGGCCGGAAGACATCAAGACGCTCCTCCTCGTCGCTTCATAGGGACGAGTGTGGCGCTTCGCATCGATCGATCGATCTGCCGTGACCTCGACGCCGGGCTGAGCCGGGAGTGGCTGGTGACCAACGGACTGGGCGGCTTTGCCTCCGGCACAGTGTCCGGCATCAACACCCGGCGCTACCACGGGCTGCTGGTCGCGGCGATGAACCCACCCGTACAACGGATGGTGTTGCTCGCGGCGCTCGAGGAGTGGCTGATCACGCCCGGCCACGAGTCGCAACCGCTGTCAGCCCAGGAGTACTGGGACGGCACGGTGTTTCCGACCGGCTATCTCGCACTCGACGGTGTCGACCTGGAGGGCATGCTCCCCTGTCTTCGTTGGGTGATCGGCGACCGGGTCATCGAGAAGCGTGTCTGGATGGAGCACGGCGCGAACCGTACGGTGATCCGTTATCGATTGCTCCAGGGGCCCGCGGTTAGCCTGCAGCTCCGTCCATTGTTTGCTCATCGCGATTACCACCAGCACCGGCACGGACCGGGCGGCTTCGACATCGCCGAAACCACCGGCGGTTGGATCGTCGACGCCGGGAACGTGCGC
>DASTJZ010000213.1:0-4824 GCA_035716185.1 Candidatus Dormiibacterota bacterium
GATGATCGAGTTACTGCGTGATCCATAACGACCTCCTGCGGTCGCCGGGTGAATATTGTTGATCCGGGCGCCGCAGCATGAGATTGGAATGGCTCCGCAAAACCAGCGTGAGAGGCCTTCGCTATGAACGGGGGAGCGACGCATACCGAGCCGCCGCGGCGCCGACCATCTCAGGATGAGCGGCTAACTGAGTGCGCGAACGCACGCCAAGTTTTCGGAATACCTTTGCGAGGTGATATTCGACGGTTCGATCGCTGATGAAGAGTTGGGAGCCGATCTCTTGATTCCTGATGCCTTTCGCAGCGAGACGCGCGATCTGCGCCTCCTGTGGCGACAACTGGCTTTGCGTCTCAACGCTCCGACGCCGCGCCCGCTCACCGGTCGCCAGGAGCTCACCTCTCGCCCGCTCCGCGAAAGCGCCAATACCCATGCTGCTGAACATCTCGTGTGCCACGCGGAGCTGTTCCCGCGCGTCACGCCTTCGGTTCTGTCGACGCAGCCATTCTCCGTAGAGCAGGTGGCTTCGTGCCAGCTCGGGCGGAACAGCTGCGTTTGTCAGGCGATCAATCGCTTCCTTGTAGAGAACCTCGGCGTGGTTGTCGTCGGCCAGCAACGCGCGCGAGCGCGCCACCAATCCCAGTCCAAGCGGGGTCGCCCCCGCTGTCGCCAGGACACTGAGCCGCCTTGTGCCCGCTTCGGCTGAGTCTGGATCGCCGGCTCGCACTGCCGCCTCGATGAGGTTTGGCAAGATCCGCGAACCAAGGAAGACCGGCTCCGCCTTCGATGCGGTGGTCGCAATCTCCAGAGCCACCTGATAGCGGCCCAGACCCAACTCCAACGGCAGGAGCGAATACCGGATAAGGTCCAGGCCGGCTGTCCCACGCCGCGCCGTGCGGTCCTCGGCCCACCGGCGAGCATTCGCCTCGTTGCCCCGCCAGGCGAGGAGCGTCCCCTCCCACCAGATCGAGCCAAGGTATTCTAAATTTCCCATCGCATGGGAAAGGTCGACTGCCTGTTTGATCAAGTCTTCGGCCTGATCGAGGTGCCCGGCATAAACCTCGGCTCCGGCGCGAAACGCCAGCGCGCTTGGCAGGCCCGTTAGCGCACCGCGCTGCCGTGTGACCGCCACCCGGGCATTGCTCAGCGCATCCACCATCCCGAAATCAAAGAGAAGATAGGCGGCCATGCTCGCGAGAACGAAGTTGCGAATCTTCACCTGGGGGTCGAGGGCCTCCGCCAGCAGTCGGTCGAATGCGCGCCGCACCATCGGTACAGCAGCAGGGAAGTCGCCAACGATCATGCCGGCCGTCCCGTCGAGAAGCAGGTCGTCGATGGATGGCGAAGCAGGATCTCGTGGTGGAATGGCCCTGGCGAGCTTGGCGATTTCCTCCAGCACGACCGGCATCGGCTCGATGAGGATTGCGGCCAGCACGGCGCTGTGCAGGGCGTCCCGCGCCTGCCCAACATCCACCGACCTCAAATCCCTCGCGGTTTCGAGGAGGAAGCGCGGAGTCTCGCTTCCCTCCGCACGAGCAATGCGAATCAAACCCTCGATCAATTTGGCAGCCCCACGCTGGAGCGGGTCATCGAGTGCGGTCAGAGCGTCGTCGAGCGCTACCTGGGCCTCGCCGGGTTGGCCACTGTTCAGCAGCGCTTCGGCTGCGTCCAGCAACCTTGGCGCCCTCACCTTTCGATCCGGCGTGAGCTCTGCCGCCTTGGAAGCGTAACGGGACCATGCAGCATAAGCGCCTCGCTGCTTAGCCCGCTCGGCCGCCTTGAGCAGTTCTTGTGCGATCTCTTCATCGGGCTCGAGGGCCGAGAGCGCCTGGTGCTCGGCGTGCCGATCGGGGTCGACCTGGGGGTCGATCGCGTCTGCCAGGGTTGAATGCATCATCCGCCGTTGAGCGGGAAGCATCCCATGGTAAATGGCGGACCGGATCAACGGGTGCCGAAATGCGATCCGAGGCCCTACCGCGATCAAGCGCTCGCTCTCAGCTGGCGCAATCGCTTCGCGGTCGATGGCCAGTAGTTTTGCCGCGTGCCAGAGGACGACGGGGTCTGTTGACGAGTCTGCCGAGGCCAGCTGGAGGAATGTCTGCGTCTTCGCAGGTAAGGCGCGAACTTTGGACAAGAAGTGCTGCTGCAGTCGACTGTGAACGGGAGGCGGCTCATCGAACTGGGGGGCCGCGGTGACCGCCGAGGGAGTGGTCGCGGGAGCGAGTTCCAGGATGGCCAGCGGATTCCCCGCCGTTTCGATGATGAAGCGGTTCGAAACCTCGCTGGCAGCGGACCCTGCTATAACGCTCGCGAGGAGTCGCCGCGCATCTTCAGTTGCCAGCGGCTGTACTCGCAATTCAGGAATACCGCCGAACGCCGACTCGCGCTCTGACCCCTCACGGATTCCGAATAGAATCGCGACCCGATCCGCGTAAAGGCGACGCGCGACAAAGGCGAGGACTTCCGCCGACTCGATGTCTAACCAATGAGCATCATCAATTACGTAGAGGAGTGGTTTTTCTTCAGCGGCCCTGGCAAGCAGGGTAAGCGTCGCCAGGCCGACCTGAAAGCGCTCGGGTGGCTCGCCGCTGACGAGTCCGAAAGCCGCGCCCAGGGCCTTCTGCTGGGGCGGGGGCAGCTGATCCAGCTGCATCAAGAAGGGGACGACCACTTGATGGAGCCCGGCGAATCCCAGCTCCATTTCCGATTCGATCCCAACTGCTCGAACAACGCGAAAATCACTCGCCGTTGCCACGGCGTGCTCCAGGAGTGCCGTCTTTCCAATGCCCGGCTCACCGCGAAGGATGAGCTTCCCGCTCATTCCCAGCCGAACGGCCTCGAGCAACGCATCCAGCGCTGCCATCTCACGAGTTCGATCGACGAACTGAACCGAAGCGGTTCCCCTTTTGCCCGCAGACGGCGTGGTCAAGCTGGCCCTCCTCAACCGATGTTACTGCGGCAGGGCCGGTGCCAATCGCGGCGAACTCGCCTCAGGACTGCGGATTCCAAGGGTTGCTGGGGTACTCGCCGAGAACTGGGGTTGCAGGACTAGGGGTTCCGCGGATTCGATTCGGGCGACCGTGCCGCAGGCTTGGGGTCATGGAAAGCGGGCACGGCGCAAGTCATGGTTCCGGACGGCTTCGCTTGAAGCTCCTCGGAGGCTACGAAGCATCGCTGGATGGCCATCCCATTTGGTTTCGAACCCGTAAGACCTTCGCCTTGTTTGCCTATCTCGCGCTTGATCCGAGACCGCACCGCCGAGAGACCATTGCCGAGCTGCTGTGGCCAGGGGGCGACGGAGCGGACGCACGGGCGAATCTGCGCACGGCGCTCGTATACGTCCGGGGCGCGATCGGTAACAGGGCGGACGCGATCCTGACGGCCAACCGGGATACGGTCGGCGTCGCACCGGGGTCGGTCGATGTTGATATCGACGTCCTGCGGGCGGCGCGGCAACGCATCCGTCAGCCAGGCAACGTGGCTCTCCGTCAGGAGCTCGAGTCTGCGGTTGGTCTCTACCACGGTCCGTTCCTCGCTGAGCTGGTATTTCCCGACGCTCCCGAGTTGGAAGCGTGGATCGAGGCCCAGCGGGCCTACTGGCGCAATGTCGCGACTGAACTGTTGTCCCTGGTGGCAACCCTGCAGGAATCCGCCGGCGAACCGGGGTCGTCGCTGGCGACGCTCGAACGGTGGACAGAAGTCAGCCGCGACGACGAGCCAGCATGGCAACGGTTAATCGAGACGCACCTGAACCAAAAGGATCAGCTGGCGGCGCGACACGCCTGGGATGGCTATTTCGCCGCCATCCGCGAGCTGGATGCGGCGCCCAGCGAACCGATGACTCGACTCTACGAGCGGGTCCTCGGACGGGCGGACATTCGACGTCCAGTGAAGCCACCAATGGGCCGCTGGGTTCGTCCAGCTGTGCACTCATTCGCGGGGGCCTGAAACGATGGGCTTGAGTGCAGAGCTCGGTGCCCTCGGAACGGCGATAAGGGAAAGCGCGGTCGAGAAAGCGTTCGTCCGTCAATACTTCGATAACGGTCTCGCGGTTTACGACGCGGCCGGCAAACGATTCGGAGTCGTGGCTGACTACGACCGGCCGGGTGGCGGCTTCGTGGTGCACCTGGTCGAACCGACCGCCGGCGTCTACATCCCGATGCGGCTTGTCCGCAAGGTTCGCCGCGGCAAGGTCTACCTCGCTGAGCTGGCCCGCAATCTGACGAGGCGATCGCTGGACGAGGGCCCTCGCATTCGCCAGCCGCACCTGCTGCTTCGCCTACTCTCGGGCCTCATGCCGACAGAGAAGGCCTCGGTGTGAGCAGACCCCGCGGCATGAACGACCCGGAAATCATTGGCGCGCTTTCGGTGGGGCTCAAGGTCTACGACGCCAACGGGGAGATGGTTGGCACCGTCGACGTCGTTGACCGCGAGGCCGGCATCATGCGGGTCGCGACCAATCCATTTGTCGAAGAAGCGATCGTCATTCCATTCACCCTGATCCAGCGCATTGATCCGCGCGAACTCTTTCTTGACTGCCCTAAAGCTGCACTGCGTCCTGACGGCCAAAACGCTTCCCCAGGTGACATCGATGCTGGCTGAGGCAAATCGAGAAATCCGGCTGGCGTTGGACACCGCGAATGCTCAACGGCAGGCCCAGCAGCGATACGTCGCACCGATGGCGTACCTCGACGAGCTGATCCGCCGGCTCGAGGAACTTCAGCTCAAAGGCACGACCGAATTGCCTGGGAAGTTCAAACCCCGCCTCTATCGAGTGAGCGAACTGCTCCCGCCCGGCGTTGCCGGCCCTTCTTGGTGGCCGCGTCG
>DASTJZ010000214.1:0-2559 GCA_035716185.1 Candidatus Dormiibacterota bacterium
GTTAATCTTTTCCGTTGGTTATGATGGTGAGGTGGCCACCTTCCGGGTGCCGCATTATCGTCATTTTTCCTGTGAATAAACGAATTAGAGTTTGCGCGCCCCTTACGGGCGCGCAGGCTCGGTTGAAGGAACGCGTCTGACTGGGTGCGCACTCGGCGGGGTAGTGGGCCAGGCCTATGGAGGTTTCTACCGCTGCGGGTAACCGTTGAGACAGTAGGATGAGGCAGTCGGCAGGTTGAAGGGCAGCGTGGGCACGATAGTCGCTCGCTGATGCGATTCGATTGGCTGGTCACGTCGCTGCCGTGGGGCGATTTCCGATGATTTTGTGGCGGCACCGGGCGAGCGCCGAGGATCCCGCGACAGAATGGCGGAAGGGTGGAATGGGGTCGGAGGTGTGGGCGTCGGCAGCATGGTGATCATCACGGGCCTTGCGGCCGGGCAGGCGACAGCCGGCGCAGCAGCGTCAGATGGCCGGTCTCGCAATGCGGGCAACGGCGCGGCGATGGCGGAGCCTGGGGGTCGGCGTCAGGCTCGGGTGCGGCGGGTTCGGCCGGTGGGCTGGCGGGTTGCGCCAGCAGGAGAAGGTTCCTCAGGTTGCGCAGCGGTTCGCGGCGCGAGGCATGCCATAGGCCGTAATAGCGGACCTTGTGGAAGCCGGCCGGCAGGACGTGCTGGAGGAAGCGCCGGATGAACTCGTGGCTGGCGACGGTTTCCTTGCGCTGGCGGTCGGCGTTGCGGTCTTTGTAGCGATAGGTCACGGTCTTGTCGTCGACGGCCAGGATGCGGTTATTGGTGATGGCGATGCGGAAGGCGTAGCGGGCGAGATAGTCGAGGGCGGCCCGCTGTCCCTCGCGCCATGGCGTGATGTCAACGACCCAGGGGATCTGCCAGACATGGGGCGCAAGGTCGGCGTCCGGGCAGAGCCTGGCGAAGGCGTCGCGGAAGCGGGCGCGGGCGCGGGTGGCGAGCGCCGATTTGGGGAAGAGGAAGGTCTTGCCGGCGGGATGCCAGGTGGTGCCGTCATCGGACAATCCGCCGCCGGTAACCAGGCAATGAACGTGCGGATGGAAGATGAGCCGTTGCGTCCAGGTATGCAGCACGGCCAGCACGCCGACGGTGCCGCCGACCCAGCGCGGATCGCGGGCCAACACGATGATCGCCTCGGCGGCGGCCTTCATCAGCGCGCCGTAGCCGTCTATCTGATACCGGCGCAGCGCGGCCCGCAGTTCCTGGGGCACGGTGACGGTGACGTGGAAATAGGGAACCGGTAACATCTCCTCCCGACGCTGTTCGAGCCAAGCCTGCGTCTGCTCGGCGTGACACTTCGGGCAGGCGCGGTTGCGGCAGGAGTGGAAGACGTGCAGCAGGGTGCCGCAGTGACTGCAGCACCACTGCTGTCCGCCGAGCGCTTCGGTGCGGCAGGCGATGATGTCGGCGATGGCGCGACGATGCGATGGCAGCATCGCCGCGCGGTGAGCTGCCACATAGCTGCCTGCGAAGCGGCGGAACGCGTCCGCCACTTCGGGCATGCGTCAGAAGCCGCTCATCACCTTGTCGAGCAGCTTGCGCAAAGACACCCGCGTCGGTTCCGTCAGGTGCGTGTAAATCGTCGTCGTGGCGATGTTCTCGTGGCCGAGAAACGCCTGGACGACGCGGGTGTCGACCTTGTTCTCGAAGAGCCTGGTCGCATAGGAGTGCCGCAGCGTGTGTGGCGTGGCACGGCGACCGCCGGGGAGATTGGCCGCCTTGACGGCCTCGGCAAAGGTGCGGGTCAGGACATGGGTGGCGACGGGACCGGTTCGCCAGCCATTGGGAAAGAGCCAGCGCGGATCGCGGTGGTCCTTGGCCTGCCACATCCGCCGCAGGCCTTCGTGCACCTCCTTGGGCACGGGCACGACCCGTTCCTTGTTGCCCTTGCCGACGACGCGCAGGACGCCACTGGTCTTGTCGATGGCGGTGACGGGAAGAGCAGCGCCCTCGCTGATCCGCAGGCCGCAGCCGTAAATCAGGCTGAAACAGCCGCGGTGTATCGGATTGCGGACCGCGGCGAGAATGCGCCGCACTTCGGCATGGGAAAGCGTCTGCGGCAGCCGCCTCTGCTTGGGAAGCCGGATCTTTTTTTAAACAGCGCCCAGTCCTGGCCCAGCGTGTTCCGGTAGAAGAACTGGATGCCGTAATGGCTGGTCTTGAAGCTGCCGCGCGCGTTCCGCTCACGAACATCCAGCAGATATCGCCGGACCTCTTCCTCGGCCAGCAGCTCCGGCGACCGATTGTAATGCTTCGCCAGCGACCTGACCGCCTGGAGGTAGATCTCCTGGGTCGTGGCCGCCAAGCCGGCCAGCCTCATGTCCTCGATCATGCGAGCACGTAACGGTGACATCGTCTGCTCCTTCGTCATCGAAGACGGGACCATCCCGTCGCGACACAGACGATAGCTTCACCAGCGACCCTCAGGCGATGCCGCCGCCCCCCACGGCGAAGCCGTTCCGTTCAACATTTTCCTTTCGGATTCAGAAGGAACTTGAAAGGGACTGCAACACCCCGCGCCAGGTTCGAGGC
>DASTJZ010000215.1:0-3887 GCA_035716185.1 Candidatus Dormiibacterota bacterium
GAGGGGATGCGCGAGCAGAACCCGATGCTCGGGTTGCGCGGCATTCGGCTCGGTCTACTCTTCCCCGAGATCATCGAGATGCAGGTGCGGGCCATCATCGAAGCGGCCATCTCCCTCAAGAAGAAGAACGTCGACGTCAAGCCCGAGATCATGATCCCGCTGGTCGGCCACGTCAACGAGCTGACCCGGACTAAAGAGACCGTCGAGCGGGTTGTCAAGGAAGTCTTTGCCGAACAAAAGACCGACGTCTTCTATAAGTTCGGCACGATGATCGAGATTCCGCGGGCAGCGCTGACCGCCGGCCAGATCGCGCAGTCCGCTGAGTTCTTCTCCTTCGGCACCAACGACCTGACGCAGACGACCTTCGGCTTCTCGCGTGACGACGCCGAGGGCAAATTCCTGCTGAAGTACGTGGAGGAGAAGATCCTGCCGGTCAACCCCTTTGAGTCACTCGACACCAAAGGGGTCGGGCGACTGATGACGATCGCTGTCGACGAAGGCCGCAAGGCGCGCGAGGATCTCGAAGTCGGGATCTGCGGCGAGCACGGCGGTGACCCGGCGTCAATTCATTTCTGCCACCAGCTCGGTCTGAACTACGTCAGCTGTTCGCCGTATCGAGTTCCGGTGGCGCGCCTCGCTGCGGCACAAGCCGCGATGGAAACCAAAGAGAGGGACCGCTAGAGTCCGCTCCTTCCTATTAGGATTGACCGCCCACCCATTTCGACGAATCAGAAAGTACGATCAAAGGCACCTTGACCAAAAATACTGGTTAGTGTTCACGCTTGCGGAGCAAGGGCAACATGTCATCCGCGCTGATCGGAGCCCTTATGTCGCCAAACATTAGCATCCGATGCGCTCTCGACACTCGCCAGCGCATCGCCTGCCAGGTAGGAGAAGGTGCCGTTCACCGCCATCGCGAAGCGAATGCCGCTGGCGTAGTAATAGGTCTGGGTGGTGGTCGAGCCGCCACTGGTAATCAGATCAACCAGACATCGATCGTGCGCGCCGTCGGTGGCAGGGCGCGGCCAACCGCCTGAAGGAACTTGTCGGCATCCGGGCCCGCGTCGATCAGCACCTGGTGACCGCTCGGCGTCCGGATCAGTACAGCCGACCCCGGCCCCAGGTCTACGGAACCTTTGTCGAGGCGCTGGCCTCAGTGTCGAGCTGGATCGAGGACTACAATCGGCAGCGACCTCATCAGTCGCTCAAGTACCGAACGCCGGCTGAGGTCCGGGAGGAGGCGCTTGTATCAACGCAATCCGCAGCCTGATCTGTCAACCGGGGGAGGGGTCATCACGGGAGCGACGTTCCCGCGCGAAGGCGGGCAAGAAATCCACAAGCAGTTAGCTACGCCGGCTGGTCATCTGGCGCCAACAGGGTGTAGTCCACAGTGAAAGTCACACCTAAGTCGGCTAGTCGTTGGAGGGTCTGGTTATCGAGCTCCAGACACGGAACAGCCGAGCGCTGATGATTTGGGACATAAGCCACCAGCCGCAGGATGAAGTCCGCCCCCGGATAGCGATCTCTAACTTGGCGAAGCGCTCCCCTAAGAGGCTCTAGTCGGTTGATTAATTGCATCACTTGTGCGGTTCCATCGATCGTTATCACAGGCTCCGATTTCAATACCCAACGGTCTTCGATTGGAATAACGCGATCTGGAGTCCTGACTCGCTGCCCACGTCTCGACATTCGACTCGGCTGGACCCCGATCAGCCGCGTAATTTCGTCGGGGTCAAGTTGACCCGAAATTCCAAAACTGACTTCGACTTCAGGCAGCGGCCCGTCATCCGAAGGCAGCCCCTCTTCACTCAATTGGAGGAATTTCCTCTGGAGGCGACTCGGGTGCAAAATCAACTGGACCTTCCGGGCCTAGCCGCACATACGTTGGCTGGGGCACGCCGATGCCTTTTCTTGGCATGACATAGATGTCGCCGGTGCCAGGGTCGCGAAACAGGTCGAACCTGCTACCTGCCTTGTCTCCCACGATGTCCGTCTTCATCTCCTCGGGATCATAGCCTGCCTGCTTAAGTTGCCGGATTTGATTGGGACTAAGGCGACGTAATGTCCTTGGATCAACAACCAGAGGCGCGGTGAGTGGCGAGGCTCTTAGCGCGCCCTTGAGAAGATTGTCGAGCCACCCGGTGTGCTGAGCTTCGGCAGTCTGGCAGTCTGTTCGAGACCGTTCTCCTTTCCCTTGGATGACGGAGCATACACGGGTTGTGCGAACGCGTCGAGCAGATGAAAGAGTACCCAGTTGGCGCCTTCGCCGACACAGCTAATCAGATTGCATGTCGAAGACTGCGTTGTGGGATTGCCTAAAGACGTTCTGCCAGCATCGGGAGTCGGCGGAACGTACCCCGGCGCATCGGTCGTGCCTGTTCCAGTCGTGACGGGCTCCTCGCCGCCACACGAGTCCGCGCATTGGATCACGTTGCCGCTGGGATCAACGCGACTTTCGGGGTTCCCCTCGACGTAAGCATATCGGGAAAGGCCCCAGATGTCGAAGCCATTCCCGGGTAGCATCGAGTCAGCGCTCGCAAACTGGCCGGCCACCGGGTCGTAGTAGCGGGCGTTGTAGTAATCAAGCCCGCTGGCGCTGTCGGAGTGCTGGCCGGTGAAGCCGTAGTCGGTCGGCATGGCGCCGTTGCTGTAGCGGAGATTGCCATAGGGTTCGTAGAGCTGGTTGACCTGTGCTGACAGGTTGCTCGCCGGAATCGCCACCTCGACACTGCCCAGGCCGCTGCTCGCCAAATAGGAGAAGGCGCCATTAACGGCCATCGCGATCCGGTGGTCGTTGGCGTAGTAGTAGGTCTGGGTGGTCATTCCGCTGCCGCTGCTTACCAGCTCTTCCAGGTTGCCGACGTAGATCGTGGTCGTGGTGGTTCCGTTCTGGCTCAGCTGCTGCTCGACCCGATTCCCTTGGCCGTCATAGAGGAAATTGGCTACGGTCGTGGGGCTGCTGGATGCGTTCTGCCAGATGGCCAGCGATCCTTGGGGGTTGTACGTCAGCTGGGCCCCCGTCTGGGTTCCCGCACAGGTGCTGACGCTGGAGGCGGCCCGGCAGGTCAGGTTGCCTGCGGCATCGTAGCTGCCCGTCCACGCCGAGCCGATGGACGTCGCCGCGTGCAGGTGCTTGGGATCAGCGTAGCTGTAGCTCCCCAGCGGCCCGCTGGTCAGCCGCCCGAGGGGGTCGTAGCTGTAAGCCGCCTGGTAGCCAGCGGTCCCGAAGCTGCCCGGAGTGACCGGCTGGGTGCAGCCACTTGGGGGTGAGCCACTCGTCCCGGCCCAGATCAGTCGATCTTGCTCGTCGTAGCAGAATCCCTGGACGTCAGCGGTGAGGATGCCGCCGAATTGGGTCCGCGCGGACGTGACATTGCCCGCCGCATCGAAGGTCCGGCTGTCGCTGAAGGCTGGACTTCCGCAGCGAGATATACACGACAGGTAGCTGCCGCTGGCGCGCAACAAGGCATCGTGCGACCAGGTCGCAACGAACGCTCCGTTGTCCAGGTTGGCGCTCGTCATCAGCCCAGCGGGGCCCCCATACTCGCTGCCCTGGCTCGAGGAATAGGTGGCGTTGCTCAGCAGCGTCGTGGTGCCCTGCGAGGTGCTGACCCCGGTCAGCCAATCCGCGCTGTTGTAGCTGTTCGTGACGACCTCGCCCGTGGGATAGGTCTGCGTCAGGATGTTGCCGGCATCGTCATAGTTGGTCCCGACGGAATAGCCACTACTGCTGCGACAGTCACCCGCGATCGTCAGCGTGCGATTGGTCTCCTCGCCACGGGCGTCGTAGGCGTAGCAGTAGCTGCCCGACAGGCTGTTGTTCGGGCCACCGCTGAACGTCTCGCTGGTCAGCCGGCCGATCCCGTAGTTGGCGCTGGTTTTGGTGT
>DASTJZ010000216.1:0-3235 GCA_035716185.1 Candidatus Dormiibacterota bacterium
GCTAGTGTCCCGAAACCGAAGTTCGTTGACAAAATCGAGCGACACTGGCGAGGATTTCATCCGCGGTCTTCGTCCAGATGAATGGCTTGGCAGCCTGGTTGGCGGTGGCGAGGTAGAGACGGATGGCGTCCACCAATTGCCGCGAGCTCTTGTGAGTGCCGCGGCGCAGCTGTTTCTCGGTCAGCAGGGCGAACCAGCGCTCGACCTGATTGATCCAGGAGCTGTAGGTGGGCGTGAAGTGGAACTGGAACCGCGGATGGCGAAGCAGCCAACGCCTGACGAGGGGCGTCTTGTGAGTGCTGTTGTTGTCGACCACGATGTGCACACCGAGGTCGGCCGGGACCTCTTGGTCGATGCGGTCGAGGAAGCGCTTGAACTCGATGGAGCGGTGCCGGCGCCGGGTCTCGCCGATGACCTTGCCGGTGGCAACATCGAGGGCGGCGAAGAGGGAGACGGTGCCGTAGCGGAGGTAGTCGTGGGTGCGCCGCTCAGGCAGGCCCAGCGTCAACGGAAAGATCGGCTGGGTGCGATCGAGCGCCTGGATCTGGCTCTTTTCATCGACGCACAAGACGAGGGCCTTGTCGGGCGGATTCAAATACAAGCCGACGATGTCGCGCACCTTCTCAATGAACTGCGGGTCGGTGGAGAGCTTGAACGTCTCCACCCGATGCGGCTGCAAGCCAAAGGCCTGCCAGATGCGCTTGACCGAGGTGTGACTGATGCGCTGCTCGGCGGCCATCGCGCGGGTGCTCCAGTGCGTGGCGGTCTTGGGCAAGCGTTCCAGCGTCGCCGTCACCACCGCCTCCACGGTGGCGTCGCTGATCGTGCGGGGCGCGCCGACGCGGGGCTCATCGAGCAAGCCGGCCGGGCCGCGGTCCAAAAACCGCTTGCGCCATTTCCAGACGGTCGCGTTGGTGACCCGCAGTTCGCGCGCCACCTGGTTGCTCGGCTGCCCCTCAGCACAGCGCAGGATGATGCTGGCCCGTTGGGCGAGGGCGTGGCTCGATTTGGGACGGCGGGACCAGCGGACGAGTTCGTCGCGATCGGTGGGGCTGAGCACGAGCGGACGGTGATGGGGGCGGCCGCGTGGCATGGCGTAGACCTCATTGTGGCGGCTGACGACAACCCCATCATTATTTCACGGATTTCGGTTCCAGGACACTAGGACCTTTTAGGTCAATGTGCCTACCGCCCATCCATTCTTCGGTCTCGACTCCCGGTGTCGCCCGCCAACCTCGCCGCGGCGCAGGCCGCGATGGAAACGACGGAAAGAGACCGCTAACCGCAGCGCTGTCGCTTAACCGAGTCGTCCTCGGGCTGGTGGACCGTCGGCGGTCGCCCAGGTATCCGTGATTTGAAGGTCCCGTACCTATCAGCATGGGATCAGCACCCACGGAGGGCACCATCCCAAGCGATGCTGCTGCATCACAATAGGACATCGAATTCCGAGACAATCATTGGTGCGCCGTTAACTCGCAGGCGCAGCTCACACGCAAATGGAACACTGCCATAAGGGAACGTGGCAGTTTGGTCTTGCTCTATCCCATCGGTGCCGACTTGGATGGTTCGGATCGTGTCGAAAGGTCGCTCAACGGTGATTAATTCAAGGAACGCCAGCCGGCGGCTGACGTCATCTACTAGGATTCGAGAATATTCCCTACCGGGACTAACGCCTCCGTACGGCGCAAGTTCTACCGCGTTCTCATGTCCCCGGCTGTTAACAATGGAATCGCGCACGATTGAGTCGAAAAGAGCTTCTGCAATCCGATCGAAATCGTCATAGGTGCTATGCCGCCAATTTATTCGCGCTCGCTCGAATGTGGGGATCAAGTCAATCAGTGACGCTCGGAAAATGTCAAGCATCTCATTGGCGCTAACATGCCACACGCCACTTCGATCTACCTCCGACCTGGCCACATTTGCTCCAGCCACTCGAGCTCTTCCTCTGTGAGCATGGTTCGCTTGTCGATAAATCCGACGCCTGGGCGAACCAATTTAACGCGGCCCCGTGTGATGTCTGCGATCACCCTTCCGTCTGCATCCGTTAAATAGATTCTTCCAGGACTACCCCGCACGAGGCTGTTGGGCGGGCCTTGTAGCCCCTTGACTTTCTCGCCACTGCGACCACCGGGACCAAGTGTAATGTCGGGTCGCAAGGTGGGCCCTGTCCACGAAACCGAGTTGAGCACAATCGTCCACGCGACAGCGGATTGCAAATCAGTGACATAGTCCAGGGCCTTACGCATTCCTGCTGCACACTTTGCGGAGCTACACCACTTATCCGGGGTCCCACCGCCAGCCAGAAAATACAAGGCCATTTGCGTATCGTCCCCGAGTCCATTCCAACCTCCGCCGTAAATCCGGTCGGTTGTGAGAAGTAGGCTAACTCCGCTCCCCTTAACTTTTGCAAGAGAAGCCTCATACGCTTGCTTCGTATTATCAACAGCGGGCTGACTCGAACCGACCTGGCCGCCGGTTGGAGGAATATATTCGGGCGTGTCATTTGTGCCAGTGCCGATGGTGACCGGATCTCCCCCGCCGCACGTGTCGGCACACTGCACGACGTTGCCGCTGGGATCAATCCGAGTCTCTGGGTTACCCTCGACATAGGCGTAGCGGGAGAGGCCGAAGACATCGTAGCCATCGCCGGGCAGGATGGGGTCTGGGCTCGTGAACTGGCCGGCCGCTGGGTCGTAGTAGCGAGCGTTGTAGTAATCGAGCCCGCTGATGCTGTCCGCATGCCGGCCGGTGAAGCCGTAGTCGGTAGGGATCGTTCCAATGCTGTAGCGGACCTGCCCGTAGGGGTCAAACAGTTGGTAGCTCGTCGATAACCCATCGGAGGAAGAAGCGCTCTGGACGCTACCCAACGAATCACCGGCTAGATAGGAGAACGCGCCGTTGGATGCCATGGCGATCCGGATCCCATTGGCGTAGTAGTACGTCTGGGTTGTGGTGGTGCTGCCGGTGCTGATCAGCTGCTCGAGATTCCCTACGTAGACCGTCGTCGTGGTCGTCCCGTTCTGCGTCACCTGCTGCTCGACGCGATTCCCCTGGCCGTCGTAGAGGAAGCCGGCGGTCAACGTTGGATTGGTTGGGACATTCTGCCAGGCGCTCGCCGAGCCATTCGCGGCATATGAAAGCTGGGCACCTGATGGCGCCGCCGTGCACGTGGCGGTGCTGGTCGGCGCCCGGCAAGTCATGTCGCCGGCGGCGTCATAACTCGCAGTCCAAGTGG
>DASTJZ010000217.1:0-5400 GCA_035716185.1 Candidatus Dormiibacterota bacterium
GCGCGCCGCAGCAGAAAAGGCCTACCTGAAGAGCGCGCCGGGCACGAGCTTCCGGGCCCGTACCTCGATGAAGGCCGGGAACAGCGTGTCAAGGTGGGCATCGCTGCCCAGCTCGGTCTGGTCTTCCCGGTCGTCTCCTGGTGAGAACTCCCACAACCCGTCGACGACCATGCCGGCGGCTGCCATGCCGTTGATGATGGTCTCGAAGCGGTGGCCGAACTCGATCGTTGGCGCAACGAGCTTCTTGCGTCCCAACGTCCACGTCATCCCCCACTCATCGACGTAGGGAACCGGCTTGTCCTGGAAGTAGGTGATCTTCGGGCGCCAGCCACCGTCCTGGTACGTCCCATACAACCGCAGGGTCGTGGGATGCATGGTCGAGAGCAGGTAGGTGCCTCCAGGCGCCAGCACCCGGCCGACTTCCCTCAGAACGCGCGCCGCATCGTCGACGAAGACTAATGAGTGGCAGTGCCAGACCACGTCGAAGGAGGCGTCCTTGAAGACCGAAAGATCCTTCATGTTGCCGCGTACCAGCCGCAGCTTGACCCGTTCTCGCGCCGCCAGGTCTTTCACCGTTTTTAGCTGGGTTGGCGAGATATCGAAGACCGTGACCTGGGCGCCCAGCTTGGCGAAGATCACCGGGTCCCATCCGCCACCCGCTGCCAGCCCCAGCACCCGGGCGCCATCGAGCCGAACGCCTTTGAGCCGGTGGCGCGGATCCATGAAGCGGCGCATCCCGGTTTTGGTCCTGGACGGCCGGCCAAAGGGTCGCGTGTAGTTCATCCCGGCCTTGGCCAGCCGCTCCCACATCTGTTTGTTGTGCTCGGCGATGCGGTCGGTCTTCACGCCGGGTTCGATGCTATCGGCTGGCTTTGCGCTTGCGATCGACATAATCGAGCAGCACGTAGTCGCCCAGTCGGTCGGCGCTGGCGAAGAAGGCGCGTCCGCCATTCATGCGCGTCATCTGCTTGACGAATGACACCAGGTGGTAGTCGTTGTCGAGCATGAAGGTGTTGATCACGATGTGCTCGCGGGTGCAGCGCTGCACCTCGAGCAACGTCTTCTGAAAGGTCTCGGGCAGCGGTGGGTAAAAGAAGACAGCCTGCTGGCCTTCCATGTGCGCGGTCGGCTCGCCATCGGTGACGATGATCACCTGCTTGTTGCCGGTCTTGTGCCGGTTCAGGATCTGGCGGGCCAGCATCAGCCCATGCTGGATATTCGTGCCGTAGATCGACTCGTTGTAGGTCAGCTCGGCCAGTTGATGCGATTTCACCGGCCGGGCGTAGTCGCTGAAGGCGATCACCTGTAGAAAGTCACGCGGGAACTGGCTACGGATCAGGGCGTCGAGCGCCAGCGCCACCTTCTTCGCGGCATAGAAATACCCGCGCAGCGGCATCGATCGGCTCATGTCGATCATCAGCACCGTCGCTGACTGCGCGCTCAGCTCCGAGCGGAAGACTTCGAAGTCGTCGGTCTTCAGCTGGATGGGCGTCTGCGACCCATCGCGCCGCAGCGCATTCATCAACGTCCGCTCGACATGCAGGTTGAAGGCATCCCCGAACTCGTAGACCTTGGTCTCGTCGGACTGCTCCGACCCCAGCCCGCGGACGCTGATCGGGTGATCGCCGAAGCGATCACGCTTCAACCGCGTATAGAGATCGCGCAGCGCCTTCTGCCCGATCCGGCGCATGCCGCGCGGGGTCAGCTCCATGCCGCGCCGCCCGCGCTGGACGTAGCCCTTCTTCTCCAGTTGCGCCGCGAGCTCGCTCATCTGGTCCGCTGCCTGGCGCGCATCCGGCCCGAGCAGCTGCTGCAGCTGCGCCGATTGCTCTGGGGTCAGCTGCCGCCCCTGGTAGCCCTCGCGCAGCGCGGCCTCCAGGTCTTCCATGCCCTGCAGCCGCTCCATCAGCGAAAGCGCTTCCTGCAGCGGCAACGACTCGGAGCCGTAGAACGCATAGCGGCTTCCCAGGCCCGGCCTCGGCGACAGCAGTTCGAGCTGCGCCGCCAGTTCCGCCATCTGCTCCTGCAGCTCGGGATCGTTCAGCGTGGAGGCAAGCAGGTCCTGCATCTGCTGGCGCATCTCGGGCGAGAGCGACTGCATGAGTGACTCCATCTGCGCCATCTGCCGTTCCAGGTGCTGGATCAACTCGTCCAGGGTCTTCGGCGGGTTCGGGCCGAAGAAATGCCCGAAGCGCTGCATGAACTGCTCGAACTTCGGCTCCCGGCCTTCCATCCGGTCGCGCAGCATCTGGTTCAGCCCTTTGAGCATCTCTTTGATCTCGCCCAGGTGCTCCGGGCGCAGCTGCTGCATGGTGCGCGTCATGTTCTTGAAGTAGGTCTGCGAGACCTGCTGCTTGAGCTCTTCCATCAGCTGCTGGAAGGCCTGCGCCGCCCCCTCGTCCATGAACTCGTAGTCGTTGAGCTGGCGGATCGTGCCGCCAACGTCATCGGGCAGCCGGTCGAGTTCCTGCAGCTTCTTCTTCGCGATCCGCTGCAACACGCGCTTGGCACTTTCCGGCGCCTGCTCCTGCCGCTCGTTGATTCCCTGCCGCTCGCGGCGGAGGATGTCATTCAGCCGCTCCCGGATGTTGCCAAAGACGTCGTTGAGGTTGTAGCGCTTGAGCTGCTGCACCCGCTTCTGCCGTAACCGCTCCAGCATCTCTTCGAACCCGGGCAGCCGGCGACCCTGGCGATCGCGCCAGCCGCGGCTCATCAGCCGGTGCAGCGCGTAGTCAAAGTCGCCACCCTGGAACAGGTCTTCAGCCAGCCGGTCGAACAAGTCCTCGGCGTCGCGCCCAAACGGCTCCTGCGAGCCGTCCCATCGTTCGTAGCGCGTGGAGCGCGAGATCATTTAGCCGGCGTAGATGGCGGCGCCGTCCAGCTCCGTCTTGTTGATCCGCTTGCTCAGATGCAGCCCCTCGAGGACGAACTCGACCGCGGAGGCCGCCATCGCGGGACGCTTGTCCAGCCCCAGGCTCTTCAGCGCCTTCTCCATCCCGGGCAGCTCGCGCAGCGTGGTCGCATATTTCTCAGCGGGCTGGCCCTCAGATACCTCGAACGTGAGGCCCGCGTCGAATCGCTGCACCAGCTCGTTGAACTGGCTGACCTCGAAGTGGCGCCGGAACACATTGAGCACTGCGGTCTTGATGATCTTTTCGAGCACGGTCTGGTCGTCGCCCTCTTCCCAGGTCTCCATCTCCAGCTTGCCCGCGCTCGATGGAATGATCGAGGGCAGGTCGCTGATCCGCGGCACTGCCTCGGTCTCACCGGTGCGCAGCGCCCGGCGGGAGGCGTTGGAGACCAGGTTCTCGTAGTTGGTGATCGAGATCCGGACGCTGACCCCAGATCGCTGGTTGATCTTCGGGCTTCGACGCGCCAGCTGGGTGACCTCGGCCACGATCTCCTTCATAAACTCGGGCATCAGCACCGAAAGCTCGCGATCCTGGTAGTTGGTGCGCTCCTGCTCGACGATCTTGATCTCGTCTTCGATGTTGCGCGGGTAGTGGGTGCGGATCTGCGCCCCAAACCGGTCCTTCAGCGGGGTGATGATCCGACCCCGGTTCGTGTAGTCCTCGGGATTGGCACTGGCCACTACGTAGACGTCGATCGGCAGCCGAAGCTTGAAGCCGCGGATCTGGACGTCGCGCTCTTCGATCAGGTTGAGCAGGCCGACCTGGATCCGTTCCGCCAGGTCGGGCAGCTCATTGATGGCGAAGATGCCGCGGTTGGTCCGCGGCACCAGCCCGTAGTGGATGGTCAGCTCGTCGGCCAGGTATTTGCCCTCGGCCACCCGGATGGGATCGACCTCCCCGATGAGGTCGGCGATCGACGTATCAGGGGTCGCCAGCTTCTCGCTGTACCGCTCGTCCGGCGTGATCCAGGCCACCGTGACCGCGTCGCCGTGGGCAGCAACCCGGTCGCGGCAGGCGCGACAGATCGGCGCATAGGGGTTGTCGGAGATCTCGCAGCCTTCGACGACCGGGACTTCGTCGTCGAGCAAGGTGACCAGCGAGCGGATCAGCCGGCTCTTGGCCTGGCCGCGTTCGCCGAGGAAGACGATGTCCTGGCCGGACAGGATGGCATTCTCGATCTGCGGAATCACCGAGCTTTCATAGCCGATGATCCCGGGGAACAGCTCCTCGCCGGCTTTGATCTTCCGCACCAGGTTCTTCCGCATCTCCTCTTTGACGGGGAGCACACGGTACTCGCTCTGTCGTAGCTGGGCAATCGTCGTAGGTTGAGCCAAAGGAAACCTCGATGAACTACCTGGGGTTGATGACTGCCTTGATTCTATGCATGCCAGTGGGATTTCTCTCCCCCGGAATCCGGAGGAGGGTCACGGACCGGGCCGAGTTGCTCCTGAATCGCCGGTGCGAACTCCGGCAGACGGACCGACAGCGCCCGAAGCAGGCCGAAGCAGCCGGCCAGCATCATGTCGCCGTGGGGAACCGCAAAGTGTGGCGCGAGACGGGAGCGCTCCAGCATTCCGCGGCGAGGACCGGTCACCCCCACCAGTTGGGGGCTGCGGGTGGGCGCCGCGGTTGCGAGCGCGCCGTGACCCATGTCGTCGAAGACCTCCTGATTGCTCAGGGTGCCGGCCGCCAGCCGCTCCAGGTAGGCCTCGAGCTCCCTCGGCGTCAGCTCACCCGTGTGGTGTTCGAACATCCCGCTGATCCGCCGGCTTTGCAAAATCATCGCGATGGTGTGAAAGTTGCCGACGTTCACCAGCAGCAGCGGGTCCGCTGAACCAACCGCGGGATCATCCAGCGCTCCAAGGATCGCCGCGGGCCCGGTGTCCATCACAAACAGCGGCGCTGGTCCCGTCCAGGTGCGCGCCACCGCCGCCATCCGCGTCATCCGGTCGGGGATTTCCCCGGCCAGAAAGCCAAACCCCTCGAGTCCGGTGCCGCGCTGGACCTGCTCCCGGAGGTAATCGAAGCGAAAGCGGCGATCGCTCACGCCCGGCGGAGCCGCGCCATGGTCGAAGACGGCCACCCCCACGGCATCGAACGCCGCGCTGACGCCGAAGGCCCGCAACGCTTCGATCAACTCGCTCCAGTACAGGTCGCGCATCTCGAGCCGGCGAGCCCCGTCGGCGCTTTCCGGCCGGTCGACGATCCGAATTCCCATCGCCTCGACCCGCGCCAAGTCGTCGTCGAACGTCTGGGCTGCCTGGGGCGTGGCGTAGACCCGGAGTCCCTCGCGCAGGTGGGATTCGATGGCCCAGTGGTCCGGTCCGCCGCCCATCGTGACGCCCGTCAGGACCAGGTCGGCGCGATCGGCGGTCGCCTGTTTGACCCGCTCGGCCAGCAGCACGGTGGGCGACGGCATGACCAGCTGGACCGCATTTTCGATCAGGGTCCCCGCCTCGAAGACCAGGATGTCCTGGGTCCCGGTGCC
>DASTJZ010000218.1:0-2578 GCA_035716185.1 Candidatus Dormiibacterota bacterium
TCGGCGGCCCTTGCGAGGCTCAGATGGCTCCGCTGCACAAGATGCTCGTAGGAGGCGAAGCTGCTGAGCAGCCACATCAGGTCGATGGCGAGGCTTTTTGGATATCCCTTAGCCAACTCGCCTCGCCCGGACAGGATCCGAACAAAGCTCTCTAATCGTCGCCGGCGAGCACCGTCGTGCATCTCTACCACCTTCCTTGCGTCAGCATCGGTTGCCGCCAGGCCGATGATCACGCGCATGACAGCCTGGTTCCGGTTCCAGAACAGGCATACCTCTCTGAAGTATTCCGCAAGGGCATGCCTTGCTGGTTTCTGCATGATCAGCTGGACCCGTTGACCCAGTTCTGCTGCCGCCTCCAGGTCGCTTAGAAGGGCATCGAGAATGCCCAGTTTCGACCCGAACTGGTAATAGACGGTCTTTCGCGACACTCCCGCCCGAAGCGCAACCTCCTCCATGACTGCTCCGTGATAGCCGGCCTCCGAGAAAACTTTTCGCGCCGCGTTCAGGATCCGACCACGGTGTCTTCTAACGGTCGCTTCGCGGAGGCCGAGTCGGTATGGTCGCTTCATTGAATTCCTTTCACATCGTGTATCATGAATTACGGATTGAGCGCTTAGATGTAAGGAGGGTCGAGTGACATGGGGCAGGCAGCAGGACTCTCAGCTAGTACCCGTCTCTGGCCCGTTCTCGGGATTGTCGCCTGGATCCTGGTTTTCCTCGGACTTGCCGTCCACGGTTACCCAAAAGTCAACGCCTCTGCGCAACAGCTAGCCACCTGGACTTCTACGACAGACAGGACCCGTTTCGTGATTGGCGTGGAGCTCGAAGCCATCGGTTTTCTCGTCCTCCTCTTGTTTGTCGCATGGCTTTGCCACGTTCTGCGCCGCCTCGGCGGAGCCGGATGGCTGCTGGTACTGGCTCTGGTCAGCACCGCGGCCTGGGTGGCGGTCGGCATAACCGGCAACGGGGTCTGGACTGCCCTCCTGGATGCCGGCAAGCAGGGCGTTAGCCTGCCATCGCTCACGAGCATTCGCGATATCGCCCAGGCGGTCTTTGACGCAAGTAATCTACTGCTTCCCTTGGCCCTGATATCCCTGGGCTTGGCGAGCATTGGCCGGGAGGCGATTCCGCGTTGGCTCGGCTGGGCCTCCCTCGTGATCGGCATCCTGATGCTGATCGGACCTCTTGCCGCTCCCCTTCAGATTGCCTTTATTGCCTGGGTGCTCGCAGTCTCGGTTCTCTTCCTCGTTCGGCCCATACGAACGGGGGAGGATCGCGAAAGGGCTCCTTAAAGAGTCTCGACGCCTGGCGCGGTCGATTGCTCAGCAAGCGAGACGCGACAGCCGTAAGGCTTGGGGTAGGCTTGCGGACCCAACAGAAAAGTTAGCTGACCTCGGCAATGGTGTCGTGCGGCGGATAACTTCCGATGAGACCATCACCACATAGGCAGGCGGCGGGTCAGCCCCTGAGTCCGCTCGGGGTCGCCCAGAATTCCTCCGGCTAGTGATCCACGAGCTCGGCGACGCGAGTCGCGGCTGCCAGTCGCGCATCCGTCGTAAGGAGCCGCAGGCCGAGTTGGCTGGCGAGCTCGACATACAATGCATCCACCAAGCGCAAGTTCTTTCGCCTCCGCCATGCGCCGAGAATTAGCTCCGATAGCAGGTGTCGCTCGATCGGGGCTTCTGACAGCAACTTGAGGCGGCTGGTAACTTCGCGTTCGCGAAGCTGACCACTACGCTGAAGACGTCCGAGCGCCGATAGGGCCTCGGCATCGAGGTTAGCGGGGGCGTGCAGGCCGCGCCGTTGGATTCGTTGGGAGAGGGCGACCCCGACGGGTGTCGCTAGAAGGAGTTCGACGACGGCGGAAGCGTCGATAACCAACCCTTCAGCCACGGCGCCGGCCAAATTCCTCACGCGCGGCATCGAGAGCCGAGAGAACTTGCTCGTGGGTTACCTTGCCAGCAGGGAGGCGACCTAGACGCTTTAACCATTCCGCACTGCCGCGTGCGGCTAGTTCGCGACGAAGGGCGGCCTGAGTGAGGTTCGAAACGCTCAGACGGGCAGCGCGCGCCTGTCGGGCTAGGTCATCGGGAAGGTAAACATTGATGCGCGCCATGCGCATAATATACACACCTATACAAGCTGCCCGTCAGTTATGGGACTCGGGCGAGTAGACGCGCGCCTCGTGCGGGCTCATCCATATTACGAGGTGTCGCTCCATCAGGCTTTCTGGCTCAAGCTGTCCGAGCCCGCATTGTCCAAAGCCGCCGGTCGATCCCCCGGGCGACGAGTCCCAGGTCGATTGCGTCAGATGCCCGCAAGCGGGTCGAGGTTGTCGTCGGTTCCCATGGCGACAGCGCAGTCGTTAATAAGGCATTCGACGGTGCCGATTCGGTCTTCTGGCTCGTGCCGCCGGACCCTCGGGCGGCGAGTGTTGAGGCGGCCTATGTCGACTTCGCTCGGCCAGCGGCGAAAGCCCTTCGTCAACAAGAAGTGAAGCGAGTAGTGGGAGTCTCGCCACTCGGCCGCGGCACCCCCTGGGCGGCAAACGCTGGCTTGGTTACCGCGGCATTGGCGA
>DASTJZ010000219.1:0-13187 GCA_035716185.1 Candidatus Dormiibacterota bacterium
GGACGGTCCGCTATGCCTGACTTGCGACAGCGACCACATCAACACCGTCGGAGAGCCGGATGAGGGAAAACCTCACGTCCGGTTCGATGAGGGGCGGCTGGCGAGGTGCCGTCGCGCTGGACCAGTCGCCTACTCTACCCAGTCAACCCAGCTCAGATTTCGATGCGGGGGACCGACAGAAAGGCGATCCAGCCTTTACGAATTTATGAACACCGACCCGCCACATCCGCGGCGCTTGTGGTTACCCTGCGAAATTGCCCGTCGGACGTGTAAAGGAAGATGCCGAGATTGCTTCCGAACCAGACGCCATGGTCGTCGGCGAGGACCGAACTGAAATTCGCGACGCCCGCAACGATCGAGCCAGGTCCAGTGTAAATCCTGCGCGCTCCGTCATGACCGCGCACGATCCACAGCTCTTGCGACACCGGCCGCGGGTCCGATTGCGACATCATTGTCTCGGCGTCCACGATGGGATCTCCCTGACTGTCGAAACCAATCGCCTGAACCTGCATGCCTGGCTTCCGAAACCATGGCGTCATCGCCTTCGTATGGAGGTCAAAGTGCAACAGGCGGTCCATCGGACCTTGACCAAGATAAGGCGGTTGGTCACCGGGTGCTACGTCGCCGAGCCAGCCGGCACCGCTCCCAACGAGATAAATGCCGAATGGAGCCGGCGCCGCCTCAGGGGAGGCGATTTGACGAAGTGCACCTGACGCCGGGTCGAGCAACCACAGGCCGAACCCGAACTCTCCATTAGTGCCATTCAGATAGATTCCTTCGTTCTCGTAGTCGAGGACGTGATAGAAGCCTTGCTGGTAGACAACCCGATCCAGACCTGATTGGACATCAACCAGATGAATTTGGCTATGCCGCGTGGGCGAATCCAGCTCCTCGGAATAGACGTAGTGCGAACTGTCTGGGGAAACAGCGGGCAGGCTGGCAGGGAGCCACCGACCGTATCGGCGCGTGAACGTTAGCTGTTCAGGCCACCCGCTCAGGATCGGCTGCTTTGTCGATCGAAAAGGTCGGTTGGGGACGGGCTGCTGGAATGAACTGTCGGGTGCATTCGTGATGGTCCCAGACGGGAACGAAATAAAGGCGCCGGGTGCGTTGCCAGAGCTCTGCGGTTGGCTGATCGGCAGTCTGCAGCTGAAGGTCAGGCCTGCGTTCGGTGATAGGGCGGTCGCTTCGCCCGGCGTCGTTGCGGATGGACTCGCGGTCGCCGACGGGACCGAGGCTGCCGAGCTCGAGCTTGGTCTCGCTGGGCCACAGGCAGTTAGGACGAAAAGCAGCGGAAGGAGGCACGTCTTGCTAAGTCGGTCCACGTTCATCACAACGTCTCGAAAGGCAATCGGGTTTCGGATCGACCGCCGGTCATGGCTGCGTTGTTCCCGCCCAAGAGCACCAATAGCCGGTCCAGTGACCGGCCAAGCCTCGCGCCGGAGCGCCTATCGAGAGTTGCCAAACCTGAGCAGTCAACCCAGCCATCGCCTTCGCTAAAGCCAGCGCCCAAAAACAGGTTGACAAAGTCAGCTCCGTCCACAAGCTCATCACATCGGCTCGAACCAGTAGGTGCGCGGTCGGCGGCTGGCTTTTCGTAACGCTCGTCGACCCAGTACTCACGCCCGCGCACCAGTCTTCCATCTACGGCTTCGAGGAACGAAGGTGCGCAGACGGGCTGACCCTGAGGTGCGGGACCCGCACCTCCGAGACGGCGATGTTTCCCGCGGGCAACGTCGCCGGAGTTTGGGATGCCGGCTCGTTGCACCGGCATGCGGACTCGCCGACGGCGGCCGGCACTATGGCCCGCCGCAATGTTCGGGATCGTCGGAGGCATGGCCGCCGTCGACGCGAGCTGGCTGGCGCAGTTCGACGCCCACACGTCGCTGGCAGTGGGTGAGCTCGTCCTGATCGGCTTCGTTCCGATTGCGCTGATCACGGTGGGTGCGGGCGTCCTCGCGCGTCTCGCTCGTCTCAGCTGGGGCCAGACGGCCGTGGTCTGCCTCCTGCCGGTCGGCATCCTGGAGGCGGCTATCCTCTCATTCATCGCCGGCAGCTGGCTTGTCGGGCACCTTGATCTGCTCGTCTTTTGAGGCAACTCCGTTACACCGGAAGCACCGCTTGGATCCTGCGCCAAAGTTCGGCGACGATCTCGCTCGGCTTCACGGTCCAATTGGCCGTGCGGGGCAAGCGGTGCATAGACAGCGCATCGTCCGGCGCTGAACCGCTTGATGCAATTCATCAGCGGCAAGGCGAGACGCGCGAGAAGAACCCAGTGAGGTCTAACGCGCGCCAGCTGGAGCTCGCAGCCGAGGCTGGCGAGGCTCCTCGCGGTGGTCGGCGAGTGGTTCTCGACTACGGTCTGGCATACGAGCGCATGTCGGTCGAGTTCTGGTCCAAGCTGGCTGCGGCGACGGCCTGACCGCGAGGCCATTATGCTACAATACGCATATGTCGACGCCGATAAGTGCGTTACAACGCAATGCATCGCTGGTCGTACGGCGGGTAGCGGCATCCGGGGTGGCTGAGGAGATCACCGATCGTGGCCGCGTCGTCGCGATCCTTGCTCCGCCGCCTCGCACAGAGGGCCTCGAGCGGCTGCGCCAGGCCGGCGCGGTGCGCCCCGCCAAGCCCGGTCGGCTCTACGAGGTCATCAAGGAGCTTGGGACACTGCCTGAGGTCGGACTTATGGACGCTCTCCAGGAGCAGCGTGACACAGACCGGTGAGCAAGAAGGAATCCCTCGAGGCGCTCTACGTTGACTCGTCGGTGTTGGTTGCGCTCCTCGCCCCGGGTGACAGACATCACCGATCCGCGATCAGGCTTGCTCGTGCCGACCAGCGACCACTGGTTACCTCGTCGGTAAGCGAGGTCGAGATCGGTCGCGCCTTGGGCCGACGAGCCGCCCCCGCTTCTCTCCAGGAGGCAGCTCGCGAGCTGATGGACCACTGCGAAATCGTGGACCTCATCCCCGAAATCCGGCTTCGGGCAGTCGAGGTGCGTCCCGCAAGCGTCAGATCGTTAGACGCCATTCATGTCGCAACCGCGCTGCTCGCGGGGATGAATCGTTTCGCATCATTCGACGCCCGCCAGCGCATCGCCGCCGAGGAGATGGGGCTGAAGCTGGTTGGGGCCGTATAGCGCGATTAGCGACTACGGTTGGCGACGTAGGGGAACGCGTCTACCCACTCGCAGAGGCGGATCCGTTATCGAGCGGTAACCGTCCGGTGGTTGCCGGTGCGCGGCGAAGGGATCTTACTGAGTTGAGATATGCGTTCAGCCAACCCGAGATTTGCCCTCGTCCTCCTGCCGCTGTGCGCCAGTCTTCTCGGCGCCAGCCCAGCGATTGCATCGGCGCCACCATCGACCAACTGCCAGGTCTTTCCGGCCGACAACGTCTGGAACACCGATATCTCGAAGCTTCCAGTGCATTCGCAGAGCGCTCAGTGGCTCAATTCGATGGCGGCGGCCACCACCAATCTCCATCCGGACTTTGGCGCTCCGCCGTACGGCTTTCCATACAACATCGTCGACAACACGCATCCGACGGTCTCGGTGTCGTTCACCTACGCCAGCGAGAGCGATCCCGGCCCCTACCCGCTTGGGGCGGATACGGCCATCGAGAACGGAAGCGACCGTCACGCCCTGATCATCAACAAAGACACCTGCACGCTGTATGAGCTCTACAACCTTTCGGGTAGCGGCTCATCCTGGTCGGCCGGCTCGGGGGCGATCTTCCCTCTTGGGTCAGACGCGTTACGTCCCCTCGGGTGGACCTCCGCCGATGCGGCCGGTCTCCCGATCTTTCCCGGACTGGTCAGGTGGGACGAAGTGCAAGCCGGTGCGATCAGCCACGCAATCCGCTTCACGGCACAGCAAACCGATCAGAGCTTTCTCTGGCCGGCTCGACATCAGGCGGGCGCCGCGGCAAATCCCGCGCTGCCACCGATGGGAGCACGCTTCCGCCTGAAGGCGACCTACGATATCTCCCACTTCAGCCCGCAGGCGCAGGTCATTCTGCTGGCGATGCAGCACTACGGCTTGATCCTCGCCGACAACGGCAGCAACTGGTACTTCAGTGGCACCGAAGATGCAAACTGGCCGGACAGCCTGCTGAGCGAGCTGAAGACAATTCCGGCCGCCCAGTTTGAGGCGGTCGACGAGTCGTCCCTGATGGTCGACGTCAACTCCGCATCGGTCGCCCCAGCCTGTCCCGCCTGGTCCTCGGCGATGCGATCCATGAAAGTGATCCCGGCGCGGCCTTGTGGTCCAGCGGCTCAGCGAGGCCAGCTCGTTCGGTTCGCCACCCCGATCCCCGCGCCCGCTCAGCCAGGGGGCCGCTCAGGGCTCGTTCTGCGGCGCTATTAGGGGTTCTGCTGTGTTGCCAGGGCTTCGATCCCGTCAACGTACGCCTGGGTATCGGGCAAGATCCCATTCTGGCGCAGGCTGGTCGGGCCCTGATTGTAGGCAGCCAGCGCCATCGACGGCGTTTTGAAATCCTCGAGGTAGGCGCGAAAGATCGCGCAGCCCACGTCGGCATTGTCGTATGGATCGTCGATGTTGACGGGTCGGCCGAGGAGGCCGGGCCCCGCCTCCTGCGCCGTGTCAGGTTCGACCTGCATCAAGCCGACGGCGCCGGTTACCGAGACCCTCGATTGGTCCCATCCGCTCTCCCAGTAGGAGAGCGCGAGGACGAGCTTGGGATCGAGGCCATGGCGGACCGCGGCCTCGCGAAGGATTTTCTGGAGCAAGGCGCGACTGTAGGGCCGCTGTCCATTGGGTGGCTCGTCGGCGATTCCCGAGGAAACGCGCCCAGAATGGGTTTGCCAAGCAGCTTGCGTCCGCGGATGGGCCGTGCCGGTCGGCGATCCGGGCGGTGAAGCAGGGACGACGACGCCGGTCACTTCAGTCTTCGCCTGGTCCAGAACCGCGGCGGCCTGGGTCAATGCCGGTTTCGTCTTCTCGTCCAGGCTCTGTTTGACCCGTTCGAGTTCCGGCTGTGCCGCCGCCGCGAGCGGTCCAGTCAGTGCCTGCTTGACTGCGATCGCACCGGCCGCCACTCCGAGTATCACTCCTTTCACTGCCCGTGTTGCCCGAGGCATTGGACCATGAAACCTCAGCCGCTGCGGTTCTAGCAAGCTGGAGCCCGGCGGCTCAGACCACCCCCCAGGGCGAGGGAAAGAAGCACGAGAAGCGAGAGCGCGGAGGCAATCACACCAATCAGGTAAATCCCTGGCTGGAACGTGATCGAGACCACGTGCCGGCCCGGCGGCAGGACGACGGACAGAAAATAGCCGTGGTAGGGCTGCGTGGATGCGGGACGGCCGTCGACGGAAACCGTCCAATCCTTCTCCCAGGGTTTTGCCCAGACGAGCGTTCCGCCACCGTCGACGGTCAACTGATCATGATCTGGCCCGACTGCAGCGTGATCGATGCTGCGCGGTTTGCCCGTCAGGCCGGCGACCAGGAATTGCTTGCGCAGCACGGCCAGATTCTCGAGCACTGCGCCGTCGGGTCCGCTGTAGGCCACCCGCCAGTGCTGCCAGGCCGCGATCGTGCGGTCGTCTGGCTTTTGCGGGAAATACGCAAACTTGACGGCCAGCATGCTGAACAAGTCGCTCTCGAGGTGCGGCTGGTCGGAGATGATGACGAACCCAGATTTCGACCACAACGCACGTTCGGACGCCGAGAGATTGTCCCCCAGGAGCGCGACGTAACGGTCGTTGCGAAAGTGGTCGTAGCCGGTGATGACGTCGAGGCCGTAGGTAGAGACGTCGTCCGTGTACAACAATCCGCCAACGGGTAGGACCCGGTAGTTTGCGGCGTGTTGCTCGAGAAATCGAAGAGCAGGCGTGGTCGGATAGAACTCGGCCGTGGGAATCGCCGGATTGAACTGGAAGCCGAAGCTCACGAGGTCGACGGCCAGGATCAGCACGAGCACCGGCGCGAGCGCCCACCGGAAGTTGGAAAAGATCGCCAGGCAGGCGAGTGCGGTGGCCCCGAGCGCGATCAACGCCAACCTCAGCCAGACATCTCGGACGATGAAGGCATCCTGGTGCAGCAGCCCACCGTGGCTGACGAGCACGCCGCCAGATGCGCCCAACACGAATAACCCGAGCGTGGCACCAAGGGCGACGAGCTGTGGCCGCCCAACCGGACCGGTGAGCAGGCTGTCGAGACCGATGACGGCGAGAATGATGACGGCGAGGTCGATACCAACGGTCCAGCGGGCCGGATTCACACCGTAGAGGATGGGCAGGCGGTTGAGCACGCTGACCACCGGCCCGACATACGCCAGCACGACTGCCAGCACGCCGATCGTGACGGCGCCGATAACGAACGGCGCCGCGCGTCGTCGGACGACGCCCAGTAGCAGGGCCGGCCCACTGAGCATGAGGGGCAACGCGCCGACATAGGCGATGTCCTCGCAGTAGTTGCCGATGGTGGCGCGCCAGTCGTTGGCGATGGGATTGCCGAAAAAATTGGGATAGATGAACGTGGCAAGAAAGTGCAGGGGGATCGGGCTGTCAGGGTTGCGGTAGGCAGTGCCGTTTAAATGGCTGAGCTCGGCGATCGTCGGCAATCCTGCGGCCGCGCCGAGGCCGACCCCGATCACGCCCAGTCCGACGAGCTGCAGCAGCGGGACGGTCCGTGGGCCTGGATCGGCAGCCCAGTAGGCCACCAGGAAGACAGCCAGCACAGCCGCGTAGATGATGATCGCCGGCGGATAGGCGAGGTAAAAGATGCCTCCCAGGGAAAGGCTGAACAAAATGCCGAAAAGCATCCGCTTATCGCGGAGGAAGCGGATGCCGAGATACAGGCTCAGCGGCAGGGTGGCCACGATTACCGGCAGCGCGAAGGCACTCAGCCACACGGTCGAGTAGCCGTTGAGCGCGAAGGCGATGGCCCCGAAGGCTCGAGCCCACCGATGGTGTGTCAGCAGCGAACTGAAGAGATACATCGAGATCCCGGCATACAGCGGGATCGTCAGGTACATCAGCGTGTTGGCGGCGGCACCCCCGAGAAAGAGAAAGACCAGGGCAGGCGGGTAGACCCAGGCCCCGAGGTAGTGGACGGCGTAGCTCTGCGGTGAACCGCCGAGGGTGTGATCCTGCCAGAGTGTGATGCCGAAGGCTCGCACGTCGTTTGCCATATCGACCCGATGTGGATAGCCGATCAGGGCTTCGTCGGAGCGAAGCGGATTGGACGCCGCGTGGAAGGTGGGCGGTCGATACGCCTGCCAGGGATTCGAGCCCAGCAACAGGTCGGCCGGCGAGAACACCTGGCCGAGGAACAGCTCCTTATAGAAGAAGACGGCGAGCACGACACCGAGAATGGCGAGGGGATGCCCGGCTATCCGAGCGGCTCTCCCGGCGAAGGTGCGCGCTAGATGCGTAGCTGTTCGCGCGCCAGGGCCACGCCGGCGGTCATGTTGCGCAGCTTCTCGTAGGCGACCTGCCACGAGCGCGTGCGCAGGCCGCAGTCGGGAGTCACGTGGATGCGGCTGGGGTCGTCGAATACCTTGACGGCGTAGAGAACGCGGTCGCGCACCAGCTCGGGCGACTCGATGAAGTCGCTGTGAATGTCCAGAACACCTAGCCCGAGGGCGGGCCTGGATGGCAGATCGCGGAATTTCTTGATGACCTGGTAGCCGGGCCGCGCGCTGTCGGTGGTCCCAAGCTCGCGGCTGTCGTAGTTGGCGAACCCGACCGCGAACTGACGGCACTGCGACATGCGCTCGATGGCAGGGAAGAACAGGTTGTAGTCCGAGAAGCAGAGGTGGGTCGAGAACATGGCGTCCAGTCCCTCGACAGTGGCATTGAAGCTATCGACGAACAAATCGAGCTCGTCCGGCTCGGTCGAAGCACCGGGCTCATCAATCTGGATCCAGCGCGCGCCAACGTTGAGCAGGGCCTGGACATTCGGCCGGATCAGGTTGCGCGCGATGTCGAGCACGAAGTCGCGGCGGGCGGCCTTGCGCTTGCGCCGGCGTTCGGCAGCCGGCTCGCGTAGATCCGTGTCGGTGTCATAGCGCTCATCGAAGGACCAGTCCGCAATCGTGTAGGCGCCGGTAGTTGGCACCTTGAGCTCCGCTTCGGCAACCGACACCAGATAGGAGAACTCGGCATTGTGGAACGGCGCCCCCAGCGAAATCGGCGCCACCACCGCGGCCTTGGTGTAGTACTTGTTGTCGAACGCGCGCACACTGCCGCGGCGTTCAAACCCATTCGCATGGGTGACCGCCCAGTCGTACATCTCCGTGCGCTGCTGCTCGCCGTCGTAGACGACATCGAGCCCGGCGCTCTCCTCGAGCCGGAGCGCGTAGAGGCTTGACCAGCGCTGGATTTCCGATTTTTGCTCCTTGGCAAATGGGGCCCGATGCAACAGATCGAGGAGCCGTTCGTATTCGGGCACCTGCAGCCGCTCGCCCCAGGATCGGGCTTCCTCGAAATCGGGACCGGCGAGCGGTTGGCCGGCGTACGCCTTGACGCGCCAACCCGGCTTGTCGAGCGAACCAATCTCGTGCGTCAGCAGCGGCTTTGGATCGATGGCCAGGTTCAAACCTTCACCAGTCCTTTCGCTTTTTGCGCGACCTCCCCGAGCCGGCGCACCTTGTTCGCGGCGACCTGGGTCGGGAGGTACTGCAATTCGCAGTTTGACGAAAGATAAAGATCGGCGGGAGGCGCGGTCTCGGCGATCCGCTGGATGAGCTCCACGATGCCAGCTGCCGGCTCGAGGACCGAGTTGCGGCCATCGATGCATCCGAGAAGGAGCGCTTTGTCGGAGCGTCGCTTGCCCAGCTGATCGATATCGGTCTCGATCAGGTCGACGCCGATGGCGGTCACCGGCAGCTTCACCAGGCGATCGAAATACGGCCCAGCATCGCCGAAGTAGCAGTGGAGAATGATCTTCACGCCGTCAACGTCGAGCGTGGCCAGTGCATCCTCGAACGGCTTCCAATCCGCGTTGTCGATGCCGTAATAGATGAGCCAGGGCTCCTCGAGATGGATCAGACTGGCGCCTTCGTCGTGCACCGCATGGATGGCGGGCCGCAGTACCCGCTCGGCGAGATCCTTCATCAGCTGGTTTCGGTTGGCCGCCTGGCGCGTGGCCCGAGAGAACGTGTATGGCGACGGCAAGGTGACCACGCGAGGCCTGGGCACCGACGCGTCTGGGATGACGCCCGAGACGCTAGGGCTGTCGACCGACGTGACTTCGGGCGCCCGGAAGAACGTGTTCGTATCGAACCACCGCACCAGCTCTTCCGGCTTCTTTGGTCCAAGGCCCTCTGCCAGCGGCCGGAAGATGTCCTGCCAGCGGAACAGTCCATCCGAAAAGTAATCCAGGCCAGCCTCCTGCTGCACCCGGATCCAGCCGGCCAGATCCTCGCGATAGGCGGCGTCCACGGCATCCTGGCCGACCCGGCCGCGGTCCAGCCCCCGGGTAGCTGCGACGACCTTCTCGGACCGCGGATAGATGCCATGCTGGTACGCAAAAATGTTGATCCGGTGAGTTTATAATGCGGCCTGATCTGGGGCGGGGCTCGTAACCGTTTGTGAGAGGGGTCGTTGATGCAGTCGTGAAGGGGATCGCGGTCGCCATCATCGTCGCCGCCGCCATGCTCGTGGCGGGGTGCGGTGGCGATACCAACGCGACCTTCGTCCTGGGGAGTGGCTCGCCGTCGACCGCCGGATCGGGCTCCGCGAGCGCGTCGCCGTCAGGTAGCACGGGTGCATCTCCCGGGTCCTCCTCACTTCCGCAGACCGCGGCGACGCCCATCGACGGCGGGCTCCGGATCATCATCGACAGCCCGGACGGTGGGAGCCCGATCAGTTCGCCGGTGGAAGTCTCGGGGACGGCGAGCGTCCCGAATGGCGCGGTGATCGCCGTCGTCAAGGATGCGAGCGGCAACGAGCTCGGCCGGGGGACGACGACCGCCTCGGCATCGAAGCCAGATTACGGTCACTATGACGTCTCGGTGACGTTCTCGGGGGCGACGTCAGGCGCCAAGGGCGAGATCCGGGTGATGGACGCCGCCACCCAGAAGAATTATTACTTCATCACTGTCAGGTTCGCTTAGCGTCTAGGCCGGAAAGCCGTTCGCGGCCCGTTACAGTGCGTGATGGCCGACGCCGCACCCTCGATCTCGATCGTCATTCCCACTCTCAATGCCGGCCGGGCGTTCGGTACCGTCCTGCACCGGATCATGGGGCAGGGTCGGCAGCCGCTCGAGATCCTTTGCGCCGACAGCGGCTCGACCGACGCGACCAAACACATCGTCAGCCAGTTCGCGCTGGCTCGCTTTGTCCAGATCGGCGAGCCCTTCGGCCCGCGGACCTGGAACGCCGCCATGCAGGAGGCCAAAGGCGATGTGGTCGTGTTCCTTGGTCAGGACGCAGTTCCGGCAAATGGTGACTGGCTGAACCACCTGACAGCGCCGTTCGACGATCCGTCGGTGGCGGGCGTTTATGGCCGGCAGGAGGCCGCCATGGAGAGCGATCCCCTGTCGGGATTTCGGCTCGGTCAGCGGTTCTGCCGTGAGCCGCACTGGCGTCGACTCCGGATTGGCGACCGTGTGCCGTACAAGGGTCTTCCGTTCTTTATCGAGAACGCGGCGGTCCGCCGGTCGATCTGGCGGGGCATCCGTTTCAACGAGCATCTCCCAATTGGCGCCGATCGGGTCTGGGCCCGCCAGGTTATCCTGGCCAGCTGCACGATCGGCTACGCGCCCGACGCGCTCGTTGTCAGGCCGCTGCGGGCCAGCCTGAACACGATGTACCGGCTCGCGCTGCTGACCGGGTACACGGACAAGCACTACGGTGACAACGGTGGGACGCTCTGGCCGGACTCGCGGCACTTCGTCAAGCGCGCGGCGTGGTATTTGGTCAAGGGGCTCGCCTGGGGCCAGCTGCCGTACCTGGCCGTCGAAGATTTCGTGCAGCGATATGGCTACAAGCTGGGCCAGCGGCTGGATCGCCTTGGACCGATGCTTCGTGAGCGGGTCGCGCCCAACGTTGCGAAGCCGGCCGCCACATCCGACATCGACGACCTGGCTGCATAACAAACGTGACAAAGGGCCATTCGCTAGTGGCCGCTGCGACCGGCACGTTGGTTTTGGTCTCGATCGCTGTCGCGCTTGCGCTTCAAAGTGGACCGACGGTCGGCGATTGCCAGCCGGTCTTCCCGACGGCGAATGCTCCGCACGTGCTCGACCTCGCGTATCTGAAGGCTCGAAATTACCAGGCTGCGGGGACGATCGACATTGGCTCAGATGTTGTGAACAGCCATTTTCAGTCGGGAGACTCTCGAAATTTCGCGGTGCAGGTGTCGGTCGCCGAATACTCGGCGGCGTTTGGCTTGCCAGCGACCGATGCACAGAACATCTTTTATGGCAGTGACCCGGCGCGGCGAGTCATTCTGGTTTTTTCTTACGGCAGCTTCGTTTGGCATTTCAGCGGCGATACGGCCGCCGGCGGAGGGGTTTCGGACAAAGATTTCCATGTCGCGATGGCCGCGCTCGACGCGAAGACCGGCGATCTGATCAACGACCAGGTGCCGACCTGTAAGTAGCGGCCGCGTACCTGAGCCAGTAGCTCTGGTAGGCCGATGCGGGCGCGCAGCTTGTGGCCCGGGACCTTCGAAAGATTTAGTAGTAGGCCGCGGGTTTTGACAGACAGCTGTCAAAACTGTCTGTCACGATGTCGGAAGCATGAGCAGCTCCAGCGAGTCGCCGTTCGAAAAGATCTTCGTGGCCCTTCGAGATGTGCCCGCCTGGATGGCCCAGCAGCCCGATAACGCGATGGGCACAGTTGTCATTCAAAGCCGGCAGGTCGTCGACATGGTGGAAGGCGTTGCTGCCGAGGCCCTCAGGCGTTTCGAGAAGTCGGGCGCTTATAAGGCAGATGGCGCGCTCGGCGTGGTGCCATGGCTGCGCGACAAGGGCAAGCTGAATGGTGGCGCCGCGGCAGAACGCGTCGAGATGGCACGGCAGTTGGGCAGCCTGCCGAAAACCGAGGAGGCGCTGGCTCGCGGCGAGATCGGCTACCAGCACGCCGTGGCGATGGCCAGGACCGCCGAGCACGTGGGCGCGGCGGCCGTGCGCAAGGGTGAGGCCAAGCTGCTCGAGGCCGCCCAGGCGATGGATCCGGGACAGTTCGTCACGGTGGCCAAGAATTTCGAGCACCAGGTAGATCGCGATGCCGCGCTGGATGAGGCCAACCGTGCCTACCAGCGCCGCTACCTGTCCATCGGCGAGCCGGTCAACGGGCTGGCCCGCATCGAAGGGCAGCTGGTGCCGGAGGCGGCCGCCATCGTGCGCACGGCGATCGAACCGTACCTGAAGCCGCGCAAGGCCGACGAACGAAGCGGCGGCCAGCGGGCGCACGACGCGCTGATCGACGCGCTGCGACCAGGCATGGGAAGGGCCAGCGGTGCCGGTCGGGCCAGCGATGGCGCCAATGGCGCGACGGCCAATGGCGGGGCCAACGGCTCGGGCCCAAGACCGCTGATGATCATCAAGACCACCGTCGACACCCTCGCGGGCATCGACGGCGCGCCGGCCGGACAGCTGGAGTGGGGCGGCACGGTTCCTGCCGAGACGGTTCGGCGGCTTGCCTGCGACAGCGCGATCTCGCGGATCATTGGACGGGGCGAGCTCGAGTACGAGACCACGCACGCCACTCGGACGATTCCGCCATCGACACGTCGCGCCCTCGTCGCTCGCGATGGTCACTGCGTCTTCCCTGGTTGTGATCGTCCGGCGCCCTGGTGCGAGGGACACCACCTGGTCTTCTGGGCTGACGGCGGACCGACGAAGATCGACAACTTAGGGCTTGTCTGCAACGCGCATCATCGAAAGGTGCATGAAGATGGCTGGAGGCTAGAGCGAAAAAACGATCGCTGGGTTGCGACGCCTCCGGCGCTCGAGGTCATGCCCCGGGCGCGGTCGGCCTGAGCGTCGACGTCAGGCGGCCTTATCTTCGGTCGCAGCGGCGCTCGCGGCTCGAGTGCGGCGGCGGATGATCGCGATCGTGAAGAGTGTCAGCGCGGCAAAAAGCAATAACCCAATCGTGACTCCCACGGCCGCTCGCCAATCGAGCGTCCACGGACCGAGCGCTGCGACGTGAAACACCAGCGGGTTGTGACTCAGACGTGTGTTGGATGAGACCGATGTGCCTGGCGACCCGG